>JBEKNW010000096.1:0-16732 GCA_049522435.1 Xanthobacteraceae bacterium
CGCTTGGCAGGACCATCGAAACAAGCATCACGCCAAGGCCGATTGGCAATTCACGACAGATCATGCCCGCGTCAAGCTCAAGAGGCTCTACCCCTCATTTTGAGTGACTCGGGCGACTAGTACCCGGAATCACCAATCCGCGCAGGCAACGATGCGAACAAGTGTCTCATCCGACTCTCGAATTCACTGCCCGCGCGAATCACGTTTCTATGAAAGTGGGTACTAGGGCGGCGGATTTGCAGGCAGATGAGCGCAGCATAATTTGCTCACGTCCGAGGATGCAGGGTTACAGCCTTCGGCTGCGGCGCCCTGCGGATGCCCTGATCGCCCTTGTGACCGTGGAAGGCCGCCGCTAAGTTCGGCGCGAATCTTCCCACTTTTTACCGGAGATCGCGTTCCATGGCGCTGTCGAGCATGACCGGATTTGCTCGCGGCCATGGCGTCTGCGGCTGTTATGCCTGGGCCTGGGAGGTCAAGTCGGTCAACGGCAAGGGTCTCGATCTGCGGCTTCGCCTGCCGCCCGGCTGGGACGCAATCGAAGTGCCGGTTCGCGCCCGCGCCGCGGAGACGCTTGCACGCGGGTCGATTCAAGCCAACCTGACGGTGGAGCGCACCGGTGTCCTGCCGGTCGTGCGCGTCAACGCCGCGGTGCTCGATGCGGTCTTAGCAACGGTGCGACAGCTCGCCTCGCGCATCGAGGCATCGCCGCCGTCGCTCGATGGCCTGCTCGCGCTCAAAGGCGTGATGGAGGTCGGCGACGCCGAGGAGCGCGAGGAGGAGCGGCTCGGTGCCGAGACGGCGGTGACTGCCGGCTTCGCCGAGGTGATCGGAGCGCTTGCCGCGATGCGCCGCCACGAGGGCGCCGCCCTTGCCCGTGTACTCGGAGCGCGGCTTGGCGAAATCGCCGCGCTGGCGCAGCGCGCCGAACTCACGCCCGGCCGGCGGCCCGAAGCTATACGCGTGCGGCTTGCTGAGCAGGTCGCCACGCTGCTGTCGCAGTCCGATCGCTTCGATCCTGACCGGCTGCATCAGGAGGCGATCCTGATCGCGGCCAAGGCCGACGTGCGCGAGGAGCTTGACCGCCTGGCCGCGCATGTCGCGCAGGCGCAGCTTCTGATCGGGCAGGGGGGACCGATCGGCCGCCGACTCGACTTTCTCGCGCAGGAGCTCAACCGCGAAGCCAACACGCTGTGCGCCAAGGCCAACGACGTCGAGCTCACCAATATCGGCTTGGAGCTCAAGGCCGCAGTCGAGCAATTCCGCGAACAGGTACAGAACGTGGAATAGAGCATGGCGCGCGCGGGGCGAAATCGAATGAGAATCGCGCGGCGCGGTCTCATGCTCGTTTTGTCCTCGCCCTCGGGTGCCGGCAAGACCACGCTTTCGCGCATGCTGCTCAAGGCCGATCGCAACGTCGAGCTTTCGGTGTCGGTGACGACGCGTGCGCAGCGCCGCGGCGAGGTCGATGGTGACGATTATCGTTTCATCGATCTGCACCGCTTCGAGGCCATGGTGAAGGCGGGCGAGCTTCTGGAATGGGCCGAAGTTTTCGGTCATCGCTACGGCACGCCGCGCCGGCCGGTGGAGAAGGCATTGCAGGCGGGCCGCGATGTCCTGTTCGATATCGATTGGCAGGGCACGCAGCAGCTGCGCGAAAAGGCGCGCGACGATCTCGTCAGCGTCTTCATCCTGCCGCCTACGGTCGAGGAACTCGAGCGGCGGCTCAAACGCCGCGCCCAGGATAGTCACGACATCATCGGCTCGCGCATGGCCAAGGCTGCGGGCGAGATGAGTCATTGGCCGGAATACGACTACGTCATCATCAACCGCGATAAAGATGAGGCGTTCGCCGAAGTACGGGCCATCCTTGCGGCGGAACGGCTCAAGCGCGAGCGGCAGATCGGCCTTTCCGGCTTCGTGCGCGCTCTGCAGGCGAAGTTGTGAGGCCAGAAGGCGGACGACAGACGACGGAAGACGGATCGAATTCGTCGTCCGTCATCCGTTTTCTGTCATCCGAGGGCCGACAGCACGGTGCGGCCGACAATGCGGCCGGCGCGCAAATCGTCAAGCGCCGCCTGTGCTTGCGCAAGCGGGCGGTCGCGCGTTGGAATGGGCGTAATCTTTCCCGAGCGTGCGAGGTCGAGCAGTTCGCGCGCCTCGGCGAGCGTGCCGGTCAGCGTGCCCTCGATCGTCATCGCCTTGATCGCGAACATGGCGGCTGCCATCGAAAAGGTGCCGCCGAGAAGTCCGGTCACCACGACCTTGCCGCCGCGCGCCAGTACCCCGGTCGAGAATTGCAGTGACTTCTCGGAGCCGACGAAATCGCAGACGGCGAGCAGGCCGCCGGTTGCCGTCATCACCGCCTTGCGCGCCTGCGGATCGGACGGATCGTAGGCTTGGGCCGCGCCGGCCGCGATCGCGGCGTTTCGTTTCTCCGCGTCGATGTCGGCGACGATCGGCGGCTCCCGAAACAGAGCGCGGGCGATCGCGAGGCCCATCATACCTACCCCGCCGAGCCCGACGAGCAGCACCGGACCGCGCTCGGGCCGGCCGGTAAGCCGCTTGAGCGCCGCATACGCGGTCAATCCCGAGCACATCAGCGGTTCGGCAAAGGCCGGCGACAGCGGAGCATAATCGAGGAGGTAGCGCGGATGCGGGACGAGGACGTGGGTGGCGAAGCCGCCATCGACGGCGATGCCGAGATGACGAGGGGCGGAACAGAGATTTTCCTCGCCGGCGAGGCACGCGGCGCAGACGCCGCAGCCGATCCAGGGATAGACCGCGACGCGGCGGCCAATGGTCGCCGCCTCGGCTTCCTCTCCCGCGCTTTCTACGACCCCGGCAATCTCGTGCCCGAGCGTGAATGGCAGCGTGCGACCCGCGGTAACGTCGAGCCGTTTGTCGCCGCCGAGCGAGAAATAGCCATCCTGCAGATGCAGGTCGGAATGGCACACGCCGCAACGCTCGATGCGCACGAGAACTTCGCTGCCGTGCGGCGCCGGGCAATCCACGACGGTCTCGCAGAGCGGTTGCCCGTAGGCAATGAGCGACTGGCGGTGCATTTTGGTCATTGCGGTTTTCCCCTAGGCGTCAAGCGCCGCCATCATGCCCGAGACCGCGGTACGCGGCGAGAGCTTGCGCCAGCGATACAAAGCCGGCGACGGAAATGTCCTCGGCGCGCGCCGTCGGGGCAAGGCCGGCGGTCGAGAGGATTGCCGAGACATCGGCGCCGAGCGAGCGCAGGCTTTGGCGCAGCATCTTGCGCCGTTGCCCGAAGGCGGCTTGGGTGACGGCCTCGAGGAGTTTGCGATCGCAAGACAGCGGTGCCGCCCGCGGCAAGACACGCACCAGCGAGGATGTAACTTTCGGCGGCGGCACGAATGCCGAGGGGTTGACGTCGAAAAGAATCTTGGCCTCGCAGCGCCATTGCACCAGCACGGACAGCCGCCCGTAACTTTTTGAGCCGGGCGGAGCAACGATGCGCTCGGCGACCTCGCGCTGGAACATGAGGACGGCGGCATCGTACCAGGGCGGCCACGGCTCCACGCAGACCCAGGAGACAAGCAGCGCCGTGGCGATGTTGTAGGGCAGATTGGCGACGATGCGCACGGGGCCGCGATCGAGGCGGGAGCGCGGATCGAACGTGAGCGCGTCCGCCGTGACGATGTCGAGGCTGCCGGGATAGCGTTCGGCGATCTCCTGCAGAGCCGCAATTGCGCGTACATCGCGCTCGACCGCGATCACGCGAGCGGCGCCGAGTGCCAAGAGGGCGCGCGTGAGGCCGCCCGGCCCGGAACCGACTTCCAATACAGTCACGCCTGTGAGCGGTCCCGCCGCGCGCCCGATGCGCGCGGCCAGATTGAGGTCGAGAAGGAAATTTTGTCCAAGCGATTTTCTGGCGACGAGATCATGTCGGCGAATGACTTCGCGCAATGGCGGCAGGCCGTCCGGCGCAGAGGTCACGACGCGGGGAGCGGAGCCGGGCTGTCCGCCATTGCCAGCCGCGCCGCCAGCCGTAGCGCGGCAACGAGGCTCGTCGGATCGGCGACGCCGGTGCCGGCGATGTCGAAGGCGGTGCCGTGATCGGGCGAGGTTCGCACGAAGGGAAGGCCAAGCGTGACATTGACGGCATGATCGAAAGCGAGCGTCTTGATCGGGATCAGCGCCTGGTCGTGATACATGCACAACGCCGCATCGTAGGTCGCGCGTGCCCGCTCGTGGAACAGCGAATCGGCCGGCAGCGGACCCCTGGCATCGATGCCCTCGGCAATGAGTCGAGCGACAGCCGGCGCTACGATTGTGCGGTCCTCCTCGCCGAGCGCACCGTTCTCGCCGGCATGGGGGTTAAGTCCGGCGATCGCGAGCCGCGGGCGCGGAATGCGAAACCGCCTGGAAAGGTCGCCCGCCACGATACGTCCGGTCTCGACGATGAGTTCAGTCGAAAGACGCTCGAAGATTTCTCTGAGCGGCAGGTGGATCGTCACCGGCACGACGGCGAGTTCCGGCGACCACAACATCATGACCGGCCGCAGCGACTTACCGGTCGTTTCCTGCACCAGCGTGGCCAGGAACTCGGTCTGGCCGGGCTCGGCAAACCCCCAATTGTAGAGCACATTCTTTGCCACCGGATTCGTGACGATGGCTGCGGCCGCGCCCGCAATAACGTCGGCGACCGCGCGGCGAATGGAGGCAATGGCGGCCGGAGCGCTCGATCGATTCGGGCGGCCTGGCTCGGCACTCACCGCGACGTCGAGCGCAACCACCGGCAAGGCGGAAGCAAACGTTGCGGCGGCCGCGGCCGGCGTCACGGTTGCGATCGGAACGTCGAGGCCGAGCCGATCGGCGCGCCGGCCGAGAAAATCCGGGTCGGCGACAACGTAGAATCGCGGAACGTCGAGTTCGGCGCGTCGATGCCAGACCGCGAGGGCAAGGTCGGGGCCGATCCCGGCGGGCTCGCCGAGCGTCAATGCCAATGGCTGCACGATTTCGCTTCTCGTCGCCTATTTATCTTCCGGCATCTTGTATTCGATCATCGCCGCGCGCCGCAAATTCTCAAGATAGCGCTTGGCTTTTGCGCCGAACTTTTGCTGGAACATTTGATCGCGAATTTCCTTCATTTCTGGCGTGTCGGATTTGGTCTCCTTTTTGGCGCAAACCGCGAACATCTGCACCCCCTCCGCCGTCGTTTCGGGCGGAGTCAGGCGGCCGACCCCCGTGCCGTCGAGAATTTCGCGCAATTGCTGCGCCAGGTCGGCGGAAAACTTCGACACCTGGTCGCGCACCGCGACGTCCGGGAGAGCGCGAGCAAAGGAAATGCCGTCGTTGCAGTTCTGAAAGCGCACGCGCAAGGCCTCGGCGTCATGTTTGCGGGCTTCGTAAGCGGCGTCGGGCGAACCGCGCGGCACAATGAAGATGACCGGGCGCATGATGTATTCGTATCCCACGTCGTTCTTCTCTTGGGACTTATGTAGCTCGAGTTGCGCTTCGACATCGCTGTCCCTGATTTCCAGGCTTGCCTTGTAGCGTCCGCGCACCAGATTGGTCCAGGCAAGTTGGGCGCGCAATCGACGCTTGAGGGTGTCGGCGCTCGCTCCGTCGTGGGCAAGTATTTCAGACAGCTTCTGCGCGTCGATCCCCATGCGGCTCGCGACACCGGCATAGGCTTTGTTCACTTCCTCATCGGGAACATCGATGCTGAAGCGCTTGGCCTCGGTCACCTCCAAAATTTCGTCGATCAGGCTATCAAGCACTTCCTTGCGCGCCGGTGGCTTTTTCGTGCTCAGCTGAATGAACTTGCTACGATGCTCGACATCGAGCGTCGTAATCGGCTGGCCATTAACGAACGCAACAACCTGTTGCGAGCGGGCGGTCGAAGGAACGGCGAGCATGATCGCTGCGGCGAGCATGCTCGCAACGAAAGCCTTCCGGCGGGTACCGAGCGGGATCCGCGATATCACTTCTTGCTCTCCCTCAACAATTGCGCCGCTGCCCCTCCTTCAGTTATTCCAATTCTCGCAAAACTCAATATTACCGTCCCACGGAGGAATTTAGAATGCGGAAGCGCGCGCCACTACCCGTCCTCCTGGTACAGCAGCACAACGAATCCGGTTAGACCGCCGACCAGTACAGGAATCCATGCCGCCATCACCGGCGACATAAGTTCCGATTTGCTCATGTCTTCCGTGAACTTTGATAATACGAACAGCAGGAAGCCGGCGGAAATCCCGCCCAGAACCATCTTCTGCACGCCGCCGAAACGGAAGAAGCGCAGGCTAACCGAAGCTGCGAGCAGGACCATGGCGGCGAGGAGGAAGGGACGCGACAACAGCTGCTGGTATTGCAGCCGATAGCCGGCAGCGACCAGTCCCGCCCGATCCGCCGTCTCGATGTAGTAGGGGAGTTGCCAGAACGGGACGGTTTCGGGCGTGGCAAAGCTTTCCCGCACCTGTTCGAGCGTCAAGCTGGTGCCGAGCCGATAGGTGTCTTGGAACACAGGCGGAT
This sequence comes from Xanthobacteraceae bacterium, assembly GCA_049522435.1. Lineage (GTDB taxonomy): Bacteria > Pseudomonadota > Alphaproteobacteria > Rhizobiales > Xanthobacteraceae > BOG-931. Next base: position 6,502 of record JBEKNW010000096.1, read on the forward strand.
TGCCGCTCGCATAGATGCGGGCCTCGTCGAACCGCCAGTAGCCTTGCTCCAGTGCCGCACTCTTTGCCTCGATCCGCTCCTGGAATTGACCGGTGCTATCGAAGGTGTACACGCTGACGCCGCCGAGCTGGGAGCCCTGCCCGCGGCTCGATTTGGCGTTGATGATGGCTGCACCGTCGGCGCTCTTCTGGCGCACCCAGAAGCCGCTCGTGTTTTCCTGCAGTGCCGAGGAGGGAAGCTCGCCCATCATCTCGGCTTCGATGCGTTTCGAGCGCTCGTGCAGGATCGCGGCGATTGGGTTGTAAACGGTGGTGGCGACCGTGCCGAACAGGAACGCCGCGATCATCGCCGGCGCCACGAATTGCCAGGCGGAAATGCCGGCCGCGCGTGCAACGACCAGTTCGAGGCGGCGCGAGAGGGTCAGATAGCACGACATCGCGCCTACCAGCACCGCGAACGGCATGATGCGCTCGGCGAGTTGGGGAACGCGGAACATGGAAATCTCGGCGAGGAGCCAGGACGTGGCCTTGGGCCAGTCGGCGCCGCGGCGCATGAGTTCGACATAGTCGATCATCGCGGCGAGCGCGACCACGCCGAAGAACGTGCCGATGAGGGATCTGAGAAAGCGCAATCCGAAATAGCGTGAAAGCGTACCGGTAAGCATCGACCCGCTCCTCAACTGGCCGTCGCTGGCGCGAAGCGTTCGCTGATGGCAGTCGCGATTTTCAACACCGCCGTCGCGGGCTCGAGAGCTTGCCCGCGGGAAATTTGCCACAATCCGGCGACGATCGAGCCGACGAGCGCGACATATTGCAGGACGAGAAGGCCCGGCACGCGCACGCCGACGATGACGCTGAGGAAGCCGATGAGGCGCAGCAGCGACACCGCGCCAGTCAGGCTCAACAGCGCCAGCGCGCGGCTCTGCCGGGTAGTTTGCGGCGGACCGAGAAAGGCATAGGCAAGGATCACGAATGCAAGCGGATAAAGTGGGGTCGCGAGGCGGTCATGCAGCTCCGATCGATACTGCTCCGGCTGCGCCCCGTAAAGCGCATCATCGGGTCGCGGCCACAACAGATCCCAAAGATATTTCTCGCGCACACTGTAAACGACGCTTTGCGGGCCGCCGGTGAATTTGGACAGATCGAACCCGTAACGGTCGAAAGTCACGATGCGCGGATCGCGCTGACCGGCTTCGAGACGCTGCACGCTGCCCCCTTCGAGCACGAGGAACGAGCCGTTATCGTTCTTCACGATCTCGCCCTGCTCGGCGAGATAGGTGGCGTGCTCGTTGGCATCGCGCCGATCGTCGAGGAATATGCCGACCAGGAGTCCGTTGGGCCGCCGGTCAGCGATGTGGAAGGTGAGATTGCCGCCCACAGTGGTGAAGCGACCCGGTTGCACGATATTAGTGAGAATGTCGGCGTGCACCTCAGCGCTCCAGTCGCGCATCTCGCGCAAAGCGCGCGGCGACACATAGACGGCAATGACGGAGACCAGGAGCGAAACCACAAAGGCCGCGGCGAGGAATGGACTGACCAAGCGCCACGGCGAGAGGCCGGCTGCGTTCATCACGATAATCTCGGAATCCGAACTGAGCTTGTTGAGGATATGCGCGGCAGCCAGCGCCAGCGAAATCGGTGCGATCATCATGACGAGCAGCGGAACGAACAGGCCAGTGAGGCCGAGGAAGACCAAAACGGTTTGCCGCTGGCTCGTGATCAGATCGAATTCGCGGACCGCCTGCGTGAACCACATCACGACGGTCAAGCTGACAACGATGATCACGAACGCACCCATCGTGGTGCGAAACATATAGCGGCCGATCGACCCCATCGATCTCAACATCCCCCGCTGATGGGCCACATCGGCTCCCCGCGAAGGCAGTGTCGCCTCCCAAGCCGAGTTCCCTCCAACGCAAGTAATTTCATGCTTTCACAAAATGGCCTCGCCAAGGCAAACCTATTGAACTTGCACAGGCGCAGCAGCGATTGCACTGACGTCGCGAGAAGGCGCTTTGCACGATGGCGCGGTCCGGTTCATATGTCGGGTCACGAAACCTTTGACCCGGCAAGAAGGACCGAACCATGCCCGACCCCCTCAAGCTCGGCTTCACGTCGTTCGATCGCTTGCGGGGAGTTCTCGTTACGTTCTGCGCGGAAGGCCTCAAGTTCGGCCCCACAACCCAAAAGGCTCTATCGCCGATTGGAGATCTCCAGCGCCGTGCAGCGGCCGCGGATCGCTTCACCGGCAAGAACGGATCGACTCTCGACATCATTGCGCCTGCGGGTCTCAACCTACCGCGTCTGGTCGTAGTCGGCATCGGCAAGGAGCGCGAGCTTAAGGATCGGGATCTCGTCAAGCTCGGCGGCGTCGCTATGGGGAAAGTCCCGGCCACCGCTGCGCAAGCGACGATTTTGGCCGAATTTGCGGCGGGTGCGCTCAAGGGCGATCAGATCGCCGATCTGGCGCTCGGCGTGCGCCTGCGCGCCTATACGTTCGACCGCTACAAGACCAAGCGCAAGGAGGGAGAGGAGCGGGCGGACAAGGTCGCGGTCAATCTCGCGTGCGCCAATCCGGCCGCGGCGGAGAAGGCCTGGGCGCGCACGATGGCGATTGCCGACGGCGTCGTCTTGGCGCGCGACCTCGTCAATGAACCGGCGAATGTACTCTACCCCGGGGAGTTCGCCCGCCGGGCTTTGGGCCTGCGAAAGCTCGGCGTCGTCGTCGAGGTGCTCGACGTGGCGACGATGAAGAAGCTCGGCATGGGGGCGTTGCTTGGCGTCGGACAGGGCTCCGCGCATGAATCGAAGCTCGTCGTCATGCGTTGGAACGGCGGCAAAGGAGGGGCCGATCCGATTGCGTTCATCGGCAAGGGCGTGTGCTTCGATAGCGGCGGCATCTCGATCAAGCCGGCGCAAGGCATGGAGGACATGAAGGGCGATAAGGCGGGAGCCGCCTGCGTCGTCGGTCTCATGCACGCGCTTGCCGCGCGCAAGGCCAAGGTCAATGCGGTCGGCGCCGTCGGGCTGGTGGAGAACATGCCCGACGGCAAGGCGCAGCGGCCGGGGGATATCGTCAAGACGATGTCGGGGCAGACGGTTGAAATCATCAATACCGACGCCGAAGGCCGCCTCGTGCTCGCCGACGTGCTGCACTACGTCAACAAGCGGTTCAAACCGAGATTCATGATCGATCTGGCGACGCTCACAGGCGCCATCATGGTCGCGCTTGGGCAGGAATATGCCGGCTTGTTCTCCAACGACGACAAGCTCGTCGAGCGCCTTACGAAAGCGGGAGAGGCAACCGGCGAGCGGGTGTGGCACATGCCGCTCGGGCCCGAATACGACAAGATCATCGATTCGAAATTCGCCGACATGAAGAATACCGGCGGGCGCTGGGCCGGCTCGATCACCGCGGCGCAATTTATTCAGCGCTTCGTCAACAAGACGCTGTGGGCGCATCTCGACATCGCCGGCACCGCGCTCGGCTCGCCGCAAACCGACATCAACAAGAGTTGGAGCGCCGGCTGGGGCGTGCGCTTGCTCGACCGGCTCGTCGCGGACCATTACGAGCGGTGACCGCCCGTTTTGCGCCGGCGCGGCGCCGGCGGAGAGGGGATGAATGACGGAGTTCCTCTTCTATCACCTGAAAGGGCAGACACCGGAACAGGTCTTGCCGGCGCTGCTCCAGAAGTCCCTAGAGCGCGGCTGGCGCGTCGTGGTGCAGGCGTCCTCGGAAGAGCGCATCGAGGCACTCGACGCGCATTTGTGGACGTGGCGGGACGATTCCTTTCTTCCGCACGGGACCTGGCGCGACGCCGAAGCAGCCCAGCAGCCCATCATGCTGACCCTCAACGACGACAATCCGAACGGCGCCGTTGTGCGCTTCCTCGTCGAGGGGGCGGCCATGCCAGGCGATGCCTCCGCCTATCAGCGCGTCGTCGTGCTTTTCGACGGCGAAGATCCTGACGCGGTCGAGACGGCGCGCGCGCGCTGGAGCGAGGCCAAATCCGCGGGCTTCGAGGTGACCTATTGGCAGGCCGACGAAAAGGGTAGCTGGCGGCGCCAAGCGTGAAGGTCATCTGTAAGCCTAGTGCAGGATACTGCCGTATCCGATTGATTTGAAATGATTTTACGCCTTAATCATTTGCCTTAAGGGAGTGTCGAAAATCCTGTTTCTCGACACTATATTTTTTGCTCAAGCCTCAGATTGCATATATAGTGCGGTTCCATGAACAAACGTTCAGTGCAAAGGCGGCCGGCAAAGGCAAGCGGCGGTCCAGATCTTCGTAAGGCTGTTTCGGGCAAGCCGGAGCCTAATAATGCCGTGAAGATTGCTGCTGTCGTCGTCGCTCATCAAGCGGCAGCGCGCAGTCAGTTGTTGCGGACGCACAGGTTCCGTGTCGGCCAAACAGTGCTGTACACGTCGAGCCCCATCAGCCGTCCGGGCGCGAGCGGCACCTACAAAGTCGTCAAGCTGTTGCCGTCCGATGGTGACGATTACCAATACCGGATCAAAAATCCTGGCGAAGCGTTTGAGCGCGTGGCCAAAGAAAGCCAGCTCGAACTCGATCACTGAAACACGGAAGTTTTCCGAGCGCCGGCCGGTCGCGCCTGATAGCGCAGCTATTGCAAAATTGTTGAGGGCTGGCATCTCCGGGGCCGCTGGGCCATACTTCTCCGGGGAATGGCGTTCTTGTCGGTGAGCGGAGTAGGTTGATGCTCGGCGTTGATTCCGAGACCGGAACCTCGGCGTTGCGCTTGTGGATCGCGGCTGGATCGGCGGCATTGCTCATCGTCTGCTGTGTGCTGGCGTTCTTGCGGCCGCAGTCCAGAATCGCGGCGAGCCCGGTGCTCCGCGCCGGCTTCGTGGTCCTCGGCGTAGTTCTCGGCGTGGTTCTCGGCGCAGCGATGACGTGGGCGTTTCTCGACCATGCCGCCATGGGCGACCGCAGTGCCGAGCGCCGGATTCTTGAACTGCGCGCGGATGAACTGGGCGCGCGAGCTTTCGCCTCGGGCTCGCCGCTTGCCTGCCTCGACGCGTTGGCGGGCGAGAGCGTCGAGGCGGCGTGCGAGAGGGCTCTCTTTGTTTCGCCCGCAAGCGTGGCGGCTGCCATGTCCTACGTCGCGGCACGGCTTGCGCTGCTCTCGGGCATGGTAGCGTATGCTGAACGCGGTGGCACGGATATCGACGAGGTGCTGTTACCGCTGCGCCGCTCGCTCGAGGCCGACCGCTTCGGCTTCCTCGCCCACATGCTCTCGATACGCGACGGTTGCACGAGCCAGAATTGCAAGGCCCTTGCGCTCCTGCATGATGCAAGCCGGGTGCGCGCCAACCTGAGCGGGGAGACACTCGATCGTTATCTGGAGCATTATCTGGCGCTCTGGGCCAAGGCGCCCGATGGCACTCTCGCCGAGGGGGCGCAGGCCCAGGCCGCCGCGACCGCGCCAGGCCCGCGCAAGGTCAACATCGATTTCCCCACGGCCGCGTCGATCCCGCCAGTCAGCATCATGAACCCGGAGCCCACAGGGCCGGTCCTACCCGGCGTGGCGGCCGCCGCTGCTGCCAATCCCAATCCGCAGCCGGCGGCCCCACCGTCGTCGCGACGTGCGCGGAAGCCGACGGCCAATCCCTCTCCGCAAATCGGTGCTCAACCACCTTCTTCGGGCTCAGCGGCAACCGAACCGATTTGGCCGGAGCCGGTTCCGCCGCCACCGCAGGCTGCCGCAGCGCCTGCCGGGGCGATGCCGGTTCAGCTTAATCCGCTTCCGCCCTCGCCCAACGCAAACCCCGGCGTGACGGTACGCGCGCAATGAGTTGAGCGTTCGGCTCGAGCCGCCCCTGGCGGATCAGTGTGCGCGAGCGGTAAGAAGCGTCCGTCATGTTCAGCTCCGTCCTCATCGCCAACCGCGGCGAAATCACGTGCCGCATCGCACGCACCGCCAAGCGGCTCGGCATGCGCACGATCGCCGTTTATTCGGCCGCGGATGCGCGCTCACTGCATCGGCGGCTCTGCGACGAGGCCTACTTCATCGGTCCCGCGGAACCGCGCGAAAGCTATCTTTCGATCGAACGGCTGACCGAGGTCGCGAAGAAGGCTGGCGCCGAATGTGTTCACCCCGGCTACGGGTTCTTGTCCGAAAGCGCGGATTTCGCCGAAGCCTGCGCGCAAGCCGGTCTTGTCTTCGTAGGTCCACCCGCCGCGGCGATCCGCGCCATGGGGCTCAAAGATCGGGCCAAGACGCTGATGGAAAAAGCGGGCGTCCCAATCGTGCCCGGCTATCACGGCGAGCGCCAGGACGCCGAGTTTCTCAAGGAGAAGGCCGCGGCGATCGGTTATCCGGTGCTGATCAAGCCGGCGGCGGGCGGCGGCGGCCGCGGATTGCGCCGCGTGGACAAGAGAGCCGACTTCGAAGATGCGCTTGAAGGCGCGGTCCGGGAGGTGGCGGCGGCGTTCGGCTCAAGCCGCGTCTTAATCGAGAAATATGTCGCCGCGCCGCGCCACATCGAAATCCAGGTTTTCGCCGACGGGCATGGCAACATTATTCATCTCGGCGAGCGCGATTGCTCCTTGCAGCGCCGCCACCAGAAGGTAATCGAGGAAACGCCCGCGCCCGGAATGACGGCGCATTTGCGCGCGCAGATGGGTGCTGCCGCGGTCGAGGCGGCAAGGGCCGTCGGCTATATCGGCGCCGGCACAGTCGAGTTTGTCGCCGACGGCACCAAGGGACTGCGGGCGGACGCTTTCTGGTTCATCGAAATGAATACGCGGCTCCAGGTCGAGCATCCGGTGACCGAGGCGGTCACGGGTCTCGATCTCGTCGCCTGGCAATTCCACGTCGCCGCGGGCGAAAAGTTGCCGCTCGCACAGGCACAGGTGCAGTTCAACGGTAACGCGATCGAGGCGCGCGTTTATGCCGAGGACCCCGAGAATGGCTTCCTGCCGTCGACCGGTACGATCGTGGGGTTGGATTTGCCCGGCGATGTTCGCGTGGAAAGCGGCATCGAAGCCGGCGGCGAGGTGACTCCGTTCTACGATGCCTTGATCGCCAAGCTGATCGCGCAAGCGCCCACGCGGCAAGATGCTCTCGACCGGCTCGCGGACGCGCTCGATCGCACGCTGGTCGCCGGCGTGCGCAGCAATGTGGCCTTCCTCGGCGCGCTCTGCCGCGCGCCCAAGTTCCGGCAAGGCAAGGTCGATACCGGCTTCATTGATCGCAATCTCGCCGCGCTCGGCGCCGTGCCGCACGGCCCCGATCGCGCCGCCGCGGCGCTCGGTGTCGCACGCCTGATCGCGCGCGCCCAGATGGACGAGGCATCAGGCGATATCAGTGATGAAAGTGCGGCGCCGCGTGAAGGCGGGTCCGAGGCGGACTCGCCGTGGGCCGCGCGGGACGGCTTTCAGCTCGGCGGCACGCGCTCGATCACTGTTCCGGTCCTCATCGACGGTGAGAGCGCCGGCGCGACGGTCACCTATGGCAAGGACGGCATAAACGTTGCAATCGATGGCATGGCGCCGGCGACCGACGCGAGGGTCTTCGAAGCGGAAGAGGAAGTCTACGTTCTGCGCCACGGCCGCCAGACCCGCGTCCGTCTAAAGGATGTTTCCGCCGCTTCCGTAGAAACGGGCGCCGGTGACGGTGTCGTCAAGGCGCCGATGCACGGCAGGGTACTGGAACTCCTCGTCGGGGTGGGTGATCCCGTCGCCGGCGGTCAGCGCCTTGCGGTGATCGAAGCGATGAAGATGGAGCATACGCTGCGCGCGCCGTTTGCGGGCGTCGTCGTGGAGGTCGCAGTCGGCGCCGGCGCCCAAGTTGTGGAAGGTGCGCAGATCATGGTGATCGAACGGGTCGCGGGAGGATAAGCTGGAGGCATGGCCCTGCATCTCATCAAGCTCTGCGTCGGCTGTGACTCGGTTCGCGACCTCGAGAGCTGGATCAAGCAAAAGCTCAAGGAGAAGCGAAAGCGCGGCGAAAAGCCGGAACACGTCCACAGGACGCGCATGGTGCCCAAGCGCGCGGCAGAGCTCGTCGATGGCGGTTCGCTCTACTGGGTGATCCGTGGCGAGATCGCGTGCCGCCAGCGCATCCTCGATGTCAGGCCGTTCCGCGACAAGAACGGCATCGGACGCTGCGCCCTCGTGCTTGATCCCAAGGTGGTTCTGATCGCGCCGCGTCCCTGTCGCGCCTTCCAGGGCTGGCGCTACCTTTCGGCGAAGGACGCCCCCCGCGACCTCGACAAGGCGGCGCCAGGCGCCGCCGCTATGCCGGAAAAATTACGGCGAGAGCTGCGCGAACTCGGCCTCATGTGATCTTATCGATCCTTCGACGCGCGTTGCCGCATAGCGCCGGCGCAAGCGAGCACATAAAGTCCGCCGCGAACCCCTCCCTTCCCTCCCCCGCCCGCGGGGGAGGGAAGGGAGGGGGCATAGGACATTGCGGAGTGAGACAATGATCATCGGGAACGAGGAGGACGTTACCAAGGCGGTGCTGAGCGAGCTGAAGCGGGCGCCGAACCCGCGCTTTCGCGAGATCATGTCCGCCTTCGTTCGCCACCTGCACGACTTCGCACGCGAGGTGCAATTGACTGAGGAGGAGTTCCAGGCCGCCATCGGCTACATCGTCGCGCTTGGCAAGCATACCGACGAGACCCACAACGAGGCGGTTCTGATGTCGGGATCGCTCGGCTTCTCGACCCTCATCTGCCTCCTCAACAACGGCAATCACGGGCAGACCGAGACCGACGCCAACCTGCTCGGCCCGTTCTGGCGCATGCATTCCCCGCTAACGGAGAACGGCGGCTCGATCGTGCGATCGCCGACGCCGGGGCCCGCCCTCTTCGTCGATGCCTCCTTTCGCGACATCGACGGCAAACCCATCGCGGGTGCCGAAGTCGACGTCTGGCAATCATCGCCCGAAGGTTTTTATGAAAACCAGGACCCGCTGCAGTCCGACATGAACCTGCGCGGCAAGTTCATCACGGACGCGCAAGGCCGCATCGGTTTCCGCAGCGTGAAGCCGGCCGGATATCCGATCCCGATCGACGGCCCGGTGGGCGAGCTTTTGCGCGCGCAGGGCCGCCACAATATGCGCCCGGCCCATCTGCATTTCCTGGCCTACAAGGACGGCTTCAAGACGCTGATCTCGCAGCTCTACGTGCCCGACGACGAGCACATCGAAACCGACGTGCAGTTCGGCGTCACCCGCCACCTCATCGGCAATTATGTGCGCCATGACGAGGGGCGCCCGCCGGCTGCGGACGTGAAGGCGCCCTGGTACTCGCTCGACCACACCTTTGTCATGGAAAACGGGGCGGCGCGACTGCCGAAGCCGCCGATCACCGGCAAGGCGACGGGCGAGCGCCCGCAGATTCCGCATCTCGAATCGGCGTAATTCTCGATTACGCAGCCCATTCCCTCCCCCTTGTGGGGGAGGGAAGGGTTGGGGGTCGCGAGGTCGTGCAAGGAATCGACATCTCGCCCCACGGGGAGTGCTGATCGGGTTCGGGGACGCGCAACGGAATCGTATCGGCCGCAATAGCGCGAAGCGCAGCGCCGTGGGACAGTCCTCAATGGACTGTCCCACGGCGCTTCGAGTTGCGGTTGGCTCTCAATCACCAGACCGCTAAGCTTCTTGCGGCGAGACGGAAGGCACTCCGCGAGTTGCGGTTGGCTCTCAATCACCAGACCGCTAAGCTGCCAGGCGCGACAAGGCCGATCGCGAAGCGGTTGCGGTTGGCTCTCAATCACCAGACCGCTAAGCTCAGCCTGATAACTTGCATGATTGCAAGTGAGTTGCGGTTGGCTCTCAATCACCAGACCGCTAAGCTACGCTCCCGGAAGGGCTTGAGCAGGAATATGTTGCGGTTGGCTCTCAATCACCAGACCGCTAAGCTAGATCGTGCTGTTGATGCGAGGTGTGGACGGTTGCGGTTGGCTCTCAATCACCAGACCGCTAAGCTACTCCGTTTTGAGTGGGGTGCTGGCGACTGGTTGCGGTTGGCTCTCAATCACCAGACCGCTAAGCTCGGTCGGCATATAGGCGTCGGGAATGAGCGGTTGCGGTTGGCTCTCAATCACCAGACCGCTAAGCTGGTCGCCATCTTCTGCGTGCCGATGACACCGTTGCGGTTGGCTCTCAATCACCAGACCGCTAAGCTATCTGCTTGCGCGACACGTCGGTGATGATGGTTGCGGTTGGCTCTCAATCACCAGACCGCTAAGCTTACGCGC
>JBEKNW010000097.1:0-25556 GCA_049522435.1 Xanthobacteraceae bacterium
GCCACATCGAGGGCGACCTTCTCGTTGGTCGACCATTGGGCATGGAGATCCTCGGCCGGATAGGTTGCCAGGGATTCGAGGATTTCGGTGCTCGGCGTGCCGGGATAGGCGGCGGCGACCTTCACGCCCGCTTCCCAGGCCCCCCGCGCAATCGCTTCGTTGCCGGTGAGCGGACGAGGGCTCACCACGCTCGGCGGCAGTTCGACAGGTTCCCCCAGCGGGCGCAATGCTTCCCCCATGCGACAGGTTCTGTCGCCTGCGATCAATCAATCGCAAATCGGCGAGAAGATGTATTTGCGTTAAGTCAAACGGCGGTCCGCGCCGGACCAGAGCGAAGATACGCCGGCTTCGAGCGCGTGGCCCCGGTCGCAGCGTCTTGATGACGTTCGGCGGGGGGCCACGCGGCTCAGGCGTTAACCTAGGTTAGCCAAGCCAAGTCATTGGAAAAAATAGCTTCAGTTTAACTACCTCGTAACCATGCCGTGGTGAAAGAATACCACACGGAACCTGCATCGACAAAATCGTACGAGGGCCCTTTGGCAAAGCTCGACAACGTCTCGATCGATATCGCGGTGGTCTTGGGGAGGACCTTGATGCCGATCCACCAGGTGCTGCGGCTCGGCCGCGGCGCCATCATCGAACTCGATTCCTCCGAGGAGGACGAAGTTCGCATTCTCGCCAACAACCTTCCCGTGGCGAGGGGGACGGTGATCGTGAGCGGCAACCGCATCGCCGTGGAGGTGAAGGAGCTGCTGCCGCGCACGCCCGACGCCGTCCGAGCTCGATAGCAACTCCCGCTCCTGGCCGCGCCTGTCGCCGGCACGTGTTAAAGTGCGCGCCGAGCTGAAGACGTGGATGGCCGGAACGAGCCCCGGCCATGATGACCTGGATGGGTGAATGGGGCCGCCGGGCCTTGTCCGGGAACGGGCGAACTGTTACATCCGCGCCGTCGCGCGCGCTGCTTCGCGGCGGTTCACCCCACATGCGGTCGTGGCGGAATTGGTAGACGCACTAGCTTGAGGTGCTAGCGGGGCGACCCGTGGAGGTTCGAGTCCTCTCGACCGCACCAATCTTCGGAAAACTTAGGTCTCAGGGCGGCGGCAGAAAACCGCATGGCCGCGCCCGCGCGAACGAGACCGGCGCCGGCCCAGGCAGCGTATTGGGCAACTGCCCTAATCTGTGCTAAGCTCGGGTGCGCGGTTGCTCAGCTTTCTGAGAATGCGCCAAGATCGCCGCGACTAACACCGGCGATACAAACTTCAACAAACTCGGTAGGGAGGGTTTTTACATGCACAAGAGTATGATGCTTGCCGTGCCGGCTGCGATGCTGCTCGCATCTGCGGCGGCGTTCGCACAGAATAATCCGAGGAACCTGGAAAAGCTCGGACAGATGAAGACCACTGGCGCGTCCCCAAATATCCCAACTATCCCGCAAGGCGGCGCCAAGGCCGAGGCGATCAAGAAGAATCTGGTAAAAATCAAGCTGCCGCACGGGTTCCACATCGGCCTCTACGCGATCGTGCCCGATGCGCGCCATATGGCAGTGGGGCCGCAGGGCGTCGTGACCTTCGTCGGCACCCGCAAGGATCGCGTCTACGCCGTCACCGACCGCACGAAGTCGGGTGTCGCCGAGGAAGTCAAGCCGTTCGCTTCGACGATCGATCTCGTCATTCCCAACGGCCCGTGCTTCTCCAAGGACGGCTTTCTGTTCATCGTCGAGCAGAACCGGGTGCTGGTGTATCCGGCGGCCGAGTTTTTCTATGAAAGCCCGGACGTAGTGGCGGTGCCGATCGTGCCGCAGGGCGAGCTTATTCCCAAGGAGGATGAGAGCTACAATCACACGGCGCGGACCTGCCGCGTCGGTCCGGACAACAAGCTTTACATCACGCTGGGCCAGCCCTTCAACGTGCCGCCACCGGAAAAGCTCGACGAATTCAAGAAATGGGGCCTCGGCGGCATCATCCGCATGGATCGCGACGGCAAGAACCGCGAAGTCTATGCCTGGGGCATCCGCAACTCGGTGGGCATGGATTTCAATCCGAAGGACAAGACGCTGTGGTTCACGGACAACCAGGTCGACGGCATGGGCGACGATATTCCGCCCGGCGAGCTCAACAGCGCCACCAAGGCCGGGCAGAATTTCGGCTTCCCGTATTACGGCGGCGGCCACGTCCGTACCGAGGAGTACAAGAACGAAGCGCCGCCGGCCGATGTGGTGTTCCCGCAAGTGGAGGAGGCTGCGCATGCAGCCGATCTCGGCATGACCTTCTACACCGGAAAGATGTTCCCGAAAAAATATCAGGGCGCCATCTTCTCGGCGCAGCACGGCTCATGGAACCGTACCGTTCCGGTCGGCGCCCGGGTGATGGTGACCGTCCTCAAGGATGACGGCACGGCGGACAAGAGCGAACCGTTCGCCGAAGGCTGGCTCGATGAGAATGGCGAATATTTGGGCCGGCCGGTGGACGTCGCGCAACTGCGCGACGGCTCGATCCTCGTCTCCGACGATTTTGCCGGCGCGCTCTATCGCATCTGGTACGACGGCAAATAGCGTGTCGGGATCGGGTCCGATCTGTCCCGTTATCGGCGTCGCGCTCGCTTGGCGCGGCGCCGCCCTTTGCAGCTGAGCCATAGTGCCGAACCATGGCGGTCGGGCGTCGAGCGATTTTTGTATTCCTCGTCGGGGGCTGCGCGATGGCGGCCTTCGCCGCACGCGATGGGTTCGCGGCCGGTAACGTGACTGCCGGGCGGCAGAAGGCACTGATGTGCCAGACTTGCCACGGCTTGGATGGCAGCGCGAAGATCCCGGAGGCACCGAGCCTCGCCGGACAAAGCAACATTTACCCCGTCAAAGCGCTGAAGGACTACCGCAGTGGCGCGCGCAAGAACGACATGATGTCTCTGGTGGCGCCGACGCTCAAAGACCAGGACATCGACGATCTGGCCGCCTATTACTCGGCGATCGAGGTTACGGTCGGGCCGCCACCCAAATAATCCAAATAGTCCTCTCTAGCCGGTGCCGGCAATTCCGCATCGGTGGAGAGCAGCGCGGCGCTCGACGGATCGGGCCATTGCGTGGCGGCGGCGGCGGCGAGGAACCCTGCACCTGCTGAGCTGTCCGCCAGCATAATCCTGCGCCGGGGGCGGTAGTCGGTAGCAAAGGACATCGCGTCCGGCGCCGGCAGCACGACGCGATCGGCTGCCCGCACCGCAATGACCTTCGGCCAGCTCGGATCGGTCCGACCGCCGGTCCGTGGCGTCGATCCCGACTTTAATGGCATCGGCTCGCCGACCGTCTCCATCCGATCCGCCGCTTCGGGCACCACGTGCACGATGTGAAAGCCCTGCTCCTTTAGCTCCTTCAAGAGCCCCGGCAAGGCAGCGACCGTTGCCGGGTGAATGTCGTGCAGCAGCAAAATGCCTTTTCCGCGCGCCTCAAGACGGCTTATGGCGCGGCGGATGATCTCGCTCGGCTTGATGCGGCGGTGCCAATCATCGGCCACCGTATCGGAGCTGAAGACGATGAGTGAGCGCGTGGCAAGCTCCTCCTCGACAGCGTCGGAGCGCGCCAGGCCGGGGATGCGGAAGAATGGCGCGAGCTCCCTGGGATCGCCGAGTGCCGCGCCCACATCGGCGATGCCCTCGTCGATCTCCTGCCGCACTTTCTCGACTGACAGCTTTTGGAATCGCGATGGATGATCCTCGCTGTGCGTGCCGATGCTGTGCCCGGCCTCGTAGATCCGACGCACCACGCTAGGAAACGAGCGGGCCATGCGGCCGATGAGAAAATAGGTTGCCTTGACGCATTGCGAAGCAAGGATATCGAGAACCTGGTTGGAATAGCGCGGCAGCGGGCCGTCGTCGAACGTGAGGACGACTTCCTTGTCGGCGAGCGGCAAGGTTTCGCCGTACTGCATCAGGCCGACCCGCGTCAGCCCGCCGGGTTGCAGGACGAGCACGCGGCTCGTTCCGAGCGCATTGGGATTTCCGGAACATTCCTGCGCCTGTGCCGGCATCGCGGCGACGAGCGCGCCGGCCATGCCGACGGTCGCGCCGAAAGCAGCAGCAAAAACAACCGACGTTCGAAGGCTTCGCATGCCTCATTTCGGTCCCCGGTCGGGTTGCCATCTCGCCGGGACCGCCCCTTAAGACTCACATTACGGAGAGCCGCGATTAATGTCATATTAACGGTCAACGGCGAGCCGCGCCGCTGTTGAAAACCCGCACGCAGGCCCGCCTCTTTCCTCGCCGTTAATCATGAGCACCTAATCTGCGCCTCGGCGATTTCCTGACGGGGCGTGAGTATGACGGCCGCTGCGGCAGCCCGGAAATGGTGGGCGGCACACCGGCGGCGTTCGCGCGAGGCGACGCACTCGTTCGCCGCCGACAGCAAAAGTTCGAAAACTGTGCGTATTGCGTTATTTTTGCCGGGGCTTCTCGCCGGCGCGATGATTCTTTCCGCCGCGGTCGGCTTTGCTGTCACGCAGCTGAGCGAGAGCCGCGTCGAGGCCGAGCGGCACGCGGCGCTGCGGCTTGCGCTCGACGAGTTTCGCGCAGCGTTCGGCGACGTCGAGGAGTTCGACGATGCCCGGCTCCGCCTCATCGAGCGCCGCGCCGGCGTTGCGGACCTGCGGTTCGACGCTGATCCGACGGCAGATGGCGGACGCGAGCTGCAGTCGCTGCACGATGCGCGGGGCCGCATCGTCGGCTGGTTCAGTTGGACGGTCGACAGCGCCCGGGTCCGCAGCATGGACCTTCTATGGGGCGTGGTCGGGGCGGTCGGTGTGGCGCTCGCCCTGTGCGCCTTTCTCGCCTTTCGCGCCTCGCGATATCTGTTGCGTTCGCTGGATGACAGCACCGAGGCGGTGCGCAAATTGACCAGCCAAGACGCGTTGACCGGGCTGCCCAATCATCGCGTGATGCTCGAGAGCCTCAATGATGCGCTGGCGAGGCGCCGCTCCGGCATCGTTGCCATCGCGCTCATCGATCTCGACGGCTTTCGCGAGGTCAACGATACGCTGGGGCGTGCCGGCGGCGACGCGGTGCTGATGAATGTTGCCGAAAATCTTCGCGCCGGATTGCCGGCAGCTGCACTGTGCGGGCGTTTCGAGGAGGACGAGTTCGCCGTTATCATGAAGAGCGATGATCGGCGCATCGCGAGCGTGCTCACCGATTCGCTTCGCTCTTGCCTCCTGCGTCCGATCTTCGTGGACCGGATGTGGCAGATCACCGGCGGCATCGGCGTTGCGCAGGCGCCGGAGGATGGCATGACCGGCGAGGAATTGGCGCGTCGTGCCGGTCTGGCGCTGCGCACCGCCAAGCGGGAGGGCCGCGGCATGGCGCGACGCTTCGAGCCGCAGATCGAAACCGACTACGCGGAGCGGCGCTTCCTCCTGCGCGAACTCGAATCGGCAATTTCGCTGCAAACATTCGATGTCCACTATCAGCCGATAGTCGCTGCCGACGGCGGCGCCGTCGTCGGGGTCGAAGCGCTGCTGCGCTGGACCCACCCGATCCGCGGCGCCATCGCGCCGTCCGTGTTCATTCCTTTGGCCGAGCAGAACGGCCTGATGTCCCGGCTCGGCGAGATCGTTCTGCGGCGGGCGCTGGCCGATGGCGTGCGCTGGCGCGACGTGTCGGTGGCGATCAATCTTTCGCCGTTGCAGATCCGCGATCGCCGGCTCGTCGATCTTGTCGGCGCCATCATGGCCGAGACCGGCATCGCCGCTTCGCGCGTCGTGCTCGAAGTGACTGAAGGAATCCTGATCGACGATCCGCAGCAAGCGCAAACGCGGCTCGAAGCGTTGCGCTCGCTTGGCGTAAGCATCGCGCTCGACGATTTCGGCACCGGCTATTCGAGCTTGAGCTACCTGCAAAAATTTCCGTTTGACCGGCTCAAGATCGACCGCGCGTTTGTCGCCTCGCTCGGCCCGTCCGGCAACACCGGCGCTATTATCCAGTCGATCGTCACGCTTGGCCACGCGCTCGGCATGAAGGTGCTGGCGGAAGGCGTCGAGAACGACGAGCAGCGGGTGCTGCTGCGTCTTGCCGGCTGCGACGAGATGCAGGGCTACCTGTTCGCCAGGCCCGGCCCGGCCGCGGAGATCGACAAGGCCTTGGCTCGTCCGGCTCGCGCCGCGACCGGGTAAGCGTTTCCACGCTGACAGGCCGGCAGCCAATCGCTATCTATGGAGCGTACCCAGCCCCCGGTTCAGCTGCGGGATGGAGCGCGCGCGATGATAACGAATCGGCTTCCCGGCCTCGATTTCGACCTCGGCAGCGACGTTGAGCTGCTGCGTGATATGGTGGGCGACTTTGCGCAGGAAAGAATTGCGCCGCGCGCCGCCGAGATCGACCGGATGAACAGTTTTCCGCGCGAGCTGTGGCCGCAGTTCGGGGCGCTGGGCCTCCTCGGGATCACCGTGGAAGAGGAATGGGGCGGCGCGGGGCTCGGCTATCTCGCCCATTGCGTCGCCATGGAGGAGATTTCGCGCGCTTCGGGGTCGATCGGCCTGTCCTACGGCGCGCATTCGAATCTCTGCGTCAACCAGATCAGCCGCAACGGCAATGCCGAGCAGAAGAAGCGCTATCTGCCGAAGTTGATCTCGGGCGAGCACGTCGGCGCCTTGGCGATGTCCGAGACGGGCGCGGGTTCGGACGTGGTGTCGATGCGCACGCGCGCCGAGCGAAGGGGCGACCGCTACGTGCTCAACGGCGCGAAAATGTGGATCACCAACGGTCCGCTCGCCGACACGCTGGTGGTCTATGCCAAGACGGACCGCACCGCGGGCGCGCGCGGCATCACCGCCTTCATCGTCGAAAAGACTTTCAAGGGCTTTTCTGCGGGCAAGAAGCTCGACAAGCTCGGCATGCGCGGTTCCGACACCAGCGAGATCGTGTTCGAGGATTGCGAGGTCCCGGCCGAGAACGTGCTCGGTGTCGTCGGCAACGGCGTCAACGTGCTGATGTCGGGCCTCGATTATGAGCGCGCGGTGCTGGCGGCGGGACCGATCGGACTGATGCAGGCCTGCCTCGACATCGTCATCCCCTATGTCCATCAGCGCACCCAGTTCGGCCAGCCGATCGGCCGCTTCCAACTCATGCAGGCCAAGCTCGCCGACATGTACGTCACGCTCAGCGCCGCCAAGGCTTATGTCTATGCGGTCGCGAAAGCCTGCGACCGCGGCGAGACCTCGCGCGAGAACGCCGCGGGCGCTATCCTCTATGCGGCCGAACGCGCGACCTGGATGGCGCTCGAAACCATCCAGTGCCTTGGCGGCAACGGCTACACCAACGATTACCCGGCCGGGCGGCTGTTGCGCGACGCCAAGCTCTACGAAATCGGTGCCGGCACCAGCGAGATCCGCCGCATGCTGATCGGCCGCGAGATTTTCGAGAAGACGCGGTGATCGGCGGAACATGGCGCTTGGTTTTGCTGTGGCCCTTGTTCGCTTGCCGTCGCCGGCGATCGCAGGCCAAGACCGTCCAGTTCTCGCGGCTGTCTTGCAGGAAGCCCGGAAAAGCGCCAAAAGTCCGATCGACGTGGCTTCGTGAGCTTCGTGAAGTGAATGGAATTTCAGTAGGCGGCAAGGGCGGCAAGGGCGGCAAGTCAACGGCCGGCAGTCGATGAAAGCATTAAGGCGTATCGGAACCATTCCCTGGGTGCAGAAGTCCGCCGGCGTCTTGGCCGCCGAATATCTGCGCCTGGTCAGGAAGACGTGCTCTTTCGCGGTCGATCCGACGGATATCTATGACCGCTTGGCCCCGGACCTGCCGGTCATTTTCACGATGTGGCACGGCCAGCATTTCATGACGCCGTTCTTCAGGCGCGGATATAAAGTCAAGTCGTTGATCTCCCGCCATCGTGATGGAGAGATCAACGCGATCGCGGCTGAACGTCTCGGCATCGAGACGATTCGCGGGTCCGGGTCGAACAGTCGCGACTTTCACCGTAAGGGCGGCTTCACCGCGTTCAGGGCGATGCTCGAGGCGCTGGCACAAGGTCACTGCGTTGCGTTCACCGCCGACGTGCCAAAAGTGTCGCGTATCGCCGGACGTGGGATTGTCCAGCTGGCGCGTGCCTCGGGACGTCCGATCTATCCGGTCGCTCCGGCGACCAGCCGCCGCATCCAGCTCGATAGCTGGGACCGCGCTGCCATCAATCTGCCGTTCGGTCGCTTCGCCATCGCCGTCGGCGCGCCGATCCGGGTGGCGCGGGATGCAGATGATATGACGATCGAGAGCGCACGGCGGATGGTCGAGGCCGAGCTCAACGCGACGACGGAGCGGGCCTACGCCATCGTCGACAGCCGCGCCAAGGACTTCGACTGGAGCCGGCGTCGTACCAGCGTCAGCCCAAGCGCCGGCCGTATTCCAGCAAGCAGCCCGGATTGAGCGGCTTGTCGCGCCGAAGCGCGAAGCGCGAAGGCGGACAGCGAAATCCGGGGAGCGGCGACAATAAAAATCCTTCTCGCGACGCATCCGCGCCTTTCACCGTCATCCTGAGGTGGCCGCCGACGGGTCCGGCCCGAAGTGGCCGGCCCGATGACAGGCTCCGCGGCCCTCGAAGGATACGGCCACGGCGCCAACCGAAATCGGATTACCGATTTCGGAATATGTATAGTGTCCAAGTCGGCAGCAGCCGACTTGGATGCCGTCGCCCTTCGAGGCTCCCCCCGATCAAGTCGGGGGTCGCACCTCAGAGTGACGGAAAAGTTCAAAGCAAATTCCTTCTCGCGACGCGAGGCGCCCGAGCTTTGTCACGACAATCGTAAAACCGCTTCGCGGAGCAGGATCGCGTCACACCTAAGCCGGCGGTGGGACCGGCTTCGGCTCGATCATGCCCAACGAACAAAAAGGAAGCGGAACGCCGGCAGGCGCATTAGTCCAAACCTCCGCGCCTTACGGGCGCGGCTCGCGCTCAGCGGAGCGCGCTCGCCTGTCGGCGTTCCACCACGGCACTTGCTGCAGCGACCGAACGCCACAGCTCAACTCCAGTACGCGCTTCCTGGGACTTGGCTAAGAAGCGGGCGTTACCCGCCCCCGCCTGTCCCAGTCCAGCGAGTTGCCTCGCAGACCGGTCGTAATGCCGGACGGGCGTATGACCCGGAGCCGCCCGGGAGCGGAGGTGACGAGCCCCCGCCCGCGGGAACCGCTCTCGCTCCGTCAGCCGGTGTCGCCGGCTGCTTTGGTGAGCAAGATTCGCTCGATGTAACTGAAAGGGAGACGAATGTCAATAGTCATCACTATTACGGGGACGGCTCAACGGGGATTAGCTTACGGACTTTCCGTCGCTTCCAATTTTTGGAATTTTGTGCCATGCTGCATGAATGATCGTAATCGGCACGGAATTGATCGAGCATTATCTTGCCGATCACGCCGGCCATAAGGGGATCAAAGCGGCCCGCTCGCAATACCAAGCTTGGCTCGGCATTGTGGGTCGTGCCCAGTGGCGCAATCCGGAGGATGTCAAGGCGTCTTATCCGAAGGCGAGTATTCTCAAGGCCGGACGCGTCGTTTTTAACATCAAGGGAAACGACTACCGTTTGGTCGCTCGCATTCAATATCAGGCCGGCGTTTTGGCGATCCGGTTTTTCGGCAGTCATGCCGAATACGACAAAATCGATGCGGAGACCGTGTGATGGATGCAACCCTGATTTTGATCGACAGCGCGGCGGAGCTTGCCCGCGCCCGCGCGCTCGTCGATCGGCTCTGGGAGTCGGACGAGCCTGCCGACATCGCGCGGCTTGCGGCGCAGGCGCGTCTGATCGCCGCCTATGAGGAGCGCCTATGGCCGCGCCGGCCGCCAAGCACGGCGGCGCTGATCCGCCACCTCATGGAACAGCACGGGCTGACGCGTGCCGACATGGTGCCGATCCTGGGCACGCCAAGCCGCGTCAGCGAGGTGCTTGCCGGCAAGAAGGGGCTGAGCATGGCGATGGTGCAGCGGCTGCGCGCGCGCTTTAACGTCCCGGCCGACCTCCTGTTGCCGCCGCTGAAGAAAGCGCCGGCCCGCCGCTCGGCCAAGCGCGCCGCGGCGTGATCGACGTGTAGCCCGTATGGGCGTAGCGCAATACGGAAGCGATTGAGCGGC
Source organism: Xanthobacteraceae bacterium (assembly GCA_049522435.1). Taxonomy (GTDB): domain Bacteria; phylum Pseudomonadota; class Alphaproteobacteria; order Rhizobiales; family Xanthobacteraceae; genus BOG-931. Next base: position 10,094 of record JBEKNW010000097.1, read on the forward strand.
TCAAGCACCGATTCCGGATTTCGCTACCGCTCCATCCGGGCTACGCTCGCTGTCACCGTAATTGTTCCGTAATTGGTCGCGGGGCAGGATGAAGCATGGAGCCGGACATGACATCTTCCGACCAAACGCAGGTCAAAATCCGCGTCGGCGCCGATGGCAGCATCGTCGTGCCTGCGACTTTGAACGAGGCGTTGGGGCTCAAGGAGGGCGACGTGTTGTTTGCGAGGGTTCACGACGGGGAAATTCACTTGTTGACGCGGACCGCTGTGACGCGCCGAGTGCAAGCGCTCGCGCGACAATTCGTGCCGGAGGGCGTCAGTCTCGTTGATGAACTCATTGAAGATAGGCGGCGTGAGGTGGAAGCCGAGAGGGATCACGATTGAGGAAGCCCATGCGGACTGTCTTACGAGGGTAAAGGCGGGCTCGGCCCTCCGCGCCTTAGCGCACCCAACATTGGCTTCGGATTGACCCTTGAGAACATATAGAGAACATGCTATTAAGCCTCCAAAGCAACGGGATTGTCGCCACGGAGCCAAGGGTAGGCCACGGCTTCCCGCTGGCGCAAAGCCGGCGCAGCGACCTGGAGGATCGCAGCGCTAGCGCCCCTGTCGCACTTATCATCTCTTGCTTTGGAGGTCGTGAGCTGATGCTGCAATTCGAGCGTGAAGCAACGAGCATACTGAACGGCGGGCGCAAGTCCGCGGCCTGGATTGATGAGGGCGAGAAGTAATCGGGTTGGCGATAGCGGGTTCGCATTGAGTTATTTTCGGCACACGGAGGTCGTCACGATGACTACTACCACAGAGCAGCAACAGGTCTACGTGGCGATATGGGCGAAGGCCGTCGAAACGCAAATGCACTTCAATGAAATGTCGGTGAAGTCCCGCCAGTTTGGCCTCGCGTTCGTAGCGGCTTCGCTCGGTTTAGGAATTGTGCTCCTCACTCGCAATGAAGAGTTCTCCATATCGATACCGCTCTTTGGCGGCTTCGATCTCAACATGACCGTGATTATCGCATTCGCGGGCGCTTTTGCACTCTACGCTGTCATGCTTTTGGATTTAAATGTCTATCATAAAATGTTGCGCGGCGCTGTCACTTTCAATGAGGATTTTGAACGTAACTACATGAAGGAAATTTTTACGCTTCAAAAAGGGATGACGGAGGCGATCTCGCACTTCAGCCGCTATGAGGATGCGGGCATCGAACTCCAAGCCGATGGCAAGTACGCCTACAGCGGCAAAGTCAGAAAAAACGCGTTGATAAAAATCAGAAAGTTCTACCGTTTCTCTATTGGAATGCTTTGTATGGTGGGCGTTTGCTTATTCTTTGCGACCGCGCACTTTGGGCACTCGGGCGAGAAGCGAGCCCCTGCGGTCAAGTCCAACGTCGAGAAGGTTCAACCTGGTGCCAAATAAAAAGCTTTTAGTCTGCGATCTTGACAACACCCTGTACGATTGGGTTGGTTATTTTGTGCCATCGTTCTACTCGATGGTGGATGCAGTAGTGCGAATTACTCATTGTGACAGAGAGAGGTTGCTTGATGATTTTCGTGAGGTGCACCAACAGCACGCTGATGCCGAGCATCCGTTTGCATTGTTGGAAACAAACACGATTAAGAAGCTCTATAAGAACGCCTCAACGCAGGACATCCTTAAAAATCTTGATCCAGCTTTTCACGCCTTCAACTCAGCGCGCAAGCGGAACCTCCAATTGCAGCCCCATGTCATAGATACATTGGAAACTCTAAAGGCAAATGACATTAGGTTGGTTGCTCACACTGAAAGCAAATTGTACGGAGTGGTAGACCGGTTCAATCGACTAAATCTCTTTCCGTATTTTTCCAAAGTTTATTGTCGTGAGCGTTCTCAGTCTGCGCATCCAAATCCAGGCACTGGAATTGAGTGGCTGGAGCGGATGCCGGGCGATAAGATCGTAGAGCTTTCGCATCATCAAGCCAAGCCGGACCCAAGCGTCCTGTTGGAGATTTGTGCCCGCGAAAGCGTGGCAGCACACGATGCTGCGTACGTAGGAGATAGCATCGCACGCGATATTCTCATGGCGAAGCGTGCTGGCGTGTTTTCGATATGGGCTCAATACGGCGCTGAACATGATCCCGAGACGTATGCGAAACTGGTGAGGATTTCTCACTGGACCTCTGATGAGGTCGCCAAAGAATTGCGATTAAAAGAGGAAGCCAAAAGCATCCAACCCGATTACATTGCTCGCACCTCCTTTGCGGAGGTTCTTACCGCGCTCGACGTTCGTCGATTCGGCTTCGTTGTGCGAAATGCCGCCGGCGCAGGGGGCTAGTACCCACTTTCATAGAAACGTGATTCGCGCGGGCAGTGAATTCGAGAGTCGGATGAGACACTTGTTCGCATCGTTGCCTGCGCGGATTGGTGATTCCGGGTACTAGCACCTAGGGCGGGTTAGTGAAGGTAATCCGGCATTTTGCCGCAGGGCGGTTCCCACATTGCCTTGCTCACCCCAACCGCCGATCAAACTCCAGAACCGCGTTGAGCAACACCTGCGCGCCGGCGGCGCATTCGTCGAAACTCGTCGACTCCGCTTCGTTGTGCGAAATGCCGCCAAGGCAGGGGACGAAGATCATGGTGGTCGGCGCGACGCGGGCGATGTAGGCGGCGTCGTGGCCGGCGCCGGAAATCATGTCGCGTGATTGAAAGCCGGCTTTTTCCACGCCGACGCGCACGCATGCGATGAGTTCCGGCGCGAATTTGACCGCGGGCGAATCCCAGATCCGCGCTTCCTTGTAGGTGAGCTGCAGCGGCTCGAGAATCTCGGCGAGCGAAGCACGCAGTTTCGCTTCCATGACGTCGAGGACCTTGTCGTCCGGATGGCGGAAATCGATGGTGAAAAACACCTCGCCGGGGACGACATTGCGGCTGTTCGGCTTGTTCTCGATGAGGCCGACGGCGCCGACGGCGTCGGGCGCATGTTCGAGCGCGATGGCGTCGATGCGTTCGATCATGCGCGCGGCGCCGAGCAGCGCATTCTTGCGCAGCCGCATCGGTGTGGCGCCGGTATGGGCCTCCTGGCCGGTGATGGTGACTTCGTACCAGCGCATGCCCTGGACGCCCTGGACGATGCCGATCATGCGGCCCTCGTCCTCGAGGATCGGGCCTTGCTCGATGTGCAGCTCGAACATGGCGCCGAACTTGCGCGCGCCGGCTTTCTCCTTGCCCTGGTAGCCGATGCGCTGCAATTCCTCGCCGAAGGTCTTGCCGTCGCGATCGGTGCGCGAATAGGCGAATTCGGGCGTAAAAACGCCGGCGAAAACACCCGAGGCGAGCATGGCCGGCGCATAGCGCGAGCCTTCCTCGTTGGTCCAATTGACGATCTCGACCGGGGCGTTGGTCTCGTAGCCGGTTTCGTGCAGCGTGCGCATCGCTTCGAGCGCGCCGAGGACGCCGAGCGCGCCGTCGAACTTGCCGCCGGTCGGCTGGGTGTCGAGATGCGAGCCCATGGCGATCGGCGCCAGGTTTTGGTTCTTGCCCGGCCGGCGCGCGAACATGCTGCCGACCTCGTCGACCGAAACCGTGCAGCCGAGCGCCTCGCATTGCGTCCTAAACCAGTCGCGGACCTGGCGGTCGAGGTCGGTCAGGGTCAGCCGGCAGATGCCGCCCTTCGGCGTGGCGCCGAACTTCGCCGTCTCCATCAGCGTATCCCAAAGCCGTTGGGCGTCGATCTGCAGGTTTTGCATTTGCAAACTCGCTTTCATCGATAAACGGTCACGGCGTGACGTCGGCGCGTTCGACGCGGCGCGGTGCGTTGTGCTCGCGCCAGGCGGAGTTGGCGACATGCACGGCCGGGAAGGGATCGCGCGGGACATATTTTCCGGCGCCCGCCGCGGCCCTTAAATCGCCGTCGAGCCAGGTGATCTCGCCGCGCGACAGCGTCGCGCGCGGCAGACCGGTGCAAACAAAACCTTCGAACACATTGTAGTCGATCCGGCTCACCTGCTTCTTGGCCGAGATGGTTTTGCCGGCCTTGGGATCCCAGATGACGAGATCGGCGTCCGAGCCGACGGCGACCGCGCCTTTCTTCGGATAGACGTTGAGAATACGGGCGCAATTCGCGGAGGTGACGGCGACGAATTCCTCTTTGGTGATCCGCCCGGTGTTGACGCCGGCGGTCCATAAAACCGGCATCCTGTCCTCGAGCCCGCCGGTGCCGTTCGGTATCTTGGTGAAATCGGTGCGGCCGAGGCGCTTCTGCTCGGTGGTGAACGCGCAATGATCGGTGGCCACGACCTGCAGCGACCCCGATTGCAGGCCGGCCCACAGACTCGCCTGATGGTCCTTCGGGCGGAACGGCGGCGACATCACGCGCCGTGCCGCATAATCCCAATCCGCATTGCGATACGCGTCCGCGTCGAGGACGAGGTGCTGGATCAGGGGTTCGCCGAAAACCCGTTTGCCGGCGGCGCGCGCCCGCGCGATCGCTTCATGCGCGTCGCGGCAGGACGTATGCACGATGTAGAGCGGACAGCCCGCCATATCGGCGATCATGATCGCGCGGTTGGCGGCCTCGCCTTCGACCGCGGGCGGACGCGAATAGGCGTGACCTTCAGGACCGGTCATGCCGGCGCCGAGATAATGTGCCTGCAAGTGCCAGACAACATCGCCGTTCTCGGCGTGAACGAGCGGCATGGCGCCGAGACCGGCGCAGCGCAGAAACGAGTTGTAGAGCTCGTCGTCGTCGACCATCAAGGAGCCCTTGTAGGCCATGAAATGTTTGAACGTATTGATGCCGTAGGTTTTGACGCAGGCCTCCATCTCGTCGAAGACCTGCTTGTCCCACCAGGTGATCGCCATGTGGAAGCCGTAGTCGCTCGCCGCGCCCTCGGCCTTCCGCCGCCAGTCCTGATAGGCCGCGAGCAGCGATTGGCCCGAATTGGGGATGCAGAAATCGACCACCATCGTCGTGCCGCCCGACAAGGCGGCCTTGGTGCCCCATTCGAAATCGTCCGCCGAGACGGTGCCCATGAACGCCAGTTCAAGGTGCGTGTGCGGATCGATGCCGCCCGGCATGACGTAACAGCCTCCGGCGTCGATTTTTTCGGCGCCGGCCGGCGCTTCGAGATTGGCGCCGATCGCGACGATCACGCCATCGCGGAAGAGAACGTCGGCGCGCCGCGAATTGTCGTGGTTGACGATGGTGCCGCCGCGTATGAGTTTCGTCATGTCGGTCTCCTGTCCCGCTCGATCGATTGGCCCGCGCAAAGCCATGTCGACGGCATCTTTGTCGTGTCGTTGCGAGTTCGTCAAAACGCATACGTTCAGCGCGGGCTATAACGTGCAATGGCCGACTCGTTCAATGTAGCAGTCGGCCACTGGCGCTTCCCGCTGGCCTTGGCCCACTAACTCATTGAATCCACGGCGAATCAGCTATGCTAGCGGCAGCTGGGAAGGAGCGAGCGCCATGCTGCGGGTGCGATTGAAAGCGGACGGGCGGTTGGTCGAAATCCTGCCCGACGGCAGCGAGCGTCCTGCTTCGGTTTCCGATGGCCAGCCGAACTCGGCAGGCGTCAACAGCGCCCGGCAATCGGCGAACGGCCGTTTCCTCGATGCCGCCTATGCCCGCAACGTGCGCGGGCAGACCGGCCTCACGCAGACCGCCTTTGCTGCGCAGATCGGCGTGCCGGTCGAGACGGTGCGCAACTGGGAGCAGGGCAAGCGTTCGCCGCGCGGACCCGCTCGCGCGCTCCTCAAGGTGATCGAGCGGGCGCCCGCTGCCGCCTTTGCCGTGCTCGGCGGCAAGCGGTGAAACGGGCGCCTCGTGAGCGCGAACGAAACCACACCTTTCGTCGAGGCCAAAGGCGCGCGGATTCCGCTGCTCGGCCTCGGCACCTGGCAATTGCGCGGCCGCGCCTGCGCGCGCGTGGTCGAGCAGGCTTTGCGCCTCGGCTACCGCCACCTCGACACCGCCGAGATCTACGACAACGAGCGCGCGGTGGGCGAGGGCCTGCATGCATCCGGGGTCAAGCGCAGCGACGTCTTCGTGACTACGAAGATCTGGCCGTCGCATTTCGCACCCGGCGAGCTTGAACGCACCGCGCGCGAATGTTTGGTGCGGCTGCGCCTGAGCGAGGTCGATCTCTTGCTGCTGCATTGGCCCAATCCGCAAATTCCGCTTGCGGAAACGCTCGGTGCGCTGGGCAGAGTCAGGCGCGATGGCCTCGCCCGCCATATCGGCCTGTCCAACTTCACCGTGGCGCTGATCGAAGAAGCTTTGCAGGCAACTACCGAACCGCTGGTCTGCGATCAGATCGAGTGCCATCCCTTCCTCGACCAGTCGAAGCTGATCGCCGCCTGCCGGCGGCACGGTATGGCGGTTATCGCCTACGCTCCGATCGCGCGCGGCGCCGTCCGCGACGACGACGTGCTCGCGCGCGTCGGCGCCGCGCATGGCAAGAGTGCCGTGCAAGTCTGTCTGCGCTTCCTGGTGCAGCAGGACATCGTGGTCATTCCGCGCACCAGCAAGGTCGAGCGGCTGGCGGAGAATGCCGCGATTTTCGATTTTGCGCTCAGCGAGCAAGAGATGGCGGAGATTTCCCGCCTGGCGCAGCGCGACGGCCGCCTCCTCGACTGGGCATTTTCCGGCCAGCCGAAATGGGATTGAGAGGAATCCCTTCCCCTCCCCGCAAGGGGGGAGGGAGTTTCCTCAAAACTCCACATCCAGCTCTTCGAGTTCGTCGGGTTCGAGCTTGGCGGCGGCGATCCATTCCTGCATCTGCGGCAGCGCCATGATGGTGCGGCGGTATTGCGCCGAGAGCGGGTCGACAGCAACGTCGTAGGTGAGAAAGCGTGAGCACACCGGCGCGTACATGGCGTCGGCGGCACACAGCTGCTCCCCGAACAAGTGGGGTCCCTGGTATTTCTCGAGGCATTCGCGCCAGATCGCGGTGATGCGCTCAATGTCCGCGCGCGCCCCCGCCCAGGACTTGAAGCCGGGGAAATGCGCCTTGAGATTCATCGGCAGTGCCGAGCGCAGATTAAAAAAGCCGGAATGCATCTCGCCGCAGATCGAACGGCAATGAGCGCGCAGCGCGGGGTCGGCCGGAAAGAGGCCCGCCTCGGGCTTGATCTCATGCAGGTATTCGGCGATCGCCAGCGTGTCCCAGACCTTAAGGTCGTCATGGATCAGGCAGGGGACGAGAAAGGACGGCGACAGCAACAGCAATTCCGCGCGTGTCGAGGGGTCGTCGGTGCCGACATGCTTTTCATCGAAGTCGAGGTCCGCCATTTTGCAGAGCAACCAGCCGCGCAGCGACCATGAGCCATAATTCTTGCTGGCAATGGTGAGGATGGCCTTGGACATCGCGCTTGCCTCGTCGCAAAGATTGACGCTCGATCAAATACTTACGATCAAGTGACCGTTTGACGGGCGGCGCCGGCGCGCGCTTTTCAACGGCCAAGCCCCGCGCCCCGCTCCCCATTGTGCAAGATGTTCACAATTTTGTCGCAGCGCAACAAAAAATCCACTAGCTTTTCCCGTTGAGGGGTCGAGGTGTGCCGTCGCCCGGCGGCCCGCGGCGCCCGTGGGCATCGGATGCTGTACCTCGCCTATCAAACCCAGTCCGATATCATGACCCCGGTCCGCGCCTGGGCATCCATGGCGCTGGCTGCCGGGGGCCAGCCGCTCGTCGCCGACAATTCGACGATCCGCAATCTGACCGCGGCTTATGAATTGATTGCCCGGGCCGGCCTCACCCATACCCGTCCGCCTTTCGCCATCGCTTCCGTCACCGTCGGCAACCGCGAGGTCGAGGTCCACGAGGAGGCCGCGTTGTCGACGGCATTCGGCACGCTTCTGCATTTCAAGAAGGATATCGCGACGACACAGCCGCGCGTGCTCCTGGTGGCGCCGCTGTCGGGCCATTTCGCCACGCTGTTGCGGGCGACCGTGCGCACCATGCTGCCCGACCACGACGTTTTCATCACCGACTGGCACAATGCGCGCGACGTGCCGCTGACGGCGGGCCGCTTCGGCGTCGATGAATATGTCGACCACCTGATCAAGTTCCTGGAAGTAATGGGGCCGCCGGCGCACGTGCTTGCGGTCTGCCAGCCCTGCGTCGCCGTGCTTTCGGCCGTTGCCGTGATGGCGCAGGCGGCCAATCCGGCGCAGCCGCGCTCGATGACGCTGATGGCCGGGCCGATCGATACCCGCGTCAATCCGACCAAGGTCAATGAACTCTCGAAAAAACGCGACATCGCCTGGTTCGAGCGCATGCTGACGGCGTCGGTGCCGCTGCGCTATCCGGGCGCGTTTCGCCGCGTCTATCCGGGATTCATGCAGCTCGCCGCCTTCATGAGCATGAACATCGAGCGGCACGTGAAGGCGCATCGCGAGCTTTATGACAATCTGGCCAATGGCGAGATCGAGAAGGCGGCGATCACCAAGGCCTTTTATGACGAATATTTCGCCGTGCTCGATCTCACCGCGGAATTCTATCTCGAGACGGTGCGATTGATCTTCCAGGAGCACGCGCTGCCGCTCGGCACGCTCGAGTACCACGGCACGCGCGTCGACCCGAGCGCGATCCGCCGCACCATGCTGCTCACGGTCGAAGGCGAGCGCGACGACATCTGCGCCGTCGGCCAGACCGTCGCCGCGCACGACATGTGCAGCAAGCTGCGCCCGTACCTCAAGCGCCACCACATGCAGGCCGGCGTCGGCCATTACGGCGTGTTCTCAGGCAAGCGCTGGGAGAACCAGGTTTATCCGATCGTCAAGAATGTAATTTTGTCGAGCGATTGACACGCTGGTGTCTCGACTTAGGGCGTGAACTCATAGATTGGCCCGCGCGACGAGTTATGAGAGTCCGCTTTGTCTCGAAAGCCGACAAGTCATTGCATCACGGCAAATGTCGCGAAGGGCCAATCGCGTCACTTCGCACCGCAGAAAAAACAGCAAGCCTCCGAAAAAATCCGACGAGCCGACGAAAGTTGATCCCACGACATGGTCGCGCGTGCTGCAAGCTGTAGGCGGATGCAGTAGCCAAACTGTTGATCAATCGTGGCGCTTGACGCGGCCAACCACTGCGAAATTGGCGAGCGGGAACTTCAGGACCAATGGGTACGGAACTGGCGTGGTCCTGGGCCCTCAGGATGATGACATTTCCTCTTCGAAGTGAAGATGGGTCAGCGGCTCATTTGCCTTCACCCTTCCTTTCTCCCTTTGCCTTCGTGCTCGCCTTCGATCTCGTGCCTGCGCCTAATGCTCGTGCTCGTGCCTATGCTCGTGCTCGTGCCTATGCTCGTGCCTATGCTCGTGCTCGTGCCTATGCTCGTGCCTATGCTCGTGCTCGTCCTGCGCGATGGCGGTTGAGGGACGCATGCCCATTGCAGCTCCGAAAGCCGCAACGGCTGCCGCGAGGGAAAGCGCCGTGCGACGCGTCAACTCGTCTTTCCGTTCGTCTCCGCTCTTATCATCACTCATAATCGTCTCCTCTTGGGTTGTTCGGTGGCATGATCCGCCCTCGCGAAAAGTAGCAGTAAAATCTCTACGACATGACTCCCTTGGACATTGATCCAAATCAATGATGGATGGTTTCTCCGAACTGCCCTTCCGCAAATTGGCCGGCCTTAGACGCGGAGAGCAGTGACCTATATGCATTCGATTTTGCCCGGGGCGCGACTTCGGCTGTGGGCCAATCTTCGACATTTTGCATCGCAGAGAAACAGCGAGTAATCTTTTGCTCGTTACTGTTCGTGCTGCGTTGCATCGTAACGACCATGGCGCGATCCGAGCTCCGAAACGGCGCGGGGACGAGCGCATGGCCCGTCCGCGCTGCTCATCGCGCGTGAAGCGCGCGATCTACGCGGCTTGGTATTGCGACTTCAGCCAGTCGTTCGACGCAATGTGACTGCAATAATGGAGCACGAATCAGTGTCCCTCCAGATCAAGTCGCTGCCGAAAGCTCACCTGGAGTTCGGAAAGACGTGGGTTGCCTATTTGCCCGCGCTTTTGCTTCTTCCGGTCGTTTTGGCACCTCCGTTGAATCATGACGTCGCGGCGAATTTGGATTTCACTCAGCGCTGGATCGGCGGCGAAGCGCTCTATTCAAGGCTGCTCACCACCGATCCACCATTGATCTTCGTGCTAAATCTCTTGCCTGCATACGTCGGCAAATACACGGCCTTGGGTGCCATCTTGGCTCTTCAGCTCTGTGTTCTTTTTTATGGAGCGGTTGTTTGGTGGCTCACCGTGCGCCTGCGCCGGCACAGCGAGGAAGGCCCAATCGAATGGCACTTCTTAAACGTTGCTCCGGTTCTCGTATTAGTGGGAGCTGGCTATGATTTCGGTCAGCGCGAACATCTCATGGTGCTCGGCGCGCTGCCGTACCTTTTCCTCGCGACGCGGCGTGCCCGAGGGGCGCAGGACTCATATCGCTATATCGTCGCAATTCTGGCAGCCGTCACCTTCGCGATAAAGCCGTATTTTCTCGGCATTCCGGCGCTTGTCGAACTATACTTGCTGTTCACGCTGGGCTGGCGTTTGTACATGCGTGATCCGGTTCCATGGGCGATGGCGGCGGTCTGGGTGATCTACCTCGCATCACTTCCAGTGTTTTTCCTCGATTATTTGGACATTATGCTCCCATTGATTTTCAAATACTACGTTGGAGGACACACGCTTTGGCAAACGATCTTGGTGCCCCGCATGGGGACTGCATTGGTGCTTCTCGCTCCGCTTCTGTGGCTCGCCTTTCGAGGCAAGAATGTCGTCGCGAAAATATTGAGCTTCGCCGCAATGGGAGCGGCCGTATCAGCCCTTATTCAGCGTAAGGGATGGTCCTACCACATCGTTCCGATTGAACTTTTCGGCTGCGTTCTCGCCGGCACTCTCGCATCGCGCTGGCTGGATATGCGTAATTCTAACCTCCACAAATACTCCCAATCGATAGCGTTCGGTCTGTCGATGCTGTTCGTGCTGTTCGTAATATCCAGCGGAGAGGCTCCATGGCGGGAACTTGGCTACGCGAATGCTCATGAACAGACAGAATTGAAAGCTCTGTTGATCCAGTCGGCTCCGGACGCGCGGGTGTTGGTCCTATCGCCGCGGGTTTGGCCAATTTATCCAGCCCTGAATTATGCTCACTCCCACCAGACGTTGCCCGCCATAAACATATGGGTGCTGCAGGGAGTCTACGGGGAATGTCTCCCCGACGGACGGCTATACCGCGACATTGGTGAAATGAGTTGGGCCGAGCGTACCGTGTTCGAAACCGTCGCGGAGGAATTCGCTGCCGATCCTCCCAAAGTGGTCGTGATCGACCAGATAACGGGCATGGCACTTTGCGGCAACCAGTTCAACCTCCTTGAGTACTTCAAGCGACATCCGCGCTTCGCCAGCACATGGTCGCGCTATGCGTTCTTTGCCGAGAGCAACGGCTTGGACCTATACAGGCGAGTTGAGGGATCAACGGGCGTCACGGCACGATAGATAATCGTCGGATCCGCCGCCGTGGCCTTATATACGCCGGTTCGCGTTCCCGAAATTACACGTGTGAAAAGACAAGGGCGCGATTGCTCCCAGCTGAAGCAATCAGCGACAACTCACCACTTCCCTATTTCCCATCCCACTGGGGTCTCTGCTTTTACAGCAGAGCTGTTTAGTGCAAGATTACTTTCGCGCCCCATCGAGTATCCGGAGCGGAGCCTGCGCTGTCGGTAGCGATCGTTCTGTCTGTCAGGATTGCACGTTCAGTGCAGTCCATCAGACAGGAGTATTCTCATGACCAGGCAGACGACGCCACCGCGTCAGCGCATGATCGAAGACATGACGCTGCGCAACATGTCGCTGAGCACTCAGAAGATTTACGTTCGTGCCGTGGCGAACTTCAGCATCTTCCACGGCCGCCCGCGCCGACGAAGTGACGTGTTCTCGGGCAAGCGCTGGGAGAACCAAGTTTATCCGATCGTCAAGAACGTGATCCTGTCGAGCGACTGAGGGGCTTACCTCTCGCGGCTCAGTACAAAGAGGATTTTGCGTGGCTCCGCGACGAAGCCGCGCTCGCGGCGGCTGTTAATTTACGACTTTATTTAAAATTCAGAGGAACATCAGTCACTCTAGACAATGCGCCGATAACTTAATTCCAGAAGACTGTTAGCTATTTAGTCTTCCTACTTTTGTTCATGCTAGCGGTTTCCATTGCCTTTCGCCGTCGAGATTGGCGGCTAGGCTACGAGGGCACTTCGCTCGGTAAGTGATCCATCCTTACCTTGGAGCAAACCGATGCGTAATGCAGCATTTTTTATCGTTTTTGTTGCCTTGGTGATCTCCAACGTGCCCGCATTGGCTTTGGAAATCAGTACCAACGAGCAAGTGGCAGCGATGGTCCATCGTGTCCAGGAGAGATTCAAGAAGGACGGACTTGCCGCCACCATCGAGGCGGTGAATGACAAAACCACGCCCGAGTTTCATGACCGCGATCTTTATGCGTTCATCTACAACATGCAAGGTATCGTCCTTGCCAACGGCGCGCGTCCGGCGCTGATTGGGAAGAATCTCATCTCCCTCAAGGATCAGGACGGCAAATATTTGATCCAGGAAATGGTCGCGATCGCCGCCGGTCCGGGGAGTGGATGGGTGAGCTACAAATGGCCCAGTCCCGTCACCAACAAGATAGAGGATCGGTCGGCCTATATCGAGAAGATGGGTGACTATTTCGTGGGTGTCGGAATGGACCGATAACGGCTTTCGCTCTTGCCGGCCGGTTGCAACGAAGTCGCTCCGGCTATTATTTCGAGCATTATCCATGCGTAGGTTCTTTCAAGAAATGCCGATACGGGTGAAGGCATTCGCGGCGTCTGTCGTGCTCATGATCTGCCTGGTCGCGGTCGGCGGATATGCTTATCAGGCGGCAAGAAAATTAGCGGAAGACTTCAATGAGCTTTCAAAACGCAGTTTGCCGAAACAGGAAACGATTTCGAATCTGAATGACGAAGTCATCGCAACGCATGTACAGGTTTTTCGCTTCGTGACATGGGCCAGCAATGGCGTCAACGGGCGGTTGTTGAAGTCTATCAGTGACGACGTGCTGGCAGATCTCGTCGCGGGGCGCGCACGCTTCGAGTTGTTCAATGCACGACCGGACCTTTCGCCCGCCGAACGATCCACCATGGCGGATCTGTCCGCACGGTGGGAAAAATACGTCGACGCCGTCAAGGATACGCTCGATGTGGGCCACACTGATGCACCCATGGCGACGATGATGCTCGGTGCGACGGACGATGACTTTCAGAAGGTCGCCTCTGATTTGGCTAGGATGGCGGACCTCGCTGGCATGCAGACGAGAGCGGCTGCGCAGGAATTCGTGATTACAGCGGAAAGGAACAGGGAAGTCTTGGCGCTGGGCGCAATCGCTGCGACATTGCTAAGCTTTTTCGTCGCGCTGGTGGTTGGTCAATCCATTGTCAAACCCATACAGTCGGTCACTAAGGCCATGACCGAAGTGTCCTCGGGCAACGTCGATTTCGATATCGGTGATCAGACAAGGAGCGACGAAATCGGCCAAATGGTGAGGGCCATTGCCACGTATCGGCAAAACTTGCGCGAGCAAACGCTGCGGTTGGATACGGCGCTCAACAATATGTCGCAAGGCCTCGGCATGTTCGATGCCGAACAGCGGGTTGTCGTCTGCAACGATCGCTTTGCGCGGATGTATGGCCTGTCCCCCGAACAGGCAAGACCCGGGACGACGTTACGTGAGATCGTCGAGCGTCGAATCGCGAACGGTTTCTACTCCGGCGAAAACCGCGCTGAATACATGAATCAGCAACTCGCTCCTGTCGTCAGTGAGTCGAACACAATCGAGGAACTCAGCGACGGACGCGCCGTTTTAATTTCATGTCAGCCTATGGCGGACGGCGGATGGGTGACGACACACGAAGATATCAGCGAACGTCGGCGGGTTGAGAAGCTAGTCGAACACATGGCTAGCCATGACGCGCTGACCGATTTGGCAAATCGCAGTCACCTGATCGAGGGATTGAACAAGGCGCTGGCCAAATTGCCCGGCCAGGGCCGCGGTCTTGCCGTGCATTTCATCGACCTCGATCGCTTCAAGGATGTCAACGACAATTTTGGCCACGACGGCGGAGATGCTGTACTCAGGACCTTTGCTGAACGGCTGCGTGCGTTGACTCGTCACAACGACGAGGTGGCCCGACTTGGTGGAGACGAGTTCGTCGTGCTGCAGACTGACATTGATGGCGCGGTGGACGCAGAAGATTTTGCGAGCCGCGTCGCGGCTGCGCTGAGCGTGCCTGTAACCTTCAACAGCCATGAGATTCGAGCAACCGTCAGTGTCGGGTTCGCGCTTTCGTCGGCCGACGGCGCTAGTGCGGAGCGACTACTGAAATGCGCCGATCTGGCTCTGTACAGGGCGAAGGCGGACGGTCGCAATTGCGTCCGCCGCTTCTTGCCTGAAATGGATTGGGAGATGCGAGCGCGTGTCGAGCTCGAAAACACTATCCACAACGCGGTTCTTCACAATCGCTTCGTGCTGCACTATCAACCAATCTTCGAAATAAGTACGCGCCGTCTCCTTGGTTTCGAGGCGCTGATACGCCTGCCGGCAGAGGACGGGACGATGATCCCGCCGTTGGCGTTCATTCCCGTCGCCGAGGAATTGCACCTGATCGACAAGATTGGGGCGTGGGTGTTGCGGGACGCGTGTCGCACCGCGGCGCTCTGGCCTAAACATTTGACAGTCGCAGTGAACGTGTCGGCTGCTCAGTTTAGGGCTGGCGGCGTTTGCGCCACGGTTGCAGCCGCGCTGCAAGAGGCAAAGCTGGACGCCCATCGTCTTGAATTGGAGATCACCGAAAGTCTGCTGCTTGATGACAGCGAAGCCATCATGAAAGAATTGCGGATGATCAAGGCAATCGGTGTTGCGGTCGTGATGGACGACTTCGGGTCCGGCTATTCGAGCCTCAGCTATCTCTGGCGGTTCCCGTTCGACAAAATCAAGATTGACCAAAGCTTCATGACCGGGCTCGGCCGCTCCGGCCGAGATGCCGAGACGGTGATCAAAACCATCATCGCGCTCGGCCGCGAATTGCGTGTGCATGTGACCGTTGAAGGCGTCGAGACCGCCGAGCAGCTGAGGTTTATCGACGAGGCCAATGCCGAACAAGCTCAAGGCTTTTATCTCGGCCGGCCGGTTCCGGAATCTGAAATTGCGGCCAGCATTCTCGCGGACTTTAAACGCGCCTCTTCACAAGGAACGTCAACGCTCGAGCGTGAGGCAAAATTGCGGATTGTCTGATCTGCCACTGAACTATTCATCCAGTGGCATTTTCACGACACTAGTACCCGGAATCACCAATCCGCGCAGGCAACGATGCGAACAAGTGTCTCATCCGACTCTCGAATTCACTGCCCGCGCGAATCACGTTTCTATGAAAGTGGGTACTAGTACCCGGAATCA
>JBEKNW010000098.1:0-16369 GCA_049522435.1 Xanthobacteraceae bacterium
CAACAAATACGGAGTTGCGGCCGCCACCGGGAACAACGTCGTCGTCAGCCGCTCGGTCCTGTCCGGGAACTCGACTGCCGGCGTCGAAGCCGATTCTGGTGCCCAGGTGCTCGTAGACAACACCGAGATATCGCACAACGCTACCGGGGTTCAGCCTTCTGGAACGATTGCCCTGGGCAACTCGGATATCGCCTTCAACTCAACGGGAATTTCCGGGGCGACCACGTCGTACGGAAACAACAGAATCTTTGCCAATACCTCAGCTGGAACTGCACCGAGCGGCCCAGCCTCCAATCCAGTGACCTCTGGCCCAGCCTCGACCGACCATGGTCAGCAGTAACGAAGCTTGAGGGGCCTCATCGCCTCGGCTCCCGCGCGACGAATTCCCTGCTCCGAACGGGCAGGGAATTCGGCTGCAAAGTACGAATCTAAAACGGGATTCGGTATCGCAATTCCGGATAGAGCCTGATCCGGCGAAAAGAAAACCGATCGGACCGGTCGCCGGACGGCGCGTGACGACAACGACGGCATCGATATCGGGATCGGCGAGCAGTTCATTGTGTGAAGGGTAGAGCCGGTCGATTTGAAATCGCTCGGCGGCTTGTCGGCCTAATTCCGGACGCTGCTAGGCGATCGCACGCACTTTGCAGCCGGGTAAATCGACAAAGTTGCTGATGTGAGCGATCTGCCCGATCATGCCGGCGTCGACAAATCCTATGCCGATCATCGGGACGCTTCCTTCGAAATCCATCGCCGGCTGCCAGCTCGCTGGGCAAGTCGCGCCCGCGAACCTCGACGACGGACTAGAAATGGCGACGTGCAATCTGCTCGGCACTCATACGCGATTGCCGCAAATACTGCGCAAAGAGATGCATCATCGATTGGTGCACGTCTTCGACTGTCCCGTAATTCTCGGCGGCGACGTGGATCGAGACATCGGCCATGGTCGCGGATCGTCCGCCGCTAAATCCGACCAGCGCGATCGTCGGCACGCCGTTGTTCTTCGCCCAATTTACGGCACGCACGATGTTTTCCGAGTTTCCCGACGCGCTGATCGTCATCAAGACATCGCCGGGCCGCGCCATCGGGACCCTTAAGACGGATCATCGGCGCATGCGTTTGAAGCGCCGAATGCGCGTGCGACAAGTTCACGTTGTGCGTGAACCTCGGCGTTGGGTTCATTTGCGCCGGTCCAAGCGCGAACAGCGCCACGCCTCCAAGCAGGCCGCAGCACCAGTATGAGCGAAAATTTCGCATCGCCCCGACCCGGCCCTAACGATCAAGCGAAGGTCAAGATACCTTCATTCTTAAGCTTTGCAATTGAGGGTAGATCGCCATCTCATTGGAATCGCAAAAACTGCCGGACTGACGAAAAGCCCAGCGCTTGCCTTAGATCGACGCCGAAGCTGCCGGTCAGATCGCTTCTGACTGTTCCGTCACTTAATCTTACGGACGCACACCCCGTCGGCTCGTAGTCCGCAGCAAGGAGGGAGGCAGCTCCCGAATAGAAATCAAGATGATAGCGAATGCCCACATCGTTCGGGCAATTTCTGATCCCATCGGGGGGTGGCGGCAGCGCGAAAATATCTCCGTATAGCTTTTCGACCAGCGATCGATCGACGATTGTCTTGCTAAAGGGCGGCGCGGTGGGATTGTTGAGATTATTTTTTGTTCTCGTCACGACCAATCTGTCCGGGACTTGTTGCGCTGCCTGTCCGCGTGACGATGCGTGAAGGGCAGGAGTGAGCTGCCGCCAGATCGCAGTCGTTTCGGCCCGGGCGAGGACGGTAGGCAAGAGCAAGGCCACGGCAAGTACTCGGGCTTTAGCGCTCAAGGAGTTCATACAGGGCCTGCGGAAGACATCGTCTCGTGGATATTATATTAGAGCGGTGTCGGCGCCAAAAGGAGTGATACGGCTTCCGGATAATTCGTTCGGTCGTCATTGACGCCGAGGTAATGAGCCGGAAAACGTATGAGGGCCTGCAGGCCCGGGATCATGAGCGTACGCAAACAAAAATCCCGGGCAAGTCTGCCCGGGGTCTTCGCCGTGCTTTGTTTATGCCGCCGACCCGAACGAGGAGGCTCGCTGGCCCCCCCTCAAGCCTCGTTACTGCAGACCAATAAGGGTCGGTGTAGTACCATTATTGGTATTCAAAATTCTGTTATTTCCGAATGACGTGGCCATCGACCCGGAAATTCCGACAGTGGTATTGCCGGTGATAGTCGAGTTGTTCAGTGTGACCGGTCCATGTGCCGCAACCCCGGTACCATTTCCCGAGACGGAGGTGCCGTCCACCAACACCCCGGAGGCACCACCGTCGGCCTCCACGCCGGCAACAGAGTTCACTTCCATGAATGAGTTTGTCACGTTGACGCCGTTCCCGCTAGCGACCGCAACTCCGTATGTGTTGCCCGCCGAAACGACATTTGTGATTTGAGCGTTAGTCCCGGCGGCGCCTGCTATCACGATGCCCGCTCCCCCATTACCAGTAATGTATGCGTTAATGACGCCCATCCCGCCAGCGGTAGCACGCTGATCGTAGATACCCTTTCCGCTGAAGTTAAAGATCGTGAGGTCTGTAAGGGTAACCGCCGCGGCGTTCGTGATGTCGATGCCGTTGGTACCTCCTGCTATGCCATCGATGACAAGATACCGCAGAGTCACAGTCCCGCCGGGTGCGTTGATGATAAATCCGTTGGCCCCGGAGTTCGGGACAACACCTGCAAGTACCCCATAGCAGTCAATAGTGATCGACTTCGTGATGTTGACCCCGCCGAAGCCGCCTGGAGTGAGGCAGTTGATCTCGCCACCGGTGTTAGTCTCGGAAATCGCCCCGGCGAAGGTCAGGCACGGAGCCGTTACGCTGCATTGAGTATTCCCGGGCGGGTCGACACCTATGTTGGAAACCCAAGTGCGATTATTTAGCTCAGTAGCCGTGCAAAGCACGGGTATCAGCGTCGTCGCCAAGATAGCAAGCGAAAGTGCGATCTTCCTCATGTAGCCCTCCCATTGGTGAACTTCCCCTAGCCGGTTTACGCATTCTATATTGCTGGATGACGTTTCTCAAAGATGTCGTGATTGTTTGCAGAGCAACAAACGATCGGAGGCAGTGATCAACATCATCCCCGTATTATAATACTTCATCCGCCCAGGGTGTTCAACCAGGATTTTCCACCGCATACGCATGACGTAACGATGACGAGCCGCGCCGGGACCTTTGCAAGCGCCGCGTTTGGGAAGGTCCCGGATCAGCGGTGCACCGCCATAGCGCGTCGAAGACGCGCGTAAACGCGCTAATGGCACTGCACCGCATCCGGGAAACGCAAGTGAGCAGGTCCGATTCCGGCCAACCTGAAAATGCTCGAGCCCGTCATTGCGCACCGCGAAGCCTTCAACACAACGATCAAGGTTGCGCGCTTTTCCTAATGCGCCTGCGGGGGAGCGACCAGTTGGCCGTCGCCGTCCCGCCACGTGGTTGGCAGTGGACCGGGCGGCGCTCCATTTCCAGACATCCGCGCCGATGGCGGAGGACTAATCAATTGCCCATCGCCATCCTTCCAAGTGTTGCCCGGCCGCCCCGCAACCGGAATCAGTGCGGCAACCGTCGCACTCCGGGCCGGCAGGACAAGGGTTACTTCGCGTTGATCTTTTTCGAACGTTGCTTGGCGCCCGTGGATTGCGCGCAGCGTCCAACCGGCATGGTCTTGGCCGGTCTTGAGACGAATGACGCTTTTTGCAACCTCATCGACGAAAATGCCAATGCTCTGGGTTTCGCCGACGATCGTGCCGACCAACGTCAGCAGCGGGTGATCCGGCTCCGCCGGTTTGGGCGCCGGCGGCGCCGGTGGTTTGGGCGGCGCCGCAACGATTGCGGGTGGAGGCGGTCGTCGCGACGGCGAGAACAACGGCCGCTCACGCGCGCTGGACAACGACCTGAGCGGAACCGCCCATAACGGATTTCCGGTCAGCACCGGCGCGGCCGGTTGGTCCGGCGTTGCAACGTCGGGGGTGTGACGGGCCATCGGCGGATTGATCGTGGTCTCGATCGCGGCGCCGTCGACCGGCCCGGTCGCAGCCAGTGCGCAAGCCTGGGAATGACCGCACACAACAGCGACGACAACCAGCGAAAAAAAGCTGCAGGCCCGGATCAGGTCGTCCCGCACCCGTGCAGACAATTTGGGCAGCGCGCTCACCCTTACTTCTCCGTCAAGCCAGGGACTACGACCGACCCTAAATCTGTGTATAACATTTTCATTGGATTTTCCAAAAGGCGCCGCGCCATGCGGCTGCCGACGCGTGCAACCCAATAGCGGCATTCGCAGGGATCATTGCTTGCCCTGCCACTGACCTGAGACTGTCATCAGCACGCGCATGGGTCCCGCTTCCCGGCCGCTGGCCTGTGGGGCCTGGACCTCGAGTTGATCGACGAAAAGAAACGGCATGCCGGCCTCGAGATCGTAGAGAACCTGCTGCAAGGCCGGCTGCGCGACCTCGCAGCTGACAATCAGGCTGACGAATCCATCTTTGGCTTGCGGACTGTTCAGATCGATCTGCGTCGACAGCACGTTGCCTCCCGTTTTGGTGACGGCGCCCGTCACCCGCTGCTGCAGGGCGGCGCCGGCGATGGTGACGGACTGGCCTTCGAGGAATGGGAAGCCAGCGGGGGCATTGGCGCCGAGAGCGTCGGCGCGGCCGGGCGATTGTTTGCGCCCTTCGATCTGGTCGAGCATGTCGGTCGCGGCGGCGAGCGCGCGATGGCGGCCGTAGACATCCGCCAATGCCGCCCACGCCGCAAACGCACAGATCGCGACCAGCGCCACGTAACAGGCCACCGCGACAGCGGGATAGCGCGTGAGATGTCGGACCAGCGTTTGATCGGTGCTCATGTGGGCGGCGTGTAGATCGGCTGGATTTGCGCTTCGATATGGAAATTTTCGCCCGGTTGCGACGGCGATTGCGTCGTCGGCGCGAAAAATGTCGCGCGTGTGAAGTACGAGGATTGCTCGATCAGGCGGATCAGCGATGGCGCGTCGCGCGTGATGCCGACGACCTGCATTTTGTCGCCGACGATCCGCAGCTCGGTGACGTAGGTATGATCGGGAAATATCCGCGACAGCGCCTCGATCACGATCACACTCGATGGCGTCTCGTGCTTGCGCCGCTCGAGGCCGCCCAGCACCGAATCGCGGCTGGCCGCGATCCTTTTCGTCACATCGTCTTGGCGCGCCTGCAGGCTGCCGCCGATAACGACATCGGCGGCGACCGCCGCGCCCGCCAGCAAGCCGGCCACGACAAGTATGCCGACAAGCGCACGGCGCAGCCGCTGGACTTCCAGCGCGCCCCGCATCTTCTGCTCGAACACCTTGATCGCGACCGCGCCGTCGCCCGGCGCGACCGTGGACACGACGATCGCATCCGCGCCGCGGCCGGCGAGCGCCTGCACAATCGGCGCAATCAGCGCCCGCGCCGTCGCCGCCACGGTCACCACGATCCGATCGTTGGCGATGTCGCTCGGCTTGCTCCAGCCGAAAGCGGCATCCTCGGCAGGCCATGGCGTAAGCCGATCGATCTGGGAGCGGACGATGCCTTCGAGAAATTCGCCGGCCCGTCGCGGCAATTCAAGCGGGCGGAACACGAACTGCGTCGGTTGCAGGACGACTTCGATGCAACTCGCCCCCATTCTCGACTCCAGAGTCGCCGGCAGCGATCCGACCACCTTGCCATCGACGATCTGGACGCGTTCCGCTTCGGCTAGTGCGGCAGCGCCTTGCGCCGGCAGAACCGTGAATGCGCCGTCCGCGCCCTCGACCAAATGGATGGTGCGCGAGGCGACGAACCGTCCGCGCGCGGCAACGATCGCGGCGGCGACGCAATCGAGCCACCGCGCAAACCCCTCGGCAATTTCACTCACAAACTTCATCACCATCCTGCGGTCGGCCGCGATCGCGCGGTCACATCAACTGGGGCCATCGAAATCGTCTCGCCAGGACAATATATCAAAAGGCTCGTCGGCGTCCGCTACAGGCAGAATGACCGCCTCGGCGCCGACGCGCCGGCCGTTGACGAAGCCGATGCGAACCGTGACCCGTGTCGCCTTGCTGCCATCGGCGGTGGCAGCGCCTTGCGCGGGACCGAGCAGACCGAGCACGAACTGGGCATTCTGCGGCCCGGTGCCGCGCTGGCTCAGGACGGCGTAGAGAAGCTCGGCCGACATCCCGGGTAGCGCGGCAACGACTTCCGGCCGTGCGTCCAAGACATTGACCGTCGGCATGCCGCTGAAAACGGTCACGAACGGCAACGCGCGCTCGACCAGCGCCGGCGGCAGACCGAGCACCAGCCACAGTTCGCCCACATTGGCGAAGGGCGCCTGCCGCGGCGCGTAGCTCAAGCCGGCGGTCCGATATGCTTCAGTTTCTTGAGCCTGGCTGTCAGGCTCGCCCTTGGAACGCCAGCCGATGATCCGGTCGGCGTAATATTCGGCGTCGTCATAGCGCGCGCCGAGCGCAGCAAACAATCCGGCCAGCAGTTCCTTCGGCGCGGCGTTGAGGTCGATCCGAGCGGCTTCCGAGCGGAACTCCACCGCGACGTCGGCGCGCCCCATCCGGAAGGCAAAATCCCCTGTCGTCGGCCGCGATTTTTCGTCGACGGCGGTCAATTGATACGCGGTGAGCTCGAGCGCCGCCGATACCAGCGCCTCCGCCTGAACGCGGTCGTCGTTCACGCTCAGACTCACGGCCGCATTGGCGACGTAGATCGCATAGATCGAGATCAAGGCTGCGAGAATTCCGAGAATCCATAGAACGGCCACGACGATGAAGCCGTCGTCGCCTCGCGCAGGTTCGGAGCGAGCTACGAAAAGCTTGGAGAGACGCAACGAATATTCCCTCCGGTTGCGCGTCAGCCGGTCGCTTCGGGCCATCGGTTCACTCGGTTGTGGGCGCTTTCGGCGTGTCACAATTCTTGCGATCCTTTGCGCCCACGCAGTCGGCGGACGCATTGACGTGAATGATGGCAGCCGTCGAGATCGCGAGCAGCTGCGCGGTCGCCGCATCGCGCAGCGTCACGCGAATGGCAGTCGGGAGTTTGTCGGCGCCGCGCCACGAATCTTGCCAGATCCGATCCGGACCCGCGTAGGCGAACGAAACCCGGTAAGGCGCGCGCACCAGCACGACCGGATCGGAGAATTTCACCCGATCGAGGGCCGGCAATTCGAGCGGCACGAAGGGTGCGCGCACGCGCACCATGGCGAGCCCGCGATCGTCGGCTGTTTCGCCGATGCGCACGAATTCGAGACCGGGCCGCGTGTTGGGGCCAAGCGCGGAGCGCACCAACGTGACGGAGAGCGCCGCGCCGTCGAACAGCGGGGCCTTGGCATCGCCGGACGGCGGGATGAATTCCGCGGCCGTCAAATCGGCCACGATGCGTTCAAGCCCCCTGGCCGTGAGCTCGGTGTGCTGCACGTGGGCAAAGCCGCGATTCCAATTCGGCATCCACTGCGCCGTGACCACGGCGAGGGCGCCGAGGATCGCGACCATCAGCAAGGTCGAAATCAGCGCCTCGATGAGGGTGAATCCCGCGATATTCGACCGGCCGCGCGCTTGCCGTTTGCATCGCTTCATTCACTTGTCCTTCGGTGCAGGCGAACGCTGTTGATGCGAAGGACCGCTCCCGATGGCGATTGCACCGTGATGACGACGGCCTGCGGCACCCACGGGGTCGGCAGCTCAGGGTCGACGAAACTTGCCCGGAACGGCAAGACGTCGACCCGCCAGAGAAAGTCCCCCACGGCGCCGGTGAGGCTGCCGACGGCGAGATCGCCGCGGTTCGGGAGGCCGGCCTCGATCGCGCGCGCCGTCTCGACCAGGGTGAGGTGCTGGTCGATCGAGCGCGTGCCGCGCACCGTCGCCGCCATCAGCGAGCCGATCGCCGTCAGCGAGACGGCGACGATCGCGAGAGCAATGAGCACTTCGATGAGCGTAAAACCGGCGACGGCTTGCCGGTCTTCAAAGCGCCTTGACCGGGACAACTTCTACACCTCCCGTCAGCCAATTGACTCGAATGTCGTAGCCGAGCTCATTCCGTGTCAGCCGGATGGTTCCACCGCACGACATTCCCGATCCGAAGAAATCGATCGTGGTTCCTGCGGCGCGTTGATTGCAGCGGGCCGCCAGCAAGGCCTCGAAGCGCACGTCATCCGGCATGCGCACCACTCGGCCGCTGGCGCCGGAGCGCACCGACCGCGTCAGCGCATTGATCTCGGTCGCTACCGGTCGTCGCCGCCAGATCGCCGTGTCGCGGTCGGCCCGTAGCAAGGTGGCGACCTCGATTGCGTAGCCTTCCAACCTGGTGCGCGATGTGCCGCGTGGTATCGCCGGCAGTACGATCGCGGCGAGAATCGCAATGATCGCGAGCACGCATACGACCTCGAGGAGCGTGAACCCGTCCTCCCCGCTCCGATCGTCAGTGCGCCCGCGCCCAGCTCGTAATATCCGCTCCCGTGCCAGTGCCGCCCTCCTGCCCATCCGCGCCGTAGGAAACGATGTCATAGGCCCCGTGCTCTCCGGGCAGACGGTAGACGTACGGATGTCCCCACGGATCATTGGGGACGGCCTCGCCTTTCAGATACGGCCCATTCCACCCCTGGACGCCGCCGGGACGCTGCACCAAGGCTGCCAGACCCTCCGAGTTGGAAGGATAGCGTCCGATGTCGAGATAGAACAAGTCGAGGGTGCTGGAGAAGCTTTCGATCTGAATCTTTGCCGCCTTGACTTTCGCTTCGCCCAGGTAATTGAGAACACGCGGTCCCACCAGTGCCATGATCAGACCGATGATCGTGATGACGACCAAAATCTCCACCAACGTGAAGCCCTGCTCGCCGCGCTTAGCTGAGCATCGGCCTCTCTTCCAGGGTGTGGCGCAAAACATCATGGCGAACCCCTCCCAGTGTCACCCCACGACTTAGTTACCCAACCACTTGGCTGACCGATAATAGAGCCGTCATGACCGACACGATCAGACCTCCGACAACGATGCTGATCGATATGATGGCCAGCGGCCCTGCTATGCCGACGATCCTGTCCAGGCTGCGCTGCAGCTTGGCCTCATAGAATTCCGCGACGCGCCCGGCGAGCATCGGCAACTGACCGGTCTCCTCACCCAACCTTAACATGCGCACCGCCATGGATGGAAGTGCGGCACCGTCGGCAAGCGAGTCCGAAAGCTTGCCGCCGTGCCTGACGCGGTCGACGGCCTTGGTCCAGACCGTCGCGTCCCCGGTCGTCGCCGCCATCATGTCGGTGAGAATGCGCAGCGTCGTCGTGAGCGGAACCCCGCTCGTGAGCAGAACGCCGAGGTTGCGGCAGAATAAGGCGGTCCGATGATACCCGAGCATCGGGCGAATGAGCGGCAACCGTGATGCCGTGCGGACCATGGCGGCACGGAAGCCCGGCCGGCGCAGCAGAACCCAGCCGCCGCCGAGCAGGATCACAAGCGCTGCACCGACGCCATCGGCATGGCCACGCAGGAAACCGGAAAATCCCATGAACGCCATGAGGAACGGATCGATCTTGGCGTCGAAATCGCGCAACACCGAAGCAAATTGCGGCAGCACGAATAACAGAAAGAACATTAGGACCGCGCTTGCCGCGCAAAGCACGAAAGCCGGATAGCGCAAAGCGTCGACCACCCGTCGCCGCAGCGTCTCCGCCCGGATGCGCTCGGCGCCGATGACTTCGAGAATATGGTCCAGTGTGCCGGACGCCTCCCCCACGCGCACCAGCGCCACGTAGAGCGGCGGGAACAGCGAAGAATAGCGCGAAATGACCTCGGCAAAACTTTCGCCGGCGAGAACGGCGACTCTGATCTTGGCGACGGTCGAGCGAAGCCGTCCAATGTCGACGTCCATGGACAGCAATTCGAGACCGTCATTGATGCGCGCGCCGGCCTTGAGCAGCAGCCCGAGATCGCGGGTGAAGACGGTGACATCCTCGGCGCGAGGCCTGGACAGGAACGAGAAATCGAATCGCGGTATGGCTGCGGCGCGGTCTTCGACGGTATCGATTGGAACAAGGCCGAGATACTCGATGCGGTGGGCGACCTCTCCCGCGCTCGGGGCCGCGATCGAACCGTCCACCAATTCACCGCTCTGCGTCAGCGCGCGGTAACGAAAGTTCGGCATGGCTCTACCGCACCGTGGTGACCCGCAAGACCTCGGCGACCGAACTGACACCCTCGCGGCATTTGGCGACGGCATGGTCGACCATCGTCGTCATGCCGGCACGAATGGCTGCCGCATCGATGCTGCCGGAGTCGGTATTGGCGCCGACGGCGGTGCGTACCTGCGCCGTCATTTCGAGCACCTCGAATACGCCAGTGCGGCCGCGATAGCCGGTGCCGCCGCAGCGGTCGCAGCCGGCGGGCTCGTGCACGGTTTCACCGACCGCAAGACCGAGCGCCTCGTAGCGCGGGTCGCCGGCGAGATCGGCCGCACTGAGCGTTCGTTTGGTCTTGCAGCGATCGCACAGCACGCGGATCAGCCGTTGCGCAATCACCGCGCGGAGCGTCGACTTGAGCAAAAAATGCTCAACGCCGAGATCGAGCAGACGCGGCACTGCGGCGGCGGCCGTTTCGGTATGGAGCGTGGTCAGGACGAGGTGGCCGGTCAATGCCGCGTGGATCGCGATGTGGGCCGTCTCGGCATCGCGCACCTCGCCGACCATGATAACGTCCGGGTCCTGCCGGACGAACGAGCGTAGCGCCATTGCGAACGTGAGCCCGATCGACGGCTTGACTTGCGATTGGTTCACGCCGTGGATCTCGTATTCGACCGGATCCTCGATCGTCAGGATCTTGCGCGTCGGCTCGTTGAGGATGGAGAGCATCGTCGCCAACGTCGTCGTCTTGCCGCTGCCGGTCGGGCCGGTGATCACCACCATGCCGTGCGGCAGCGCGAGCAGGCGCGTGATCTTGGCTTCGTCCGCCGTCGACAAGCCGAGTTTGCCGATCTCAAGCAAACCGCGATCCCGCGGCAGCAACCGGATGACCGCTGCCTCGCCGTGTTGCGTCGGCATCGTCGCGACGCGAATGTCGATATCGGATCTGCCGACACGCAAGCGGGCGGCGCCGTCCTGCGGCAGCCGCCGCTCCGCGATGTTCAAGCCGGAGAGAATCTTGACGCGCGAGATCACGGCTTGCGGCAGTGCTCCGGCCGGCGCCGGGATCGCTCGCAGCAAGCCGTCGACCCGCATGCGGATGACCAGACCATTGCGAAACGGCTCGATATGGATGTCGCTCGCCCGCAACTCCATGGCCTTTTCGAGCAGATCGTTCACGGCACGAACGACCGGAGCCCCACTCGCCAGATCGCGCAGGCTCTCGATGTCGTCGTCGGCCCCGGCGGTTGCGACGTCCGCGGTGCCCGGACGCGAAAGTTCGTCCTCGCCCAGCCGCTCGGCCAGTACCGTGGCGATGTCCTCGAACGAGGCGACGGCGATCTCGACGGGTTTGCCGAGCACGATTTCGGCGGCGCGGACCGCGGCAACATCGTTGGGGTCGGCGACCGCGAGCGTGTTCCTGTCCTTGGCGGTTTGGTAGGGGAATAACGTTGTCTCGCGCAGGAAGCGGGGCGAGAACCGCGCGGTCAGCGCCGAGGCCGTCATCAGCTCGGGCAGCGAGCACCGCTTCAGGCCGTAGTACTTGGCGACTTCATCGGCAAAGTCATTGGCCGACAGGTCGGTCAGCGTCCATAGTTTTCGCAAACTCAATTCCGCGCCCGGCAAGTCTTCGGGAGCAACATTGAGCTTTGAATCGGCAATCAGGTAGTTTCTGCTGGATAGATATTTTGCAAATTCCGCGGAAGCATTGGCACTCATGGGAGCGTCCGCCACAACGGCATGAGAAAGCCGGCCTTCCACATGCGAATTAACTAATTGTTGACGCAGGTAAATATTTAGCGGTACTTTTTCATTGTGTCAATTTGAACCGGCCCAGGCGTGACGGTTGGGGGGCCCTTGCGTTTAGTTCGGAGCGTACCGATTAGTCGTCGTTTCGCGCAGGTCGGCGCCGCCGCAATATTTTTTGCCATTGCTGGCGCGGCACTCGCGGCCTGTAATATGACCTCGGGTTTGACGCCGGCCGGGCAGAATGGAACCGAGCCGCCGGACGCGAACGATCAAATCCGGGCTGCGGATTTGCAACCGCGGTTTCCGCTATCGACGCAAACAACCGACTCGAAGACCGGCACGCGCCCGTCGGTTTATTACGGCACAGGAGGAACGGAACGTCCGCGCGTGTCGGGGATGGAGCCCACGCCCGACGGCAGCGGCTACGAGTTGAATTTCGAAAACACCCCCATTGCGACCGTCACCAAGGTGATTCTCGGCGACATCCTGGGCGTCGGGTACACCATCGATCCTCGAGTCCAGGGCACCATCACGCTGGCATCGGGGCGTCCCATTGCCCAGAGCGACGTCCTGTTCGCGCTCGAAAGCGCACTGCGCACTGCCAATGCAGCTTTGGTGCACGATAAATCGGGCTACCGGCTGTTGCCCGCGGCCGACGCGGTTGGCAGCGGCAGTGTGGATCGCGCAACTGCCGGCAATTCGCCGGCGCCGGGCTATGGCATCACCATCATCCCGTTGCAATACGTCTCGGTGCAGACGGTGAGCAAGTTGCTGGACAGCTTCGCAGCGAAACCCGGTGCCATTCGCGCCGATCCGTCGCGCAATTTGCTTGTGGTCCAGGGCAGCGGCGCCGAACGCCGCGCCGCGGTCGATACCGTGTTGGACTTCGACGCCGATTGGATGCGCGGGCAATCGGTGGGGATCTATCCCGTCAAAAACACGACGCCGGAGCCGGTGATCACCGAACTTGAGAAAATCATGGATTCGGGAGAGGGCGGGCTGTCCCAGAACATGGTCAAGCTGCAGCCGATGGGTCGCCTGAACGCCATTCTGGTCGTTGCGCGGAAGCCGGAGCTGCTGCGAGCCGTGGCGACCTGGATCAATCGTCTCGACAGCTCCGAGATGACAAGCACCGGCGTTAAGGTCTATCGGGTCCGTTACGGCGATGCGCGTCAGCTCGCGCGGCTTCTCAACGAGATGTATGTCGGCGGTTCGCAGGGGTCATTGGATTCCGCGACCAACCAGATCGCTCCGGGCGGGGGTCTGACCTCGACGTCGAGTGAGGGCGGCGCGACTTCGATGTCGCCGGCTGACCGGCTGACCGGCGGTACGGCTTCGCTGGCCACCGCTTTGCAACAGCAGCCGGGGGGAGGTGCACAGAATACCGCCGGTTCGGGCGCGAATACCGCGACAGGAGGTGGTCTGCGCAGCGGTGCTGCGGGCGCCGGGCCCATCCTGCCGGGTATTCGCATCACCGCCGACGTCACCAACAATGCACTCTTGATCTATGCCAACCAGGAAAGCTATCGCATCATCGAGAGGACGCTGAACCAACTTGACCGGCCGCAGCTGCAGGTGGCGTTCGATGCCACGATCGCCGAGGTCACGCTCAACGACAATCTCAACTACGGCGTCCAGTTTTTTCTGCAAAACAACGGCAATATCAACCCAGGGTCGATCATCAACAGTGCCGGTGGTGCGGTGCTGGGTCAGGCCCTACCCGGATTCAACTTCCTGGTCGGGTCGCAGGCTACTCCGAACGTCGTCCTCAGTGCCTTGCACGCCTATACTGACGTGAAGGTTCTCTCCAACCCTTCGCTCGTCGTGGTCAACCACGGCACCGCCACCCTTCAGGTCGGCGACCAGGTGCCGATCACGACCGGCACCGCAACCGTGCTCAGTGCCAATAACGCTGTCGTCAATACCATCAGCTACCAAAACACCGGCATTATCTTGCGGGTCGTGCCGCGGATCAACTCCAACGGTACCATATTGCTCGACATTGAGCAGGAGATCAGCGAAGTTGCGCCATCGACTGCGGCCGGGTCGCTGACGCCGACAATTTCCGAGCGCAAGGTCAAGAGCACTCTCTCGGTCGTCGACGGGCAGACGGTGCTGCTTGCCGGCCTGATCAGCGACACGCAGAGCGTCACGCGCTCTGGCATCCCTCTCGTCGATCAGATTCCCTATCTCGGCGACGCATTTGTCCAGAATCAGAAGGGAATTCAGCGGACTGAACTCATCGTCTTCATCCGGCCGCAAATCATTCGCGACAGCGTCGATGCCTCCGTCGTGGCGGAAGAATTGCGCTCGAAACTCAGAGGCAGCAAGGTCGGCTCGGTCAAGCCTCCCGGAGCCGTGCTCCCGTTGACGCCGCAAGTCATAAGATGAAACGCGCCGCGAGAAGCGGTCGCGGCGGCTCCGCCTAAGCCTGTGCGCTATCGTGCGACGAGGATGATTTTGCTGTTGCCATGGAGTGGATGGTACCTGATGCGAAGCGGCGCGCGCTTGCCCAATATTGCGGCCTCGGCCTTATTGCACTAGCCGTCATCGCCGCGAGCGTTCTGGCCGCTCCCGGCCTGCCCGGATTGCTCGGAGCAGGCCTCGGTGTTCTGATGATGACCATTGCGGTCGTCGACGCGCGCCATTTCATCATCCCCAACGCTTTGACCCTGGCTGCATTCGGGCTTGCTTTGGTCAACGCCGGCATCGGGGGCGGTTGGGAAGGCGTTATCATGGCGTTGCTGCGCGGCGCTGTCGTAGCGCTCGGCTTTTTGATTGTTCGTATCGGCTATCAGTGGCTGCGTGGCCGCCAGGGCATCGGCCTCGGCGACGTCAAGCTTGCCGGCGTCGCCGGCGCGTGGCTGGGATGGACGATGCTGCCGATTGCCGTCGACGCTGCGGCGCTTGCGGCACTCGCGGTCTATACGCTGCGGCGGCTGGTTGGCAGTCGCGCTGTGCAACGATTCACGAGAGTGCCGTTCGGCCTGTTCTTTGCTCCGGCCATCTGGCTGTGCTGGCTGCTCGAAGCGATACTTGCACTTACCTGAGCGCCGGCACGACCATGACCCGATTCAACGGAATCGGATCATGCTCTAGCGTCCTCGCTGTGCCTGCCACTCGATCGCGAGCGCTTGGGCTTCTGTGCGCTGCGCGAGGCTGAGCTTTGAAGCGACCGCATCACGGATTCGGACCCAATCGTCGCGTTCTCGTCCTGTCGCCCTGGCCACCGCCAAATCCAGCCATTTGTAGGCCTGGACGTAATCCTGCGGAACACCGTGACCCTTGTCGTACATCAGCCCCAGCGCATACTGGGCACGGGCATAGCCCCGCTCGCTCGCGAGACGAAGCCAGTTCGCCGCCTCGATGTAATTTTGCGGCACCCCGTAGCCGTTGGCGTACATGAAGCCGAGATAGGTCTGCGCCCTGGCGTCGCCGCGCCCGGCTAAGGGCCCGAATATCGCAATCGCGGCAGCGTAGTCGTGGCGACGCAACGCGGCAACGCCATCCTGCGATGACCCAGCCATCGCCGGGCAGGTCGCGACCAGCGCCAAGACAAGGGCGTACAATGCAATTCGACCAGCCATCACGTCTCCTTCGAGCCTATTTTCACAGACTCTGTCGGCCATACCAAGGGGCTTAATGCGCCCTGTCACAACAGTGCCGAATGGCACGGACGGCAAAGTGTCACGTCAAGCATGACATTAAGATCCGGTCTCATCAATCTGGCCATCTTGAGAAGTCGCCTTGATCAATTGCGAGAGAAGGCCATTGGTAAAATCAGTGTTTGCCGTCCCGAGCGCCGCCATGAGGAACCCGTGACCGATGAGCACGTCCGGATGATCCAATAAGATCGATTTGGACTTGCCGTCGTTCAGCACCTATCTTGTAAAGCCCGATCAGGATCAGGATGACGGCAAAGGTCTGTGACGAGATCGCCAACTGAGGCGGCTGGAAAACGATGCTCAAACTGACATTTCTTGGATTGACGGCAGCATTCTGTTCGACCGTGGCCTTTCTACCGCAGGTTGTGAAGACCTGGAAAAGCCGCTCAACGGCTGACATCTCGCTCAGCATGTACCTTGTGCTCGTGCTCGGGATTATCCTTTGGCTTGCCTATGGGTGCTGTTAGGCGATGCGCCGTTGGTTGTCGCAAACGGGATCACGCTCGTTTTCGCAGGGGATATTTTGGTTTTTAAGCTACGATACGGGTGATTCAAAATGGGCCACTGCGAAATTCAAAAGAGCCACTGGGGGTTAAAAGGGGCCAGTACGGGGCGGGTTACGGCCTGCCACGTTCATTATTAAAATTAACATAGCGACGCTAGAGACTTAGCCATGCGTTGCGTAAGAGGGGCAAAACCAGAGGCGGTATGATTTTACGATTCTCAGGAGGACGCGAGTCAGATTCATTCTGGGAATGTCGCCGCCCGGAGATCTTGACGGTCTGTCGCACGCCGAGCTGAAG
>JBEKNW010000099.1:0-16296 GCA_049522435.1 Xanthobacteraceae bacterium
AGGGTATCTAATTTGACTGCATTCTGTCCTCCTCTTTTGGGCGATCTTTTGGTTCGGCCGAGAGCATCTTTTCGTCCCGGCCTGCACGTTCCCGAGGCTGTCGTGTCGAGCGGCTGTCAAGGACGTCGCCATCGGCATCAACCAGGGCCGTTTCTACGTCGAACCGAGCGACGTGCTGTTCACCATGCTTCTGTCGCTGGTGGGAGTGGCGGTGCGCCAGCGACTCGAACATCCCGATGATCCGGACGTCGAACTGCTGGCATCGGAAATGATTTTGCGGATGTTGGGGGTTGCGCAAAGAACGGCAACTGAGCTTCCACGGCTAGTATTGAGCAAATATTCGAATGAGGGTCAGCCGCTACGAAGGGAGAAACCAAGGTCACTCGTCTGACGATTATTTAGCCGGTCGTTAAAAAGCCAATTTGAGCTCGGGATCGGTTGTAAGCAAGCTCTCCTAATGTCACATTTTTCGGCCGATATTGGAATAGGTCAGCCGTCCTTCGGAGAGTCCGCGCCATACAAAAAGATGTATATTGCTATGGCCGCGCGCACCTTGCTTCGATCGGATTGGCGATAGCGGCATCCTGCGAGAAAGAGGATCTGACTTGGTTGGGAGGCAACGCCGGTGCGGCCCTGTTCGAGCGATCGCGGGAAGCTCCGCAGTCTTCCACTGATACCCGCGCGAATGGCCGGCGAAAAATTACTTTGGCGACCGAGCCACTTCGCTAGGTAAGCCCAATCGAGGACGAAGAGGATTCTTTCCGTAAAAAGGAATCGGCGACGTCGGCCAGCAGCCGCAGCGCGGCCCAGGCGGCTCGAGCGGGTCGGTCTGCTGGTGGAGCGCGCGGTGTCGGCGCGCCCCTCGCGCGCGCGTGGATGCAACGACTCGGGTTAACGCGGACGTTCCTCGTGCCACCGGAACACCTATATGGGCGGCACTGGCAACGCACGCAGGACGGCCTTGACCGTCTCGCCCCTGCGGGTGTCTTCGACCGCCTGGTTGATCTCGTTGAAATCGTAGAAACGCACGAGCCGGTCGAACGGAAAGTCCCCTTTGGTACATCTCGATGAGAGTCGGAATGAACAATTGCGGGACGGCGTCGCCTTGAATAATCCCGCGTACGATCCGTCCATTGAGCAGCGTGTTCATATCGATCGCAGTCTGCGCACCGGCAGGAGCGCCGCCGATCAAAGCCGCAATTCCGAGCGGGGCCAGCACATCGACGGCCAGCTTGAGCATTTCCGGTCGGGCCGTGATCTCAAGCACATGATCGACGCCGGTGCCGATGATCTCCATGATCCGCGCTGCGGTGTCCGCCTCACGGCTGTTTATGGCGTGTGTGGCGCCAAGCTCTCGGGCGAGAGCGAGCCGCTTGGGGTTGATATCGACCGCGATGATTGGTGCGGCGCCCACGATCCGGGCGGCCATGATTGCGGCCGAGCCAACAGCGCCGGCGCCGAAGACCGCGATGCTGGAGCCCGCGCGCACCTGAAGTGAATTCAGAACCGCGCCAGCACCAGTCTGGAAGCCGCACCCGAGCGGCGCGAGAAGATCGAGCGGCAGATCGCCGGGCACCTTGACGACGTTGCTTGCACTCGCAAGTGCATAGGTGGCGAAGGATGATTGCCCGAAGAAATTGCCGTGCATCTCGTCTGCGTGCGGCTCGCCCTGAGGCCAGTGGAGCGCGTTGCTTCCATCGAGGCGAGAACCGCCGAAACACATCTCGTAGCCGTGTTCGCAATAGGAGTTGTGGCCGCCGCGGCAGAAGCGACAGTGTCCACAGGATGGGTAAGACATCACCACGTGGTCGCCAGGCTTGACGCCTTCCACAGCTGCGCCGACTTGCTCGACGACACCCGCCCCCTCATGGCCGAGGACCAAGGGCAACGGCACCGGATAATCTTGGTTGCGAACGTGGACGTCGGTTTGGCAGAGGCCGGTCGCGACAACTCTTACCAGCACCTCGTCCTGGCGGGGTGCATCCAGATCAAGCTCCCGGAAGACGAATGGTCCGGACTTAGTTTCGACAACCGCGGCTCGAATTCGCATCGCGTTTCCCCTGTCCAACAGCGCTTTACTGATGCAGCGCCGCTTCATCTCAAACCGCCCGCGTGCACAAGCTTATGCCGCCGAATGATGGAGGCGCCGCGACGCGCCAATCATGCTTGCGGCTGTGGGACTCAAACCCACCACGGCCCGCCTCTGGATGTACTCGAATTGGTCGGTCTTCCGGAGCCCGCCGCGCCCGGCCGGGAGGTGTACAACATCGCCCGGCTTCAGATGGGAAACGCCGGTCCCTGCCGAAAGCAGCACCCACAAAGGTCTGAGCATGATGTCAACAAAATCGGGTGGAGCCCATATTTGCCAATTCCTCGCGAATGTGGCCGATCACCTTTTCCTGGAGAGGCGAGAAGATTTTCGACCGGCTATGCACCAATACCAGCGGAACCAACATGGGGGCACCCCTTAAGCCAACTGCTCGCAAAGTACCGTCCGCCACGTGCTCCTCGACTGCGCTCCGAAATAGAAGACCAATACCCAGCCGCTGGCGAACTGCTTGCTTTATCGCTTCAGGATGGCCTAATTCAATTGCGATCTGTCGGTTGGTGACACCCCATTTGCGTAATGCGATATCCTCGAGTTCGCGTATTTGGCCAATAGGCGACGCGACGAATGGTATGCTCATTAGTTCGGCGATATCTATTGTAGCGCCGACCCGCGGGTCATCGTTGGAGGCGACAATTATTAACTCCTCGCTGCCCAGCCGTTCTATAATTAATTCTTCTCCTTCCAATTCCGAATGAAGGTGCAAAACAGCGAAATCGCACACACCCTCATGCACCTGCTGCGACGCCGGCGAAGGATGGGATATGGTGAGCCGAATCTGAGCGTATGGATTTGCCTGACGGTACCGTCCAAGTATTCTGGGAAGAACGTAGCTTCCCACCGACATGGACGCGGCAATCATCGCACTCCCTCTCTCACCGTTCGAGTAGCCGCGAATCTGCCGTTCCGTGTCTCTATACTGAGCGAGCATGTTATTAGCCCAGACATAAAAGGTCCGACCAGCTTCGCTGATTTGGATATTCCGGCCCTGACGGATCACTAGCCGTGTCCCAAGCTTGCGTTCCAGCGACCGCACGTGCGCGGTGACAGCCGGCTGGGCGATGTGAAGCTCCTCCGCCGCCCTAGTGACGCTTTTGTGCCGCACGACTTGGCAAAAAACCTTAAGTTTGTGGAGCGAGATTAGGTCGTCCATTAAGAAGCCGCTTAATTGATAACCGATAGATTATCGAACGATAGCTCAATTTGTATTGGACTTATATATCACTCCCACCCACAATACCATTCAAAAGCGGGCGCGGCGAACAACTCACATTGTGATTGTAAGCATGGCGGCCCCACGTTGGGAGCAAAGGCAGCGCCAGGGATCACGAATACTCGTCATGTATTTGAGCGTCGAAATCGGGGGTGCGCTCACCGATCTTGTTCTCATGGCTGAGGATGAAACGATTACCACGACCAAGTCAGCGAACACATCTGTCCCGGATGTGGAACGCTGCGCGAATCTGAAGTCTGCCGAAAGGACGAGGAGTCACTAATCTCAGTCCAGGCTGTGAGAACAATGTGGAGTAGTTGAATATGACTATGAAGGGTAAGACTTTTATCGTCACCGGCGGCGGGCAAGGTATCGGGCGCCGCACGGCTCTGACGCTGGCTGAACGCGGCGCGGCGGTTGTTGTTGCTGATGTCAATGACGAACGGGGCCGGAATGTCTGCCTTGAGATAACCACCGGCGGTGGCCGTGGCCTTTATGCCCACTGCAACGTTGCCGTATCCGAGGAGTGCAAGCGCGCGGTCGCTGAATCCGTGAAGGCCTTTGGCGTACTAAATGGCGTCGTCAACAATGCTTCCATCTTCTCCACGATCAAAATGAAGCCGTTCTGGGAAATCGAGGAGAGTGACTGGGACGAGTTGATGGCGGTCAACCTCAAGGGAGTATGGCTGATGTCAAAAGCGGCCTTGCCCAGGCTGCTCGAGGCCCCCACGGCCAGCGTCGTAAATATTTCGTCGAGCACGATGTTGTTCGGCCGGCCAAACTATGCCCATTACGTAACCTCTAAGGCGGGTGTGGTCGGGCTCAGCCGGGCTTTAGCACGCGAACTCGGCCCTAAGAACGTGCGGGTAAATTCCATCTTGCCAGGTCCGATTTTCACCGAAATTCCACGCGGTACGGTGACCGAAGCGCAGAAGCGGACATTAATTGCAAATCAATGCCTGAACCGGCCGGGAGCCCCCGAAGATATAGCCAACATGGTGGCCTTCCTGCTCAGCGATGAAAGCAGCTTCATCACGGGTCAGTCGTTCAACGTCGATGGCGGCTACATCATGCACTGAGGATGGGGGAGCCTGCACAGTGAATGCGATCGCAACCAAAGCTTGCCACATGTTGATTGGCGGGCAGCTCGTCGAGAGTGAAAGCGGCGCTTGGGACGAGTCGCTTAACCCAGCGACCGAAGAGGTCATCGGTCGAGCTCCGGCGGCTAATGCGGGCGACGTTGCCAAGGCCGTGGCGTCCGCCGAACTGGCGTGGCCTGGCTGGGCGGCCATGGGGGTGAGCGCGCGCGCGGAGGTTTTGCGTGCGTTCGGTTCGCGCCTGCTGAAACGGGCCGAGGAACTGCTTTACGTTGAGGTGATGGATACCGGCAACACGATCGGCCCCATGCGTGGCGACGTTCGCATGGGCGTCGATAGCCTAAACTATTATGCGGGAGTAGGTTACGAACTGAAGGGCCAAACCATACCGTCGACGCCTGGCAATTTGCACTTCACAGTGCGCGAACCTTACGGCGTTGTCGTCCGTATAGTCCCTTTCAACCATCCCGTCATGTTTGCCACCGCACGCACGGCGGCCGCGCTAATGGCTGGCAACGCGGTGATCGTCAAGCCCCCCGAGACCAGTCCACTGTCGGCGTTGGTCCTTGCGGAGATTGCGCGTGAGATTTTTCCTCCCGGCGTTTTTAATATCGTGACAGGCAGTGGCGCCACCGCCGGCGATGCGCTAGTGCGCCATCCGACGGTCAAGCGCATTGCCTTTATTGGTTCGACGGCGACCGGTCGCGCCATCCAGAGAGCAGCTGCGGAGAGCTCGGTAAAGCATGTGAGCCTGGAACTGGGCGGCAAAAATCCGTTGATCGTTTTCCCCGATGCCGATCCCGACGCAGTCGCGAAGGCGGCGGTGGCGGCAATGAACTTCAGTTGGCAAGGCCAGTCCTGCGGTTCCACCAGCCGATTGTTGTTGCACGAGTCACTCCATGATCGGGTTCTTGAGCAGGTGGTTGATCTTGTTTCTGCAATACGTGTGGGAGATCCCATGGACGAACGCAGCCAAATGGGCCCCATCAATTCCGCGGCCCAATTGGCCAAGGTGAAACATTATATTCGGATCGGCGAGACGGACGGCGCACGCCTTCTTACCGGCGGCAGCCGGCCTGAGGGGAGCACTTTTGCGCGCGGCTATTGGATTCGCCCAGCCGTATTTGGCGGAGTGACTCCGGACATGCGGATTGCCAAGGAGGAAGTGTTCGGTCCGGTGCTTTCGGTGATGCGCTGGTCGAATGTCGATGCGGCGATCGAAATGGCCAACGCGGTCGAATATGGGCTGACGGCGGCGATCTGGACCAACGATATCGACACCGCACTCACCACTGCGCGTCGGGTGCGCGCTGGGCACCAATGGATCAACGGGTATGGCGCTCATTATATGGCGGTCCCTTTCGGCGGCGTGAAGAACAGCGGCTGTGGCCGCGAAGAAGCGCTTGAAGAAATGCTCGATTACACGGAGATCAAAACCATTAACGTTATTTTGGGACGGCCACGACGGGGTGAGACCAAAAAAATGAACAGTTGACTTGAGGACTACGCGTAACGAGAGCGTTGATAAGTTGAACACAACGGGAGGAGACAATGACTAAAATTTCCGCACTCTTTCGATCGCTAACCGCTGTAGTGGCGCTGCTTATGATCGGTCTGATGACCGCCGGCGCTGCCGCTCAGCAAAAGAGGGTCGCCCTGCTTGTGGGCCCGACCCAAGACCGTTTCATCGGTACCTGGGCCAAGGTGTTTTCCGATGCGGCACCGGCAAACGGGCTGGCGGTCACGGTATTTTCCAGTCCGTGGGATCCAGCCCTGCAGTCGCAACAGATCGACGAGGCGGTGGCACAAAAATATGATGCCTTGGTGATCCAGACTCTGAGCCAAAAAGCGGTCATTCCGGCGCTGACACGTGCGAAAAACGCAAAAATTCCTGTGATTACGATCATCGCCCAGTTCCGCGAAAACGAGGCCCAGGATCTGTACGTGACCTATGTTGGCGAGGATTCCAGAACGCTTGGGCAGCGTGCCGGTGAAGCACTTGGACAGGCAGTTACCAAGGCCGGACGCAACAACGCCAAGGTAGCCGCGCTCGTTGGCACACTCTCTGAAGGGACCGGGTCGCTGCGCACTGATGGCTTCAAGGCAGCAGTCGCCAAGTACCCCGGACTTCAGATTGTCATTGTCGAGGACGTGCAGTGGAATCCGACCAAAGCGGAGCAGGCATTCGGACAAATACTGGCCCGCTTTGGCGGCACTAAAGGGCTGGATGCCGTTTACGGCATGAATGACGTCGTCGCCAACGGTGCGATCCAGGCAGCCGAATCCGCGGGCGTGAAGTTGGGTCGTGAGAAGGACTCGCTGATTGTCGTTGGCGGTAACTGCATGAGCCCCGGCATCAAGAATATTGAGAGCGGGAAACAGGCGGCGACTGTGCTAATGCTGCCTCAAATCTCAGCCAAAAACGCCGCCGCTACGACCGCTGACGTGCTCGCAGGCAAGAAAGTCGAGCGGGCGGTTTACGAGACCCACGAGATTATCACCAAGGACAATGTCGCTCAATTTGCGGAGAGATGTTCATATTGAGTTGACCGGAGAGGGTTAGTCGCAAACTGCGAGAAGTTTCGATATGTCTGTCTCGCTGGGAAGCCAAACGATCGAGACCGTGGCGAATGTCACGGTCTCCGGTCAGATGTTGCTGTGCGATCCGATTCTGTCCGTTCGCGGATTGTCTAAGAGTTTTGGTCCGGTCACGGCGTTAAAGCAGGTATCGCTGGATGTCTATCCCGGCGAAATCCGCGCCGTTTGTGGAGAGAATGGTGCCGGAAAGAGCACATTGGTCAACATACTCGCTGGCATCGATCGGCCTGACGCAGGCGCGATCTGCTTTGATGGCAAGATTTGCACGCTGCCATCTTCAACCGAAGCCCAACGACTGGGCATTGCCATGGTGGCGCAAGAGCTAAGCGTCTGTCCGGACCTTTCAGTCTTGGACAATATCTGGCTTGGCTCGATGGACGTTCCATTCCTGCATAGGCGTAAGGAATTGCGTCGCCGGGCCTATGAAGCGCTCAGTCTTTTAGGCGCGGAGCATATCGCACTCGATACGCGCGTTGGGCGTTTGACGATAGGCGAGCGTCAGCTCGTCGAAATTGCCCGCATGCTCACACGGAACGCACGCGTCTTCATACTTGACGAACCTACTGCCACTCTGTCGGACAGCGAGATCGATAGGATTTTCGTGGCGCTAGCACGAATCAGGCGCGAGGGACGTTCCATCGTCTACGTTACCCACCGTCTCGCCGAGGTATTTCGAATCTGCGACAGTGTAACGGTGTTGCGCAACGGTGAGATGGTTGGCACCTCCAAGACGACTGACATCGATCGCAAGAAATTGATAGAAATGATGCTGGGTCGTCCGTTCGTCGAGATGTATCCGGAGCATGGTTACGTCGCCGGCGAGACTATTCTTCAGATCGAAAATCTTTCTATTCCGGGGGCCGTGAGCAACTTCAGTGCAAGAGTAACCAGGGGCGATATCGTCTACATCGCCGGACAGGTAGGTTCGGGCGCGGAAGGCGTTATAAGGACGGTTGCTGGTCTGGTCTATAATGCCACCGGATCGGTGCAGGTAAACGGCAAAGCACTGCACCTCGGCTCAGCCGACGAAGCGTTCCACCACAATATTAGTTTCGTTTCGGGCGATCGAGCTGAGGAGGGGATTTTTCGAACTCTCAGTGTTACTGATAATTTGGTGGCCGCCCGCCTTCGCGAGCTTTCTCGATTTGGAATTCTCAATCCAATATCGCTGAGGTCGGAAGCGATCAGATTGGCCGTGCGGGTGGGGGTTGACCAGCAACGACTGCGTTCGCGCGCTGATAACCTGAGCGGTGGCAATCAGCAGAAGCTGGCGTTTGGCAGATGCCTTGGAGCGACACAGGCTGGAGTAATTGTTTTGATCGAACCGACGCGAGGCATCGATATCGGAGCCCGGGCTGAAATCTATCAGCTCATGCGCCAGTTTTGCAGTCAGGGCTATGGGCTGTTGGTCGCATCCACCGACTTGGAGGAAGTGGTGGGAGTGGGAGACGTCGTGATCACGATGTATCGCTCCCGTCAAGTCGGCTACTACCGCGGTAAGGAGATAAACATGCAGCATATTATCGCCGACATCACCCATCCCCTACATTAGAGAGCAAAGCATCCGGCGAACTTGGTCAGGAGACAGGCGCCCGCAGGCATGGCAAGCATAACTACATGGCTAGAATCGATCCGCCAGGACAAGGCCTCCATGATTCAATGGGCTGCCGCAGTCGGGGTGGTGTTATTCGCTGTTTCCACGCCTGGGTTTCTTTCTGCGACGAGCATTAGATCGCTCTTGACGACGGTGTCTTTCATTGGCTGCGTCGCCGTCGGTATGACATTTATCACGTTGAGCGGCAACATCATGTCATTCAGCATCGGAGCGTCGATGTCCGCTACCACTGTCGTTTTTATGATGAGTTTAACACTTGGTCTCACCCCAGCCCTGATTCTTGCTTTCTTGTTTTGTGCAGCACTCAACGGCATTCAGGGCTGGCTGATCGGATTCTTCCGTGCAAATCCGCTTATTATTAGTATGGCCGCCTATGCGCTGATTATTGGGGGCGCAATCTATATTACAGGCGGACGCGGCATCTACCCTTTAACCGATGAAACCGAGGTACTGAAGGCCAATTTGGGCCCGGTTCCAGGTCCTTTGGCGGCGTTCTTGATCGCCGTAATCGTCGGTCAATGTATTCTTTCCTTCACCCGCTTCGGCCGGAACATCTATTTGGTGGGGACTAATCCACGTGCCGCCAAGGCAGCGGGTATCGAGCCGTGGCGCACCGTTATGTGGGCTTATGTGGCCGCCGGCTTGTTTACCGCCGTTTCTGCTGTTCTCGTAGCGGCGCGCTACCGTTCGGGCGACATGGAACACGGTATTGGCTATGAGTATCGGGCCATCAGCGCTGTCCTCGTTGGAGGGACGGCTATTCAGGGCGGCGAAGGGTCAGTAGTGCGCACCCTGGCGGGCACGTTCTTCATCGCCCTGATGCAAGGACTGCTGATCCTGCGTGGCTTCGGGATTGAAATGCAATACTTGCTGATCGGATTGATCGTGCTGGCCGTCATTATGCTGCAGTGGAAAGGCCGGACATGACTCGACGTTTGCGCGCGCTCTTGGCGGACCCTACTGTTCGGCCGTTCGCCGTGCTTGCGCTGATCACAATTATTCTCGGGATCATCGATGGCAGTCGTGGCCGCGTCCTCAGCGCGAATACCGCCTATGACGTCCTGCAGCAATTTGCCACCATCGGCCCCGTCGCGCTCGGGCTCGGGCTATCGATGATGGTAAAAGAATTCGACTTATCGGTAGGCGGCGTCCTCAGTCTCGCCGGCTGCGTGGCCGTAATGACGGGCGAGACCAATCCGGTGCTGGGGTTACTTCTTGCTATAGCCGTGGGGGGGCTCGCCGGGCTAGCCCAAGGCTCAATCATGACATGGCTCAATCTGAGCTCTATCGGCGTGACGCTTGGCGGCTTGCTCACCTTCGGCGGGCTTTCATATTTTTTGACCGGGAATACCACTATAGCGTTTGAACGATTAGACGTAGCCTTGGCAGTAAATGCTCCTGTGCTGGAAATCTTTTCTGTACGCTCACTGACCGCAATCTTTCTTTTCCTAGTAGCGGCCTTCGTCGTTTCCTGGACGCGTTTCGGCCGCGATCTCCTCGCGGTCGGCAGCGACCGTCGTGCAGCGATCGTGGTCGGCATCCGTGTGGACCACATACTCATTGCGGTGTTTGTCATTTCGGGTGCGCTCACTGCGATCGGCGGCGGGCTCCTGAGCTACGGCTTGGCTGCGGCTTCGCCGGTCGCACTCGCAGACACTCTCGTCCCCGGTGCGGCCGCTGCCATCCTCGGCGGGGTTTCGCTCTCAGGAGGAAAGGGCCGGCCGCTCGGCATCGCCGGCGGCGTACTCGTTCTTTCAATGTTGCGTTCCGGCCTGACTGCCATT
Source organism: Xanthobacteraceae bacterium (assembly GCA_049522435.1). GTDB lineage: Bacteria > Pseudomonadota > Alphaproteobacteria > Rhizobiales > Xanthobacteraceae > BOG-931. Next base: position 10,415 of record JBEKNW010000099.1, read on the forward strand.
GGGGTGCCGCCATTTGCACATTGGATCGTCACCGCCGGGGTGCTGTTTGCGGTGGGCATACTCGATAGCGAGGAGCTAAATCGTCGAGTCTACTCTATTCGTCACGTATACCGCTGGTAACGGCATCGCTGCAGATTCATCCGGGGAATCTCTGCTTAAGATTTGGAGGAATTGCATGGAACTTTATCACAACAACATGTCGGTTTGCGCCCAGAAGGTTCGTATCACGATTGCCGAGAAGGGCCTGAGCCCTACCGAATATCATCTCAATCTCGGCGCCGGGGACTCCCATACGCCCGAATATCTGCAGCTCAATCCTAACGGCGTTGTGCCCACGCTCATCGACAACGGCAACGTTATTATTGAATCTACCGTGATCTGCGAGTATCTCGATGACGCCTACTCGGACAGGCCGCTGCGTCCCATCAACCCCTATGAGCGCGCGCAGATGCGGTTGTGGACGCTGATCCCGGATGCGGGCTTGCATCTGTGGTGCTCGACTGTCTCCTTCGCGATCGCATGGCGCCACCAGGACCGTAAGGCGCAGATGGCGAAATGGTCGCCTCAGGTGCGTGCCGAGCGCATGGAGGCGATCGAGCGTGGGTTGGATGCGCCGTTGGTCGCTCCGCACCTCGTCAACTATGTTAGTGTCTTCCGCAAGATGGGAAGAGCGCTGCAGAAGTCGCCCTGGCTGACGGGTAATAGCTATAGCCTCGCCGACATTGCGATGCTGCCCTATGTCTATCGTTTCGACGACATGGCCCTAAGTTGGGTCTGGGAGGAAAACGCTGAGATGGCCCCAATCGCAGCGTGGCTTGATCGCTGTCGCGCACGTCCGGGCTTCGTCGGTATCGCCAATTATCATGACCAGTTGACTGTCAGCAACATGAAACGCCACGGCGCAGAAGCTCGCGAAAAGGTGGCGGAACTGCTGCGGGCAGCTACCGCATGAGGAGTGCTGCTTTGGACAACTACCATCATTGGCGAGGTATCGTCGTAGGGATTCTCGATAGCGAGGCGCTAAGTCGTCGAATCTTTTCAATCCGTCACGTCGTGTCCTTTCCGAAAATCTAATCCACGGAGTAGCCTAAACATGCCTTACGTCATCGGAGTCGATACCGGCGGCACCTTCACCGACGGTTTTGTCGCCGACCATCTCGGGCGCTTGTCTTCGGCAAAATCGCCATCGACACCGCCGGATTTTTCAGTCGGCGTTCTCACGGTCATCGACGATCTAGCAAAGTCACTCGGCGCGACAACGAGAGAGTTTCTGCGCGACACGAGCTACATCGTTCACGGGACTACGTCGACGCTGAATGCACTGATCACCGGAGATGTGTGTAAGGTGGGTTTCCTTACGACCAAGGGGCACGCCGATTCAATTTCAATCATGAATGCCGAGGGACGTTACGCGGGCCTCGATCCTGATCAGATCCAGAACATGTCCCGCACCAACAAGCCGCCGCCACTTGTGCCAAGAACTTTGGTCGCCGAAATCAATGAGCGTATCGACTACAAGGGCGCAGAGATTGTGCGCCTCGACGAAAACGGGGTGCGCTCGGCGACCCGGTATCTCATATCCCAAGGGGTCGAAGCGATCGCTGTGTCCTTCCTGTGGTCGTTCCGCAATCCGGCACACGAACTACGTACGCGGGAGATCATTGCCGAAGAGGCGCCGTCGCTATACGTGGCGCTGTCGAGTGATATCAGCCCTCGTATTCGCGAGTTCTCGCGGAGCGCAACGACTATTGTCAACACACAGATCGCCCCTCGATTGCGGAACTATCTCATTCCGTTAGAGGATGAGCTGCGCCAACGCGGTTTCGACGGAGCGCTGTTGGTCATGCAGGGTTCCGGTGGCTGCGTGAAGGCCCGCGAAGCACCGCGTCATGCCGTGTCCACACTTGGATCAGTGCTGACCGGTGGCATCGTTGGTTGCACCAACCTTGGTGCGACCCTGGGGCACAAGAACATTATCTCGACCGATATCGGCGGCACCACATTCCTGGTGGGGCTGGTAGTCGACGGCAAGCCGGTGACCTCTACCAGCACGGTGATCAACCAATATTCAATCTCAGCGTCGATGGTCGATGTGCACACGATTGGCGCCGGCGGCGGGGCCATCGCGTGGATTGACCAAGGCGGCAACCTGCGTGTTGGGCCGAAGAGCGCCGGTGCGAGGCCGGGCCCAGCTTGCTATGGCGAGGGCGGCGAGCGGCCGACCGTCACGGATGCCGACCTTGTGCTCGGTATTATCAACCCGGACAACTTTCTAGGTGGCCGCATGAAGCTTTCGATCGAGCTTGCTCGCGACGCTCTGAGCCGGCACGTCGCTGAACCGCTGGGCATGAAGGTGGACGACGCGGCGGCGGCAGTCTACGCGATCCAGAACGCGCAAACGGCTGACCTGGTAAGAAAGGTCGTGGTCAACAGCGGACGCGACCCGCGCGATTTCGCAGTCTATTCGTTCGGCGGTGCCGGACCCGTGCATTGCGCCAATTATGCCGCGGACTTAGGGGCATCGGAGGTCATCGTCCCGCTCGGGGCCACTGCGGCAGTGTTCTCCGCGTATGGCCTGGCGAGTTCCGACATCGTGCTGACCGTCGAGCGATCCCAGCCCGACAACTTTCCGCCAGAACCTGAAAGGGTAGAGCAGGCCTTTGCCAAACTCGAACAGGAGCTCAAGGTTCAGCTTCAGGAGCAAGCTCTTCCGTTTTCCAGCATCGCATTTGAGCGCGAGGTCGACATGCGTTTTACAATGCAGCTGGCCGAGGTCACGACACCGGTAGAGCCGGGGCCGATTGACGTGAACGCCGTCACGAGGCTTGGGCAAGCGTTTGAGGCAGCCTATGCGAGCTTGTATGGTAAAGATGCGGGCTTTCGTGAGGCCGGTATGCAGATCATCACCTACCGGATGCGGGCCCGCGCGCGTCTTCCGATTCACCCGGAACTGCCGCATTTGAAGCATGGCGGCGAGCAGGCGAAGCCCAGGAGCAGACGCCGCGCCTTCCTAGACGTGCGCCGCGGCTGGCAGGACACCGCGGTCTACGACTACCGCGACCTCAGTCGTGATGATCGGCTCGTTGGCCCGGCAGTAGTAGAGACGCCCACCACAACAGTGGCATTACCCGAGGGCTGTACGGCCACGCTCGACCAGCTCGGCAATATGGTCATCCGTTATGCGAGCGTGGTTTGAAAAGGAGGCTTTGCAATGGCAATAATTCACGTTTCCGGCTCCGAGAAGTTTGTATTCAAGGAACGTTCTAGCGACGACCTACGAGCAATCGCATCGAAGTTCGTGTCGCTCCATACGGTCGACGCCGACGCCGAGCAGGCGATCGATCCGTTGACCTACGAAGTCATCCGCCATCGTTTGTCAGCCATTACCGACGATATGGGGGATGCATTGAAGCGCATGTCGGGGTCGGTCGTGGTCACCGACTGCAATGACTTTAATGCCGCCATAGCGGATGAGACCGGCAACCTCATCCTCGTCGGGCAGTACAACATGCAGCTCGCCGCCTCATTGGATATGGCGATTAAATGGACGCTTGAGCACCGCAGCGGCAGTCCTGGCCTGCGGCCGGGTGACATGTTCTTCTGCAACGATCCTTGGATTGGCGGTGGCCTGCACCAGAACGACGCCAGCGTGTTTGCTCCGCTGTTTTATGACGGTGAGCTGTTCGCCTGGAGTGGCGCAGTTTGTCATCAGGTCGATCTTGGTGGCGTATCGCCGGGGAGCTGGTCCGTGGCCGGCACCGACGTATTCTGGGAATCGACGCCGGTACCCCCGGTGAAGATCGTCGAAGGGGGGAATCTGCGCCCTGACATCGAAGACATGTATCTGCGGCGTTCGCGCGTACCGAAACTCATCGCGCTGGATCTGCGAGCCAAGTTGGGCGCCAACAACGTGGCCCAGCAGCGGCTGACTCAGCTCATCAACAAGTATGGTCCGCGTGTCGTTAAAGCAGTCATGAAGAGGATGATGAACGACGCCGAGAAGCGGCTGCGTGCCAAGCTGCGCAGCCTGCCGAACGGCACCTGGGGGGCCGTCGCCCATCAGGACAGCGCACGCGCGGGCGACAACGCTATCTACAAAATCGTGCTGCGAATGACCAAGCTTGACGACAAGCTCGTCTTCGATTTCACCGGCACTGACCCCCAGGTGGAAGGCTTCATCAACTGCACCTTCGCTGGGATGCGCGGGGGCATTATGCCGATCGTGCTGACCATGCTATGCAACGATATCCCTTGGGCGCCCGGCGGCATCTATCGTTGCGTGGAGATCATCAGCGAGCCCGGTACGATCAACAACTGCACGTTCCCGGCCGGCATCGGCAAAGCCTCCGTCGCCTCTGCATGGGCGACACAGAATGCCGTGTCGGAATGCGTCGCGCAGATGGTGGGGACGCACCCGCAGCACCGAAAAGCAGCCATGTCCTGCTGCCAAGGCACCTGGGATTTAGCACTACTGGCCGGTGTGGACCAGCGCGGCGCTCCATTTGTGACCATGCTGTGCGACCCGATGGCCGGTGGTCTCGGTGCTCGGGTCGATCAAGACGGCGTGGACACGGGTGGTCAAATGCCCATCCCGATGGGGCGTATCGCCGACGTCGAGATCAACGAGTTCAGTTTCCCGATGCTCTACCTCTGGCGGCGCGAAGAGATTGATTCTGGTGGCCCGGGCCGTTACCGCGGTGGTCTGGGCGGAGCAAGTTGTTTCATTCCGCATGATTCGCCGCTGCAGGGCGTGCACCTCGTTGTCTCGGCACCCGGCAAGGCCCTGCCGTTAGCTCCTGGGCTCGCCGGGGGTTACCCGTCGGCCACCAGCTACGACGTTCTCATGCGCGGCACTAACGTGCGAGCAATGCTCGCGAAAGGTTTTATCCCTGGTACCCTCGAAGAGATCGACGGTCGGCATGAAATTCTGCCATCGCATGTCGAGACTGACATGGCCGCCGACGATGTGTACTTCACCCATTGGCAGGGTGGCGGCGGTTACGGTGACCCGCTGCGGCGCGATCCGCAGCAAGTGGCCGTGGACGTGGCCTCATTCAGGGTCTCGCCGCGCGCCGCGTCAGAGATCTATGGCGTGATGCTCAAAGCAGACGGGACAGCCGATGCCAGCGCCACCGAAGCGCGCCGTGGGGAACTGCGCCATGCCCGTATTGGCCCGCGCGCCGCATGACGAAGAGGGTCATCATGATGCAGCTCGACGACAATCTCACCCTTACTGACGACGGCGCCGTCGTATGCACGCACTGCAAAACGCGATTGGGCGAGACTAGCCATGACCCGTTGGCCAACGCCGTGAAGCGTGAGCGCCCCTCCCGCGATGCTGGTCCGGGCGTGCATGCAGACCCGAAAATCTTCACAGAACGCGAGATCGTGCTACGGCAATTCTTCTGCCCAGGCTGCAGTGCCGTCCTTGCGACGGAGATCGTGCCGCGGGATGAACCCTCGTTTCGCCACTGGAGCCTCGACCGCACGGATTCGGGTTGATGGGAAACGACCGCTAATCGTCTGCGTATTATCGCCTAATTGTCAATCGGCGTTCAAATTTGGCTCTGACGCACTTTTGGTGCAGCGGGCGCAGTGAGCTGGTCATTCGGTTGTCATCAGCCGGGCGATTGTTCGTGCCGACGGAACTCTTTGGAGATTTTCGAGGCCGGCTTGCTCGGCGCGGCGGCGGCGCGTTGCCCATTCCCCCACGACACGTAACGAGCCTCGATAACCGGCAGTTTTTAGACGCCGCCACATCTCATACCGCTTCCATAGCTGATTGAATCGAAAGGTTGCGGTGGCGGGGACTAAAGATCGGAATGGGTTGTTTTCGGGTTGCGAGGCGTGATTCTTTGACCGTCTGATTCGGAGGGAACAGA
>JBEKNW010000100.1:0-15980 GCA_049522435.1 Xanthobacteraceae bacterium
CATCATGGACTATCTCAACAATCACAACGGCAATCCCAAGCCCTACGTCTGGACAAAGACCGCCACAGAAATCTTCAGTAAAGTCGCCCGTGCGAAACAAGCGTTGGAATCACAACACTAGCAGCCTCCCTGATCCACCAGCCGAGGGCTTTCAAGTCGGCGTCGTACGGCAGTTCAGCGGTGGTTGCCAACTTGCTGATGCACTTGTCATCAAACAGGGTGGGCACGTCCTGTTCGCCTAGAAGTGCTCGCGACTTCCGAACGGTTTTGCGCATGGCCTCAGCACTCGAGGCGCGCAGTCTGAAAGTTTACCTGCGGGTCCGCAATGGGTCCGCTGATGCGACCTCAAATTCGAGCGTCAAAGCTTCATCTCATAAGTGCTTTACATTACGTGATAATTTGGTACAGCTGGGTGGACTCGAACCACCGACCTCCTGATCCACAGTCAGGCGCTCTAACCAAACTGAGCTACAGCTGCACGGGCCCGCGGTCGGCAAGCGCGCGGAAGCTATGTGGATCGCCCCGGTTTGGCAAGACCGGTGACAAGACCGGCGGCAAGACCGGCGGCAAGACCGGCGGCAAGACCGGCGGCAAGACCGGCGGCATGACCACAGCAACAGCTGGCAAGACGACAAGCAAAAGCCCGGGCATGATCCCGGGCTTCGCCCATCTTGCGATGGGGGTGGCAAAACGCGAACGCGAAGCGTCGATCAGCCGACCTTGCTGAACGCCTTGTTCATGCCGCTCTTGATCGGCTCGGCCGTGTCGGTCGCAACCTTCTGCACCAGCGCGCCGAGTTCCTTGCTCTGCTGCGTCAGCGCCTCGAACTGCTTGCGCGCATGCGCGCTCGTGAGCTCGACGACTTCCGACAGCGTCTTCGCCGCCATGATCTCGCCGGCAAAATCGAACGTGGCATTGGTATTTACGCGCGCCACTTCGATCACCTTGAGACCATAATCGGAGGCGCCTTTGGTGGCTGTCGAGTAGGTGGTCTCGAGGACATCCGTCGCCTCTTCGGCGGCGGCCTTCATCTTCTCGTAGGTATCTTTAGCCTGGGCGACGCCGCGCTCCGCGAATTCGCGGAAGGCAGCCGGCATCTCGACGTTCGGCATGTCGAATTTGGGCATTTCGAATTTCGGCATTTCGAACGCGCTTGTCGTCACCGGTTTGGTCGTCTTTGCTTTCGGGGCAGCAGTAATGGTTTCCGCCATGACACTCGTCCTTGCTCTCTTGTGCTCTTGGGGCTGTTCGCCTGGGAATTCTTACTTGGCCTCGCCGCCCGTCGCGCGAGGCATCACATTTCATTCGCCCCGCCGCCGAACGCAGCACAAACTCTAGGCCGCGGGCCTTCCGTCAATTTATATAATGTCAGTTTTGGTGCATTGCAATAGGTTTTATTGCATTGCACAAATAAAAATAGCTCATTGAAATAATTTATTTTTCTCGATCAACGATCCAATCTGCGGCATCACGGCTTCGGCTTGGCCGCATCCATGACTATTTTGGCGGCACTTTGTCCGAGCTCCTGCGCCTGCGCCGAGAGCGTCTTCATCTGGTGGGCGAGATACTCGGATTGCAGCCGCATGACCTCTGTCGGGTCCTTAGCGTGCATGAGCTTCTGGGCGAAATCAAAAGTTGCCGCCATGTTCTGCTCGACATAGGCCATCGACTTGTGCGCGATTTCGCTGGCGCCGGCGCGCGCCGCCTGGGCCTGGCCTTGCCACTGCCCCACCGCCTGGTTCGCCGCCTGGGCGATGCCATCGAAGGCCGTCCTCGCCTGCGCCACGCTTTGCTCGACGAAAGCGCGCACCTCATTGGGCATTGCGAATTGCTCGAACGGTTCCTTGGCCATCGTCTGCTCCTCGTACGCCTTGCCGTCGTCATCCTAGCGTGAATTCACCGCCGGCGTGCAGCCCCGATCTTCGCGCCGCGTCAAGCGCGTGGCGCGATTAAGGTTATCCCCCCTTGCCCGGCAGGAGTCGAGCCCCCGGCATGGACGGCGCGGGCGGCCCGCACTATTAAGAATTCCTTAGGCAAGAGTTCCGTCGCATGCCGATCGTGGAGTCAGAGTTCGTCCCGTCGCGCGACCCGCGACTTGCGGCCCAGCTCGCAGACCACGCGACAAGCGCATCGCCCGCTTGGCTGTGGAGCACGGACGGGTCGCGGATTTTGTGGGCGAATGCGGTCGGCGCCGCGATCTTCGGTGCGGCGAATACCGGCGAGTGCGCCACTTGTCGGTTCGACGCGAAGCACCCGGCAGCCGCCGAGATCATCCGCCTCGCGGCAACGCTGCCGTCAATGGGGCAAGCGCGGCTTGAACGCCTGCGCGGCTTCGGGGCGAGCTTCGGCCGGGCGCTGACCTGTGTCTGCTCGCGCTTCGCTCTGGCCGATGGCCCGGCGACTGTGCTCGTTGTCGCAACCGAGCCGGCGGGACCGTCGCTGACGCTCCGCGAGCGGGTCAGCCGCCTCTTCCCCGATCGCGAGCGAATGCTCGCGGTCTTCGCGCCCGACGGCACGCTCCTCTATGCCACCGCGGCGGCGCAGACGCGCCTTGCCGGCATCCCCACGCTGTCTGCCCTCGGCATCGCCGCGATCGCGGCCGAAGCACTCGAAACCGGCAGCGCCAGCGCAGCGACGCGCCATGGCCCGGTCACCGTCGAGCGTCTCGGCAACGATGCAGCGGCGGTGCTGGTGGTCACGTTCGGCGCACAGCCAAGTGAAGTTCAGGTTATGGAGAGCGTTCCGGCAAAGAACGAGACTGCGCCTGCGGCAGCGGCACCCGAAGCCTGTGTGGAAGCGCCGGCGCTATCGCCTGCCGTAGAGCCCGTAGCGGCCGCCGCCGGGCCGCCAACGCCGCAATTCCCCGGAACCCTTGCCCATGATGAGCCCACGGCGGAGCGGCGCCACCCATTGCGCTTCGTTTGGCAGATGGATGCCGATGGCCGCTTCGTTGTCGGCTCGGACGAGTTCATCGAGCTCATAGGGCCGCGCACCACGGCTGCATTCGGCCGATTGTGGAGCGAGATCGTCGCCGAGCTGAAGCTCGATCCGGAAAATCAGGTCGCGCGCGCGGTCGCAACGCGTGAAACCTGGAGCGGCATCACCGTCTCCTGGCCGGTCGACGAGGGCGGTGAACGGCTGCCGGTCGAGCTGTCGGGGCTACCGGTATTCGATCGCGAGCGCGATTTTCGCGGCTATCGCGGGTTCGGCGTCTGTCGCGACATCGCCCGCATCAACCAATTGACGCGCGCGCGTCGAGAGCGTCCGATCGGGTTCATGGCTCAGCCCGAGGCGCCGCCCGCGGCTAACGGCATCTCCGCTGCAACGCCGCAACGCGCGGCGCTCGCCGACACGGAAGCCGCCGCTTCACCGCCGGCCGCAGCCGCTGCAGCCGAAGTTGCACCGCGCAGCGAGCGCGCCGCACCGAGCGTCGCGCCTGCTGCCGCCAACGTGGTGCCGTTTCGCCCAGGAACGCCGCCTGAACCGAAGGCGCCCAGCCTGAGCCCGGTGGAGCGCAGGGCGTTCCGCGAGCTGGCGCAGGAATTGACGGCGCGCTTGCGGGGAGGGCGTGAGGCTCCAACTGCCGAGAGCGGCGCCGGCCTGCCGGCCGCGGAGCAGGCAATTCCGACCGAACCGGCCGAGGTGGCGCTCGCCCCTCCCGGTCGCGAGGCGATGTCGCCCGCCGCCGGCGAGGAAGCGGCGCGCGTTGCCGCGAGCGCTCCTGCCATCGGGGCCGAAGCGCATGAAGCGCACATGCAAGCGGGTGAAGCCGGATCGCAACGCGAGGACGCCGAGCAGCGGCAGGCCTTGCCCGCTTTCGAGCCGGTGCTGCTGGATCGCATTCCGGTCGGCGTGCTGATCTACCGATACGACTCGCTCCTCTACGCCAACCGCCATTTCTTCGAATTGAGCGGCTACCAGAGCCTCGACGCGCTCGCGGCGGCTGGCGGCTTGAACGCACTCTTCGCCGAGCCCGGCGCCGGCGCGCTTGCCCAGAGCGGCGGCGCGCAATCGCTGTCGGTCATGACCCGCGGCGGCAACCGACGTCCGGTTGAAGGGCGCCTGTTCACTGTTCCCTGGAGCGGGGCGTCCGCGCTCGCGCTCATGCTGATCAACGGCGAAGCCGAGGAGCGCCGCCGAGCGACCGCGCTCGCGCTTGGCACCGCGCAGAACGAAATCCGCGAGCTCACCGCGAAGCTCGAATCCTTCAAGAAGACCGAGGAGGAGCTTCGCGCCGCCACGCGCGAAGCGCAAAAAGCGGCGGCGGCGAAAGCGGAGTTTGTCGGCAAAGTCAGCCACGAGATTCGCACGCCGCTCAACGCCATCACCGGTTTCGCCGAGGTGATCATGGCGGAGCGCTTCGGCCCGATCGGCAACGAGCGCTACCGCGAATATCTCAAGGACATCCACGCCGCCGGAATGCATCTTGTTTCGCTGTTGAACGACCTGCTCGATCTTTCCAAGATCGAGACCGGCCAGCTCGACCTCACCTTCGCCAATGTCAGCCTCAACGACCTCACGCAGCAATGCGTCGGCATCATGCAGCCGCAGGCGAGCCGCGCACGCATCATCATTCGCACCTCGCTCATGCCCGGGTTGCCCCAAGTCGTCGCCGACGAGCGGTCGCTGCGCCAGATCGTGCTCAATCTTCTTTCGAACTCGATCAAGTTCACCGGCCCCGGCGGCCAGGTGATCGTATCGACGGCGTTCGCCGACAATGGCGAGGCGGTGTTGCGCGTGCGCGACACCGGCGTCGGCATGAGCGAGAAAGATGTCGAGGTGGCGCTGGAACCGTTCCGGCAGACGGCGACTTCCGGAAGCTGGGGCTCGGGCGGGACCGGCCTTGGCCTGCCGCTGACCAAGGCGCTGGCGGAGGCCAACCGCGCGCATTTTTCCATCAAGAGCGCGCCGAACGCCGGCACCCTGGTCGAGGTCGCATTCCCGCCGACGCGGGTGGTCGCGCGATAGCGTCGCGCGCTTGCGCCGCGACGGCCTTTTGCTCACGCCACGCGGATGACGATTTTGCCGAAGTGTGCCCCCGCCGCCATGTGATTGAGCGCCGCCTTCACCTCGTCGAAGCCGAACACGCGGTCGATCGCCGGCTTGATCTTGTTGGCGGCAATGGCGGCGTTCATCGCCTCGAACATCTCCGTCGAGCCGACGTAGATACCCTGGACGTTGGCGCGCTTGGAGAAGATCAGTCCCGGGTTGAGTGCCGTCGCGCCGCCGCTAACGCCGCCGATGACGCTGATTTTGCCGCCGACCCGGATGGCGCCGAACGACTGCGTCAGCGTTGCCGCGCCGCCAACCTCGAGCACATGGTCGACGCCGCGCCCGCCGGTGAATTCGCGCGCCGCTTTGTCCCATTCGGGGGTCGTCTTGTAGTTGATACCGAATGCCGCACCGAGCGCTTTGGCGCGCGTAAGTTTTTCGTCGCTCGACGAGGTGATGATTGCGGTAATCCCCATGGCGCGCGCCAATTGCAGTCCGAAGATCGAGACGCCGCCGGTGCCCTGCAGCAGCACCGTTTGTCCGGCGATCAGCTTGGCATGGTGCACGATGGCGCTCCATGCTGTTACGCCGGCGCAAGGCAGCGTCGCGCCTTCCTCGAGCGATAGATGCTCGGGGATTTTAACGACGCCTTCTTCTTCCAGCACGACATATTCGGCGAGCATGCCGTCGATGGCGCCGCCCAGCGCCGACGCGGCGACCTCGTGAGCATTCATCTCGCCGGCCGGCCAGCGCTGGAAGAAGCAGCCCGCTACCTTATCACCAACCTTGACGCGGGTGACGCCGGGCCCGACTTCGACCACCTCGCCGGCGCCGTCGGAAAGCGGAATGAGATTTTCCCGCACCGGCATGCGGTAGGTACCGCGCACGATGCCGAGGTCGCGGTAATTGAGCGAGCAGGCGGCGACCTTGACCAGCGCCTGCCGGTAAAGCGGCTTCGGCGTCGGTCGATCGACTTGGACGAGCGCGTCGATGCCGGCGCCGCCCTTGGGCAGTTGATAGGTACGCATGTTTATGCTCCCGGAATTAAGACAGATTTATCCCGCCGGCGTGACGCTCACGGCGACGTCGATGCGTTGTCGGCCCGCGCCGAAAATCACGCCATCCATCGGCGCGACATCAGTATAGTCGCGTCCGATCGCCAGCACGACATGCTCATCGGAGGCCACCATCGCGTTGGTCGGGTCAAGCCCAATCCAGCCGGCGTCCGAACCGCACCATATCAGCACCCAGGCATGCATGGCATCGGCGCCCTGCAATCGCGTCGCGTCGGTGCGCGGAGCGGTGCGCAGATAGCCGCTGACATAGGCCGCCGGCAATCCGAGGCCGCGCAGCCCGGAAATCATGATATGCGCGAAGTCCTGGCAGACGCCGCGGCGCAGCGCGAACGACATCGGCGGCGTGGTGGTGACGGTGGTCGCGCCGATCTCGTAGGCGATGTCGGATTTGAGGCGGTTCATCAGCTCGATGGCGGCATCGAGCACGGGCCGGCCGGCGGCAAAACTCTCCCGCGTATAGTCGCGAATCTCCGGATCGAGCGAGACTATGCGGCTTGGAAACAAGAAGTGCGCCGGCGACAGCGGCCCGATGTCGCTCGTCGCAAACGCCTCTTCGCGGACCGCTTCCCAGGCCGGCGTCGCCAGCGCGGCCGCCCCCACCCCACCCTCCCCCGCTTGCGGGGGAGGGAAGGGTGGGGGATCGACGGCCACGCGCGCCGCCAATTTGACCGTGAGCATCTTGTGCGGCTCTTCGATCTCGATCCAGGTCAGGCGGTTGGCAAAAAAATCCTGGCCCTCGCGCCGGTGCCGGGGGTCGGGCACGATCTGCAAAGCGGCGACTTGCACACGCTGACCGGTGCGGTTGATCGGCGTCAGGCGCAGCACGTGACGCGCGTGCGCGACGGGCGAGGCGTACGTGCAGGTCGTGGTCTGGCGGACGTCGTAGATCACGCCAGCGCCTCCCACACCGATTCGGAGCGTTCGTAGTTGGTCAGATAGGACGCGGTGATCGCATCCGAGAGTTTCATGAGCGAATGCGCGATGTCGATGATCAGCGCCTCGTCGACGGCGGCCGCTTCGACGGTGCGCAAGCGCGTTGCGATCGAGGCGGCGATCTGCTGCACCGGCGAAAGCCGGCCGGTGGCGTTGCGGCGCGGCAAGGCGCCGAGATGCGTCTCGATGCGGTCGAGCTGAAACGCCGCCGAGCGCGGATTGCTGGGATCGAGCATGACGAGGTCGATGACCGGCGCGCGCGCCGCGACCATGACATAGCGCTGCCGATAGGTGATCTGGCTGTCGGCGAGTTCGAGGAGCACTTCGAGGCCGCCATCGGGCGCGCCGGCTAGCGCAAAGCAGCGGACCAGCCGGCCGGTGAGGATGGCGCGCTCGATGCGGCGGCCGAGTTCGAGAAAGCGCCAGCCCGCGAGTTGCGTCATGTTTTCCTGCGCCAGGCCCGAGAGCGATGCAATGATGCGCAGCGCCGCTTCGACGCGCTCGATCATCGCGCTCTCCGCAGGACCCATCACGAGCGGCGCGGCGATCATCGTGGCCAGATCGTTGATCGCCCGCCAGGCGTCCGGAGAGAACCGATCGCGGATGACGGAGGCCGCGGATCGTGCGGCGCCGGCGAGATGGGGTAGCGACCCTGACAAATCTGCGCGCGTGAGGACCGCGCGCGCGGCGAATGCGGCCGGCGCCACGCCCGTCCCGCCTGCCCTGTCCGTCTCGCTCGGCAGCGCGTTCCAAACTTCGAGCAGCGCAACGATGCCGGCGATGACCGGCGCGGCCGCCTCGTCCGCCTCGGCAACCCGGTTGATCATGGCGCGCACGAGCCGCAGCGTCGCTTCCGCGCGTTCCACGTAGCGCCCGACCCAGAACAGATTGTCGGCAGCGCGGCTCGGCAGCAGGCCGGTCGCGCGCTGGACCACAATCCGCTCCGGCGTCGGCAACAGCGTCGTCTCGGCGACCGGACCGTGCGCGAGCACCCAGGCGTCGGCCGTGGCGGCCCCGCGCTGCAGACTGACCGCCCGCGCATCGGCATTCTCCGCGATACGCACGAAGCCGCCGGGCATGACCTGCCAGCGCTCCCCGACCTTGGCGAGGAACAGCCGCAAAGTGAAGGGTCGAGGTTGTAAGCGGCCGTCGCGCCACACCGGCATGCTCGACAGCGTCACCGCTTCCTGCACCACGTAGTCGAGGCCGCGATCGCGGATCGATTGCATGAGCGTCTGGCGCTGCCGTTCGTCGAGCCTCGCTCCCAGCACTTCGCTGGCGCGGGGGGCGTCGGTCGGCGATTCGAAGGCTGAAGCAATCACCATGCGGTCGAGTTTTTCGAGCATCTCCTCGCGCATGTCGGCGCGGCCAAGCCACCAGGTCGCGACGTTCGGTATCGCCAGATCGGCGCCGAGCACGATCGGCGCCAGCGCCGGCAGGAACGCCAACATCGCGCGCGCCTCGACCAAACCGGCGCCGAGCGCATTGATGATGACGATCTTGCCGTCGCGCACGGCTTGCAAGAGCCCCGGTGCGCCGAGGCGGGAGGCGGCATTGAGTTCGAGCGGATCGGCAAAGTCGGCATCGATCCGCCGCAGCAGCACCTCGGTGCGCTGCAAGCCGGAGACGGTGCGGATGAAGACGCCGTCGTCGCGCACGCTCAAGTCCTCGCCCTCGACCAGGAGCACCCCCAGGTAGCGCGCGAGATAGGCGTGCTCGAAATAGGTTTCGCTGAGCGGTCCCGGCGTGAGCAGACAGATGTGGGCGTCGTCCTGGCGGCTGAGCGCGGAGAGCTCGGCCTGGAAGGCCTGGAAGAAAGGCGCGACGCGTTCGACGCGCGTAGTGCGATAAATCTCAGGGATGGCACGCGATAGCGCCAGGCGGTTCTCGATCGCGTAGCCGGCGCCGGAGGGCGCCTGCGCGCGGTCGCCGAGCACCCACCAGCGGCCGTCGGCGCCGCGGCCGATGTCGACGGCATAAAAGCGCAGATGCGCGCCGCCCGGCGCGGCGACGCCGACCAGCGGACGCAAAAATTCCGGATTGCCGGCGATCAACGCGGCGGGCAGACGGCCATCGCGACTGAGCCACGCCGGGCCGTAAGCATCGGCGAGGACCGCTTCCAGGAGCTCGGCGCGCTGGATGAGCCCCGCCTGCAAAAGCTTCCATTCGGAAGGCTCGACGATGAGCGGCACATGACTGAGCGGCCACGGGCGCTCGATGCCGGCCGCATCCTCGTAGACGCGATAAAAAACTCCGGAACCGCGCAGATAGCGGTCGGCGGCGGCGAAGCGGCGATTGATCTCCTCGGCGCCGAGCGCCGCCAGCATCGCCAGGAACGGCTGCCAGTGCGCGCGCACGCGGCCGTCGCCATCCATCATCTCGTCGAAAATGCCAGTCAGCGGCCGGTAGCTTGCAACGAACTGTTCCAGGCCGGCGGTCTCTTGTTCGACACTTGTGTCGAGATGGGCTGCCATGTGGATGTTTTAGATCGGGCGCCGCAGATCGAGGGTGGTCGGGTATTCGAGGGAGACTTCGAGCGGCGGAATGTCGATCAGCCCGCCGGTGTGGCCATGATCCTGGAAGCGGGCGCGGCGGCGCGCTTCCGCCTCGTAGGAGTTGATCGGATAGGTCTCGTAATTGCGTCCGCCGGGATGCGCCACGTGATAGACGCAGCCGCCCAGCGAGCGCCGGTTCCAGGTATCGACGATGTCGAAAGTCAGCGGCGCGTGGATGCCGATGGTCGGATGCAGGCCCGACGCCAGATCCCAGGCCTTGAAGCGCACGCCGGCGACGAATTCGCCGGCGCGGCCGGTCGCGGTCAGCGGCACGCGGCGGCCATTGCAGGTCACGACGTGACGGTCTTCACTCAGGCCCTCGACCTTGACCTGCAGCCGCTCGACGGAAGAATCGACGAGACGCGCGGTGCCGCCCGGCAAACCCTCTTCGCCCAGCACGTACCAGGGCTCGATCGCCTGTCGGAGCTCGAGCCGCACGCCCGCGTGCTGCACGCTGCCGCAGAGCGGGAAGCGGAATTGCCGCTGCGCCTCGAACCAGGCCGGGTCGAAGGCGTAGCCCGCGCGCCCAAGATCGTCCAAGACCTCGAGGAAATCACCCCAGACGAAATGTTCCAGCATGTAGCGGTCGTGCAAAGCCGTTGCCCAGCGCACCGGCTTGCCGTCGAGCGGTGCGCGCCAGAAGGAGGCAACGAGCGCGCGCAGCAGCAATTGCTGGGCGAGACTCATGCGTGCGTCCGGCGGCATTTCGAAGGAGCGGAATTCAACGAGACCGAGACGGCCGGTCGGCCCGTCCGGCGAAAACAATTTGTCGATGCAGAGTTCGGTGCGGTGGGTATTGCCGGTCACATCGGCCAGGATGTTGCGGAACAGGCGATCGACGAGCCACGGCGGCGACGGCTCGTTCGGAGCCGGCATCTTGGCGAGCGCGATCTCAAGCTCGTAGAGCATGTCCTGGCGCGCCTCGTCGATGCGCGGCGCCTGGCTCGTCGGCCCGATGAACAATCCGGAAAAGAAATAAGAGAGCGACGGCCGCCGCTGCCAATAGAGCACCAGGCTTTTGAGGAGATCAGGCCGGCGCAAAAACGGGCTGCCGGCGGCATTGCGGCCGCCGAGGACGACGTGATTGCCGCCGCCGGTTCCACTATGCCGGCCGTCGATCATGAACTTGTCGGTGCCTAGCCGCGCGAGATGCGCCTCCTCGTAAAGGCCGCGCGTGTTCGCGACGGCTTCCTGCCACGACGCCGCGGGATGGACATTGACCTCGATGACGCCGGGATCTGGCGTCACCTTGATGACGTTGAGCCGCGGGTCGGGCGGCGGCTCATAGCCTTCGACGTGCACCGGCAGGCCGAGTTCGGCGGCCGTCGTCTCGACTACGGCAAGCAGTTCGAGATAGTCGGCGAGCGTTTCAACCGGCGGCATGAAGATGCACAAGCGTCCGTCCCGCACTTCGACGGTCAGAGCCGTGCGTACCGGCACACCGGACTCGCCGAGCTCGGCGGCGGCCGCCGCTCGCTGCATGACTAACGTCGCGGGCGCGAGTGGCGGAGATGCCTCTTCAGCAGTCGAAGTGGGTAAACGCCGGGCCCGAATTGGATACGTGATGCGGGGGTCCGGTAACGGCCGGGGTTCGGCGAACGGGTCGGCGGACACAGGATGCGGATAGTCGACGGGAGCGACATGGGGCAACGATTGCAGCGGCAGCCGGAAGCCAATCGGCGAATCTCCCGGCATCAGGAACAGCCGGCCGCGACGCGTTTGCCAGAGCTCGCTCAGCCATCCCGGCTTCGCCTGCGCCGTCCAGCATTGCAGCGGCAGCACGAACCCTGCCGGTTGGCCGAGGTGACTATCGAACAAACTCAGGAGGCGCGCGCGCTCATGGGGATCATCGATCTGGGGATCGCTCGGATCGATGTTCTTCGGAATCAGACCTTGCTTGAGCATCCGGTCGGCCGGGTCATCGTAAGCGGGCTGCACGTAATCCGCCATGATTCCCACGCGCGCGGCAATCCCCTCGGTGAATCGCCGTGCATCATCTGGCGAAGGCTTCTGCGCGGCAGCTTCACGCGCGATCAGGCCCTCGTCCTGCCAGATCGGGACGCCGTCGCGGCGCCAGTAGAGCGAGAACGCCCAGCGCGGGAGTGGCTCGCCGGGATACCATTTGCCCTGGCCGTAATGCATGAGCCCGCCCGGGGCGAATCGGTTGCGCAGCCGCCGGATCAGATCGTCGGCACGCAGGCGTTTCATCGGACCGAGCGCGGCGGTGTTCCATTCCGCCGATTGATAGTCGTCGACCGAGACGAAGGTCGGCTCGCCGCCCATGGTCAGGCCCACGTCGTGCGCGGCAAGGTCGGCGTCGACCTTCTCGCCAAGCGCATCCAGTGCGGTCCAGGCCTCTGCGGAAAACGGCGCGGTCACCCGCGGTCGTTCGGCGATCCGCTTGACGCTCATATCGAACGAGAAGCGAACCCCGCTTGGTTCGACGACGCCGGTGATCGGTGCGGCGGAGCGGAAGTGCGGTGTCGCGGCGACCGGCAGGTGGCCTTCGCCGCACAACAGGCCCGAGGTCGGGTCGAGCCCGATCCACCCCGCGCCGGGCAGATAGACCTCGGTCCAGGCATGCAGGTCGGTGAAGTCGTGCTCGGCGCCGGCGGCGCCTTCGAGCGGTTTTATGTCCGGCCTGAGCTGGATGAGATAGCCGGAAACGAAGCGGGCCGGCAGCCCGATGTGACGCAGGAGCTGCGTCAGCAACCACGCCGTATCGCGGCAGGAGCCCGCGGCGGCTGAAAGTGTCTCCTCGGGGGTCTGTACGCCCGGCTCCATGCGAATGAGATAGCGGATCATGCCATGCAGGCGCTGATTGAGATCGACCAGAAAATTGACGGTGTTGCGCGGCTCGCGCGAAATCGATCCGATCAACTCCTTCAGCAGCGGGCCTGCTGGCTCCGGTTCGACAAAGGCGGCGAGGTCCTCGTGCTGCTCGGGGGGAAACGCGAACGGCCACGTCTCCGCATATGGCTCGACGAAGAAGTCGAAGGGATTGATCACCTCCATATCGGCGAGGAGATCGACCGTTACGGAAAATTCTTTTGTCTTCTCCGGGAATACGAAACGCGCGAGCCAATTGCCGTGCGGGTCCTGCTGCCAGTTCACGAAGTGGAGGTCGGGCTTCACCGTGAGCGAATAGCTGGGAATGCGGGTGCGGCAGTGCGGCCCCGGCCGCAGCCGTACGACCTGCGGCCCGAGGCTGATCGGCCGCTCGTAATCATAGCGCGTTGAATGGTGGAGCCCGACAAGGATCGACATACGGTTACGCGCTGTGGCCGGATTTGCCTAACTATTATGCCTTACTATTATGGAATTTCCATGCAATTTCCGGGCCGCCGTCAACCGCTTTTCGAGCGAACGGCACCGGCGCGGCATGGCCACGAGGCAACATAAAAGGCGGCGCGTTACCCCCGTATCCGCGCCGCCACTCGCGACAATCGCATGTATCAAGCCATTGCCGCAAGCATAGGCAGGTGTGCGTGTTCGGGCGCACCGAGCATTGATCTCGATCAACCCATCGCCATGCTAAGGCCGGCGGCCGCTTCCGCGAGGTGGATCGCCCTGCGCCCGGTGCCGTCGGCAAAAGGTGCACGATTTCGTAAGCGGACTTGCGCTGATCAGGCCGTGATCTGGCGCGCAGTCATTCGTTGATGACGCCGCGAACGATGTGGCCGCTCGCCGGCCGGCACCGCACCGACCGGTTGCCCCTGCCGCTTGTCGCCGAGATGCAAGAACGGGACGAGCACGAATGCAAAGGCAAGCAAGTCGTGTAAGGCCCATAGTTCTCCGGCAGATCGCGCCACGGCGCACCCGAACGCAGGACCCAAAAGATGCCGTTGAGTAGGCGACGGTCATTTGCACGCGCAACGCCGCGCGGTTTGTTCGGCAGCATCGGTTTGATGGCGGCCCATTCAAAATCGCTGAGTTCGTAGCGCATGATCCGAGGCTCGAGTCTCGGAGCTTGAATCACGCGCGGGGCGGCACCATCAACCCGCAAAGAGCCCATCGCGGCAGATGCCAGTACTCTGATTTTGCTTCCGCTTTCGGGGCATAGCCGACATGGCTGGTCCGGCTGCTGGCCCGACCCGGTCGCGAATGACCCAACAGCGACATTGGCTGTGCACTGCGGCAATGGTTTTGATGCACCCCTATCGAATTACTCGTTTGAGCCGCTAAGATGCCTTCTCCTGAGCTTGGGGCCGACACGAGGCGTCGCGATTTCATCACGCTTTTAGGCGGCGTGGCGGCGGCGTGGCCGCTCACCGTGTGGACGCAGTAGGTTTTCTCTAAAGGCTGAAATGACCGCAAGCCGCGATCTAGACGATCAGTTTCGGGTGCTGTTCGAGGCGGCACCGAACGGCGTTATGGCCCTCGACGCAGCGGGCTGCATTATCCAACTGAATGCGCAGATAGAGAAGATGTTCGGCTACTCCCACGAGGAGCTATTGGGTCGACCTGTTGAAATATTGGTTCCAGTCCGCTTTCGGCAAGGGCACGTCGGTCTGCGAATGAAATTCGCTGCCGGCCCGCGAATGCGCCGGTTGGGAACGAACCGCTATTTATTTGGCGTGCGAAAAGACGGAAGCGAATTCCGAGTTGAGATTGGCCTCAATTCCGTGGCCGCGAACATGGGAGGCCTTGTCATAGCGGCAGTTGTGGATATTACGGAGCGAAAGCGGGCCAGGAAGAAAGAAACTCTGCTTCGAAAAGTCGGAGAAGACGTACAATTAGGCGCGTTATTGTCCGATCTCGATCTGGTGCGGAGCCTCTTCGGTCTCGCCCCAGCCGAAGCGCGAGTAGCTACGCTGATCGGTGCCGGGCTGTCGCCCCGGCAAGCGGCAGCGAAGCTCGGTATCTCCGAGGGAAACGCGCGAACCACGCTTAAACGCGTGTTCGCCAAAGTCGGCGTATCGCGGCAAAGCGAACTGGCTGTATTACTCGCCAAGCTCACCCTTCGCTAATATCCCTTCGCAAATATATTAACGCCTTGACGCCCCGGATCGGCTGCGGTGGCCCACTACGCGGATCGATAACTTTTCCATTGGCCCCTCCCAAACGGGAGGCGACAGATTAACTTATTTTATTAATGAAAGTTCTCACGGTTCTACAGGTCCAACGAGTACGCCGCAGCCCGCCGTACTCACGGAAATAGCATCGCTCACGTTCCGCAGCCAAATGGAAAAATACGTCATGAGCACGATAGCAGACCGTCAGAATTTCCGGACTGAAAGGTCCTTATCGGATCGCCCGGTTTCCCGAACGCAAACAACCTTTTGGATCGCAATCGCGGTGTTTGGCTTGGCGATCCTCGCGTGCGCGCGCGCCGCCTCATTCTACCCGAACGACCCACAACCGTCGGTAACCCCTCAATTTTGCGGAGTTGTTTGTCCGTCGTTTCCGCCACCTATCTGAGGATGCAGTCGGGTCGTAAAGCCCTATCTCATCCTTCCACAGGATGGCGGCGTTCTTGGCCCGATCATAGCGACAGTGCGCAGCGGCGGGATCACAGCGGTGCGTGCGTTAAGCCAAGTCCGCCAGCGAGTAGGAGTATTTTTTATTCGCTGCGCGAATGAGTTTCGCTATGCCCAAGTCAGGCAGAGCTTATGTCAGTAATCCGACTTTTCCTTTTCGACTTTTTGCAGTGCACGAGTCCGCTGATGGCCCAACGTGTCAGATATTGCGGTGCAAGCGATTGTCAGCTTTCAGGGTAACTGCGGAAGTGACCGGCGCGCGCTCGAAACGTCGAAGATGACCCCAATGAGACATTAGGCTGCACACGCTATCCGTACCCAAATAGACCGTTTCAAAACTCTTCAGATGTGCTAATTTTCGATTTGGTCGGGGTCTTTGTCTTGACCTGGGAGCGAACAATTTGTTGCAATGGAGGTTCCAAATGCCCGTAGTCGTCATTGTTCATCGTCTCAAAAACTTTGATGAGTGGATTAAGTTATTCAAGGCCGACCCTCCACCAAAAATTGGCCGTTGGCGACTGTTACGCGGAAGCGACGATCGCAACCGAGTTCACGTTGTCGGGGACGTGGCAGCGTCGGAAGTTAAGGCCGTAAAGGATTTCATTGGGTCGCAACACATGCAAGATGTGTTTAAGCGTGTTAACGTGATGTCGACCGCGCCGCTCGAATTTATCTGGCTCGAAGAGCTAGCACCCTAGTTAGCTCGCTACACTAAGGGCATTATCTGCCCCGTATCACGCCGACGTGGACGGTAAGTTCACGCCGGCCGAGAAGCGGTTACTAAGGCGCGGACTTATAAACGCGCAGGCAATGACCGCTTTCGGTAGAGTCGAGATGTGGCGCGGTGGCTGTAGGCTGAACATATCTGTTGCCGCCTCTTTCGTTTGGCGGTGCCTTACTGGTTCAACCATGGCTCCGTTTCCACATCCCGCTCATCGAACCGG
>JBEKNW010000101.1:0-15919 GCA_049522435.1 Xanthobacteraceae bacterium
CCGCTTGAATTCTCGGCGTTTCCGACCGTGCTCTTGATCGCCACCATGCTGCGGCTTGCGCTCAATCTCGCCTCGGCGCGGCTCATTCTCGCCCATGGCCATGAGGGGGCCGACGCCGCCGGCCACGTCATCGAGGCGTTCGGCCATTTCGTCATGGGCGGCAACTTCGTCATCGGCATCATCGTCTTCACCATTCTGGTGATCGTAAACTTCGTGGTCATTACCAAGGGCTCGGGGCGCATCGCGGAGGTGGCCGCGCGCTTCCACCTCGATTCGATGCCGGGCAAGCAGATGGCCATCGACGCCGATCTCTCCGCCGGCCTCATCGACGAGAAGGAGGCGCGGCGGCGGCGCAAAAATCTGGAAGACGAATCCGGCTTTTTCGGCGCCATGGACGGCGCCTCGAAATTCGTGCGCGGCGACGCCATCGCCGGTCTCCTCGTCGTGTTGATCAACGTCATCGGCGGCATGGTCATCGGCATCATGCAGCAGGGCCTGAGCTTTGCCGAAGCCGCCCACGCCTACACGCTGCTCACCGTCGGCGACGGTCTGGTCACGCAGGTTCCAGCGATCATCGTATCGATTGCCGCCGGCCTCCTGGTCTCCAAGGCGGGCGTCGCCGGCGCCGCCGACAAAGCGCTGCTCAGCCAGTTTTCCGGGTATCCCAAGGCGCTCGGCATGTCGGCCGCCGTCATGCTGGTCATGTCGCTCCTCCCCGGCATCCCCATGGTGCCGTTCCTGGCGCTCGGCGGCGGCGCCGCGAGCCTCGCTTACATGGTCGAACGCCGCAACAAACAGGCGGTCGCGGCCGAAGCAAAAAAGGCCGACAGCGCCAAGCCGCCACCCGCGGACGAGCCGATGTCGGCGACGCTCAAAATGGACGATCTCAAAGTCGAGCTCGGCTATGCGCTGCTGCCGCTGGTCAACGCCCCCGACGGTGCCGACCGCCTGACCGAGCAGATCAAGGCGCTGCGCCGCTCGCTCGCGGTCGAAATGGGTTTCGTCATGCCGGCGGTGCGCATCCTCGACAACGTCCAGCTCGACGCCAACAGCTACGTCATCAAGATCAAGGAGGTCGAATCCGGCACCGGAAAGGTGTGGCACGGCCAGTACATGGTCATGGATCCGGCCGGCAAGCAGGTGACGCTGCCCGGCGTGCATACGACCGAGCCGACCTTCGGCCTGCCCGCGACCTGGATCGAGGCAGCACTCAAGGAAGAGGCCTCGGTCAAGGGCTTGACCGTCGTCGACGCGGCGACGGTGCTCGCCACCCACCTCACCGAGCTCATCAAGGCCAACATGTCCGAGCTCCTCTCCTACGGCGAAGTGCAGAAATTGATCAAGGAGCTGCCGAAGGAACAGGGCGAGCTGATCAAGGATATCGTGCCGTCGCAGATCACCATCTCCGGCATCCAGCGCGTGTTGCAGATTCTGCTCGCCGAGCGCGTCTCGATCCGCGATCTCGCGACCATTCTCGAAGGCATCGCCGACGGGGTAGCGGCGACGCGCAATCCGGCGATGCTGGCCGAGCATGTGCGCGCGCGGCTGTCCCGCCAGCTCTGCGCCCAGCACACCACCGCCGCCGGCTATCTGCCGATCATCGCGCTCACCGCCAAATGGGAGCAGGCTTTTGCCGAATCGATCGTCGGCCAGGGCGACGATCGCAGCCTCGCCATGCAGCCGTCAAAGCTCACCGAGTTCATCAATCTCATTCGGGAAAAGTTCGAGCAGGCGGCGCGCGACGGCGAGGCGCCGGTCCTGGTGACCTCTCCCGGCATCCGGCCGTTCGTGCGCGGCATCGTCGAGCGCTTCCGCGCCCAGACCAGCGTTCTCGCGCAATCGGAAATCCACCCGCGGGCGCGGCTCAAGACAGTCGCGAGCATCTGAGACAATTTGACTCACCATTCCGCGGCGCGGGCCTTGGCCCGCGGGCGCGGAAACCATATTCGCCGTCGGCTGTTATGGATTTCCCGGCCGTACAGAGGACTGGAACCAAACACCCCTTCACCCGTTATCACGGATGTTCAAGGTTCAGTGAAGCTGCGTTTCAAGTGCGAAGGCTCGTACGTAAATCATACTTTCTGTGAGCCAGATCACAGTTTCTACCCGGCCGCCGCGCTAAATCGGCGAAAACGGGAGGACGCCATGAATCACTCGATGTACAGCGCCGACCGCAGCACCCATTTAAAGATCGTGGTCGTTGGTCTTCTGTGCGCGACATTGGTTGCGGGAGTGGGCATATTCGCCCATGTCAGCGAGCTCGATCTTGGCACCGCGCCGCTGGTCAAAGCCGGCCAGTCGACGACAGTGAGCGGGCATCTGCCTGCGATCAGGTAACGACAGCTACGAGTCATGGTCCGCTCGTCCCCGCGCAAGCAGGAACCCAGTGTTTTGCGTTGTCCTCACTGGATTCCCGCTTTCGCGGGTTCGCGGGAATGAGCGGGTGAAAGTGCAAAACCCTCACGTCTTCGGCGTCGCCGGTGTCGCCGGCAGCGACGCCGGCAGGGATTCGACCGCCTTGCCGGTGAACAGGACCGGCCCGGTCGGCACACCGCTCGGCGAACCGCCGGCCGGCTCGATCGACACGGCGTAGCTTGCCGTCCGTAGCGTATCGACGTCGTAATTTCCCGGAAGCGCCCGCTGCGTGAACTCATCGTTGCCGACGATCCCGAACGAGCGCGGGGCGGGAAAGCGGCTCGAAATCAGCCATAATTCGTAGCTGCGGCCGGCTTCGGGCTTGGCCGAGACCCGGCGCACAATCAAACTCCGATGCTGCGTGTCGAGCGTGAGCAGGAACGCCGGCGCCGTCGGCTCCTGCTGCAGCACGGCGACCAGCCGGTCTTGCTGCAAGCGCGCCGGCGCCTCCGACCGCGCCATCATCCCCGCGCCTGAGGGCCGCAACTGCGGCGGAATAAGATCGGGCGCGAGCTGCCATAGCGCGATGTAAAGCGCCAACAAGGCGGCGAGCGCGCCGAGGCCGAGCGTCATGCGCTGCCAGCGCTTGACCCGATCCGCGAGATAGATGACGTCGGCGCTCCGTTCGATTTTTCTCGGCTCCGGCGCCGGCGCCGGCGCCGGCGATGAAGGCGCGGCTGATGAATCGGCTGGTGTCTCAGCTGATGTCTCGGCAGGTGTCTCGGCAGGTGTCGGCCTCTCCGGCTCGGCTTCCGGCGGCAACAGATCCGAGGCAAGCGCGGCGACCGGTGACAGCAACTCCTGCTTAAAGTCTTCGACCCGCGGCAACTCGATTTCGCCGCCCGGTTCGACGGGACCAATCGTCGTCTTGATCTTGTCCCAGACCTCCGGCGGCGGCTCGACCGCCTCCACCATGACGTTGAGTTCGCCAAGCCGGCGCTCCCACTGGCGTACGGCCGCCTCGAATCCCGGATCGAACGAAAGCAACGTCTCGGCATGGTCGCGCTCCTCGGCAGAGAGCGTGCCGAGCACATATTCGGCGGCAAGCGTGTCCCGGTCATCGTCGTACATGGCTACTCCGTAAACTCCTGCGACATCACAGTTCCATACACTCACGGATCTCCACCAGACTGCGGCGCAACCAAGTCTTGATCGTGTTCACGGGAATATCGAGCTTCTTCGCCAGCTGATCGCGACTCCAGCCGCTGTAATAGGCGAGCAGCACGATGCGCTGCTTTTCCGCGTCGAGCTTGCCGAGGCAGGAGAGAAGCCGCTTGAGCTCCTCGGTCATCTCGCGACGCGCGAGCGGCGCGGGCGACTCGGCCGCCACGCCCAGCGCCTCCGGCTCCTCCTCGATGGAGACTTCGCCTTTCTTGCGCACGATATCGATGGCCCGATTGCGCGCCATCGCCACCATCCAGGTGATCGGGCTGGCGACGGTGGGGTCGAACCTGTCAGCCATCTTCCAAACCTTGAGGTAGGTTTCCTGCATGACCTCTTCGGCCAATTCAGGCCTGCCCAAGATACGCAGAAGTACCCCGTAGAGTTTCGCGCGGGTTGCCTCATAGAGCCGTTCGAATGCAGCCACGTCGCCCTTGGCGACGGCTGCAAGCAGCCAGACCAGTTCCGCCTGCATCAGCATGACTGCCCCCGGCCCCTGGGACCCCCCTGGGACCCTTATACGGGATCCGATTATCGCCGCGGAAGCGGGCGCTCGTCGAGAGTGAAACGGGGCTAAATGGACGCCGAGCCTCAGAACATTTCTCCGCTCATTCCCGCGAAAGCGGGAATCCAGTACCGGCCACGGGCGTAAGGAACTGGGTCCCCGCTTGCGCGGGGACGAGCGGGTGCTGGGTGAGGCTCAGACCGGCGCGCTGCCGCGCACGCGCATCAGCGCGATGGCGTCAAGCTCGGTCTGCTCGACGGCGTTTTCCGCCTCGCGCTCGCGCATCTGATCGCGCTCGTCGAGCAGTTCGACCTTTTTGAGGTCATCGAAGGCGTCAGCGAGCGCCAACTTCGCGTCTTCGAGCTGGGTCCGCAGTTCGTCAGCCGAGCGCTTGAGGTTCTCGCGACGCCCGATCGCGGCTTTGGCATAGGTCGGATAGGCAAAATGCGCGGGATCGTGGATGCCGGCGCGGTCCTGCTCGGCCCGGATCTCGCGCTCCAGGTCGGCGGCCACGCGTTCGAACTCGGCGATCATGGTCTCGATTTGCCCGACCTTGCGCCGTTTTTCGTCGACCTGAAACTTCTTCAGGCGAATAAGCGTCTCACGGGACTTCATCGACTGCTACTCCCCCGAAGCCGCGGGACCATGGCGCCGGTCGAACCCCGCCGCACGCCCCAGATCGCAATTGTGCCACGATAACGTTAGCGTTCGGTTTCCAAGCCGGCCACGATCTGGGCCAAGCGACGGTAACCTTCCGCCAAGCTGGTTGCTTCTTCCTTACCCTGGGCGAGAAAGTCTTCCAGCGGCTTGTGCAGGCGGATGGCCTCGTCGACCTCGGGACTGGTCCCGGCCCGGTAGGCGCCCAGCCGGATGAGTTCCTCCATATCGGAATAGGTCGCCATGATCTGGCGGGCCCGGTTGAGGACCGGCAGATAGTCCGGGTCGGCCGCTCGTGGCATGGTGCGCGACACCGATTTGAGGACGTTGATGGCGGGGTAACGGCCGCGCTCGGCGATGGCGCGTTCCATGACGATGTGGCCGTCGAGAATGCCGCGCACCGCGTCCGCGATCGGCTCATTGTAGTCGTCGCCGTCCACCAGGACGGTGAATATGCCGGTGATCGTGCCCTGCTCGGTGCCGGGCCCCGCCCGTTCAAGCAGCCGCGGCAGCTCGGTGAACACCGTCGGTGTGTAGCCCTTGGCTGTCGGCGGCTCGCCGGCGGAGAGTCCGATCTCGCGCTGCGCCATGGCGAAGCGCGTGACCGAGTCCATCAGCACCAGCACGTCTTTGCCGTCGTCACGAAAATATTCGGCGATGGCGAGCGTGAGATGGGCGGCCTGACGGCGCATCAGCACCGGCTCGTCGGAGGTCGAGACGACGACCACCGAGCGCGCGAGACCCGCCTCCCCGAGGTCGTCCTGGAGGAATTCCTGCACCTCGCGGCCGCGTTCGCCGATCAGCCCGATCACGGTGACGTCGGCGACCACGTTGCGCGCAAGCATGGACAGCAGCACCGATTTGCCGACCCCGGAGCCGGAGAAAATGCCCATGCGCTGGCCGCGGCAGCAGGTCACGAAGGTATTGAGCGCACGCACGCCGAGATCGAGCGGGGCCCCGACCCGACGGCGCGCATGCGCGAGCGGCGGCGTGTTGCGGAACGGATAGGGCGAAGGCCCGTAGAGCAACGCACCTTTGCCGTCGATCGGTTCGCCGAGCGCGTTGACCACACGGCCGAGCCAGCCGGCCGACGGCCGAACCGCGCCGGCGACCGAGGTGACCAGAGCACGGCAGCCCCGGCGCACGCCTTCGAGCGGCCCGAACGGCATCAGCAGCGCTTTACCGCCGGAAAACCCGACCACCTCGCACGGAATGGTCTTTCCAGGGGTCTCGATCAGCAAACGGGCGCCGACCGACATCGCATGCAACGGTCCGGCCACTTCGACCATCAGCCCGCGCACGCCGACCACGCGGCCATAGATCTCGATGCCGTCGAGCTCGTTGATTTGTTCGGCCAGCGCCTTCATGGCACCGCTGCCCGCGGCAAAGCGCCGGTTACCTCCGTGGCGCGTTTCTTAACGCTGTATTTACCCGGGACGTTAATCATTGCGTCGTCCTTGGGATCAAGGCGGACTTGCACAGCCAGGACGGAGGGGCGAGTCCTAGGAGTCAGTTAGCGCTAAGACTTAACCTGAAACATGAGCAAAAGCGTGGCTAGAAAACCACTTCCCTGCAATATCTTAAGGCGATTCGCCGGAATTTGCCTAGAGAATGCTTGCCTGAGGGAATCAGGTTTTGTTAACCATATCGCGTTTATAGTCTCGAATCAGTTTGTCCCAAGGCGTTTTTCGGGGGCCGCCGCTGGGGCGTGCCGACCTTAAGCCCGCGCGGCGAAGAAGGGGACTGGCATGCGCGTATTGCTGATTGAAGACGATAGCGCCACGGCGCAATCCATCGAGTTGATGCTCAAGTCGGAAAGCTTCAACGTCTATACGACCGATCTCGGCGAGGAAGGGATCGATCTCGGCAAAATCTACGACTACGACATCATCCTCCTCGACCTCAATCTGCCGGACATGTCGGGCTTCGAAGTCCTGCGCAGCCTGCGGGTGTCGAAGGTCAAGACGCCGATCCTGATCCTGACCGGGCTTGCCGGGATCGAGGACAAAGTCAGGGGGCTCGGCTTCGGCGCCGACGACTATATGACCAAGCCCTTCCACAAGGATGAACTGGTGGCGCGCATCCACGCCATCGTGCGGCGCTCCAAGGGTCACGCCCAATCGGTCATCCAGACCGCCGATCTCGTCGTCAACCTCGATACCAAGACGGTCGAGGTCAACAGCGCGCGCGTGCATCTGACCGGCAAGGAATATCAGATGCTGGAGCTGCTTTCGCTGCGCAAGGGCACCACGCTCACCAAGGAAATGTTTCTCAATCATCTCTATGGCGGCATGGACGAGCCGGAGCTGAAGATCATCGACGTCTTCATCTGCAAGCTGCGCAAAAAACTCGCCAACGCCTCGAATGGCAAGAACTACATCGAAACGGTGTGGGGCCGCGGCTACGTGCTGCGCGAGCCGATCGAGGATGAGGCGAAAATCTCCGCCTGAGCGACGTGCTCACCGACATTCAAGACCCCGGCGATGCAGCCGGGGTTTTTGTTTGCGCAAACACCATCCTCCCCCGCGAAAGCGGGGGAGGGGGACCGCCCCAACGGGTCGGCGCGAAGCGCCGCCCGATGGCAGGCTCCGGGCGGTGGTGGGGGCGCGGGCCTCAACGCAGCATCCATCGTCCTCGCGACGCTCCAGCGCCCGAGCTTTGTTTGATTCTTTCCTCCCGCCATAACGAGGGGAGGCGGAGCGCCGACAGGCGCATCCAACCATTGTCCGCGCCACGCAATCAGATGTTGCCACCTGAATGCGTTCCGGGCGCGGAAGCGGGCTCATCGGAGCCCGCTCGCCTCTCGGCGCTCCACCGCGGTCTCGCCCCAGCGACCGAACGCCGAGACTCAGCCCAGGCCGCGCTTCACGCGATCGGGAGGACGCAGGCGTTACCCGCGCCGTCATTCGCGCTTAAGCGATGCACCTCGCGCACCGGTCGTAATGCCGGCAGGGTCGATGCCCGGACCGCCCGGGAGCGGGGTTACAAGCCCCGCCCGCAGGAACCGCACTCGCCCCATCAATCGGCTGTCACCGGTGACGTCCCTCGATGGGCGAGATTCGCGGGTTGTAACGGAAATGGCGACGGATGTCAAGGGGTTTGTCGCTGCCGTGGTGACGGCTTCCTGCCATCCCTCATCGTCACCGCCGGGCTTGACCCGGCGGTCCATGCTGAGCAGCGGCCTCGCTTCGGGAAGGGTAAGCTGAGCTTGCCGCGCCAACCTAGCGCCCGCTAAGTTCGGGCAATGGCGAAAATTGAAGCGCCCGCGCTAACGAACGTGGAAGCCTTCATCAAGCGTTGGACCGACCGCGAAGGTGGGGCCGAACGCGCGAATTACGCGTTGTTCCTCGTCGAACTGTGCGAACTTATTGGAGTTCGACGGCCCGATCCCGCCGGCGCGGAAACCGAGCGGAACGAATACGTGTTCGAGCGCGCCGTCCGTTTCCATCACGATGACGGGTCAACCTCGCCCGGCCGGATCGATCTCTACAAGAAGAACTGCTTCGTCCTGGAAGCGAAGCAGTCGAAGAAGCGCGAAAAAGGCGGCGAGGTTTACGAACAGCTCGCCTTTGCCCTTGAGAGCGGACGCGGCGGCGGGACAGCCGTGCTGGAACGGCCGCGCGCCAGGGCGAAAGGCAGTGCCCAGCTTTCGTCTTGGGACACGCTCATGCGCGCCGCCCGCAAGCAAGCGGAGAACTATGCGCGCGCACTCGACGAGTGGCCGCCGTTCCTGATCATCGTTGATGTCGGCCATGTCATCGAGCTCTATGCCGATTTCTCGCGGCAGGGCAAGAACTACGCGCAATTCCCCGATCGCAATTCGTTCCGCATCGGTATGGCGGACCTACGCTCGCCGGAGGTGCGTGCGCGCCTGAAACTGGTTTGGGAGGACCCATTCTCGCTCGATCCTGCCAAACGGGCGGCAGAGGTCACGCAGGATATTGCGGCGCTGCTTGCGGAGATGACGAAGACGATGGAGCGCCGCGCGCCGTCTGACGATTCCACCATGAGGGGCGAATGGGCGTTCAAAGTGTCCAAATTTCTCATGCGCTGCATCTTCGCGATGTTTGCGGAAGACATCGGCCTTCTTCCGAAGGGAGCCTTTCTGAAATTGATCGAGCAGCACCAGGGCAAGGCGAAACGCTTTCACATTGCGGCGACCGACTTTTTCGCGACCATGGACAAGGGCGGCTACTCGCCAGCGATCCAGGAGGATATCAAAAAGTTCAATGGCGGTCTGTTTCGCGAAGCTATTTCGGTGGAGGTCACGGAGGACGAATTAACGCTGCTGGAAAAAGCAGCACGCCGCGATTGGCACGCTGTCGAGCCCGCGATCTTCGGCACGCTCTTGGAACAGGCGCTGTCGGAACGCGACCGCTCCCGGCTCGGTGCGCACTATACGCCGCGCGCCTATGTCGAGCGTCTGGTCGTACCGACCATCATCGAACCGTTGCGAGAAGACTGGGACATCGTCCAATCCGAGGCGATTGGGAGGTTGCTCGATCGCGACGAGAAGGGGGCGCGCGAAGCGGTCAAGAAATTCCACGACAAGCTCTGTGACACGCGCGTGCTCGATCCTGCCTGTGGCACCGGCAATTTCCTCTACGTGTCGATGGAACTGATGAAGCGCCTCGAAGGTGAGGTGCTCGATTTCTTGAAGGAGCTCGGCGAAACAACGGAGCCGCTACGAACGGTCGATCCACACCAATTTCTCGGCATCGAATTAAACCCGCGCGCTGTGCCGATTACCGAACTCGTGTTGTGGATTGGCTATATCCAATGGTGGTTCCGAACGCGCGAGCGCAAGGTAATCGTAGAACCTATTCTCAAGGATTTTGGCACCATCAAGCAAGGTGACGCCATACTCGCTTACGATAAACAGGAATTGCTGAAGGATGAACGCGGTCGTCCGATCACACGACAGAACCCGAACGCAACCAAATTCCACCCGATTACCGGGGAACAGATTCCCGATCCCGATGCGAAACTGCCGGTCTATCGCTATGTAAATGCGCGGCCGGCGAAGTGGCCCGAAGCCGAGTTTATTGTTGGCAATCCACCGTTCGTTCCAAATCGAGAATTTCGTCTTCAGTTCGGCGACGGATATGTGGACGCGCTTAAGCGTGCATTTCCTGCGTTCACCCAAGCCGCAGATTTTGTGCTCTTTTTCTGGCTTCAGGCAACGGGCCGCCAAATCGCCCCACAACGAATTGGGTTCATTTCCACGAGTCGATTACGAATGACTCAGAATAACGCTGTATTCAGGAATGCTCTAAAGCGTGGATGGGAGATTGCTTTTGCAATCCCTGATCACGACTGGCCCGATGGGCCGCAGCATGCTGCAGTGCGAGTATGTTTTGTAACGATTGCGAGACACGTACAAGCCCCAAGGCTAGTCTTCGCACCGGATCATGATCTGGTGAGATCAAAGACATCTAAGACTCTCGAAACCTACATCGAGCGCCGGGTCCTATCAATTAACCCTGACCTATCCGACGATCTGGATGTCGACGTACTAAGCGATCTACAATCTAATGCATTTCTTTGTCACGCTGGCGTGAAGCCGTATTCGCGAAAACTACACATTGATGCAAGGACGCGGAATGCGCTTTTTTCGGCTGATGATCGAAAAAGGTTCGCGCCCGTCATTTTCAATGGTCATGATGTCGGCCAGCGTTGGCGTGGACTTTTCGCGCTCGATTTTTTTGGCATGTCTGAAAACGACATTCGGATCCGGCAACCCCGTGCATACCAGTATCTTATTGATTTCGTCAAACCAGAAAGGGCTGGCGAACGCAATGAACGGTTGCGTCGAGAATTCTGGCTTTTTGAAGCCAATCGAGCCGAAATGAGAGATGCGTTGAAAAATCTTAAGCGATTTATTGTAACGCTTGAGAATTCTCCACAACGCTATTTCGTATTTATCGATGGCGACGTCCTGCCGGATCAGAAGCTTCGGGTATTTGCATCGGACGACAGCTTTAATCTCGCAGTTCTCTCATCAACCATTCACGAGATATTCACGCTGCGGGTTGGTGGCCGTGCAGGAAAAGCAAACACTCCAGTCTACAATACGAACTGCGCTGTAAGATTTCCCTTTCCTGCTGCTAAGGATGCGCAAAAGGAGCTTATCGGTTCCATCGGCGAAGAGCTGGACGCGTTACGAAAGAGAGTGCTCGCCGAACACGATTTTCTCAACCTGACCAAGCTCTACAACGTTCGAGAAAAGCTCAAATCGGGCGAGCCGCTGGATGAGAGTGAGAAGACGGTCCACGATGCCGGCTGCGTCAGTGTGATCCACGAGCTGCACAACAATATCGACGCCGCCGTGGCTGAAGCCTATGGCTGGCCGACCGACCTTCCTGACGAAGAGATTCTTTCTCGCCTCGTCGCGCTGAATAAGGAACGTGCCGAGGAGGAAAACCGCGGCATCATCCGCTGGTTACGCCCCGAATATCAGGCTGCGCGCGCGAAAGTGCACGCTACGAAAGAAGAGCAGATCGAGGCCCAGTTGGAAATCGCGGAGGCTCAAACACCAGAACTTCCGAAGGACGATGCCGACCTAATTGCGACCTTGCGTCAGACTTTGCGCGTGATCGGCAAGCCGGCGCACGCAAAGGACATTGCGCAGCACTTCCGCGACGGCGCGCGTGGCTCGCGCCGCGTCGAGCGCGGCTTGAGACTTCTGGCTGCTGCGGGTGTCGTGAGGCACACCGGCAAAGGCTGGTTCCTGCCGTCGGATCGCGCAGGGCCGTAGGGCGCAATAGCGAAGCGTATTCCGCCGTCTTTCCAATGAGTCATCTCCGCTCCGCGCCATACGCTGCCCTATTCTATTCTTACTGCGTCAGAAAATTCGGGGCGCTTGTATGCGTGTCCTCTCCCCTTGCGGGAGAGGGCTGCTCGGCGGTTCAACGACAAAGATGGGTGAGGGGTCGGGGCCGCACCCCTCACCCAACCGTGTTTGTTGAAAGGCCGGCGCCGCCCTCTCCCGCAAGGGGAGAGGGCACAGCTGGCAGCGCCGAGTTTTCTGACGCAGTAGTGCTATCGCGCCCGACGATGAATTCCGCCTTAGGCAAGCAGCCGGCATGGAGCTACCGGGTCGGCGCGAAGCGCCGCCCGGTTGTAGGCTCAAGACGGTCGAAGGGGCGTCGGCGGTGAGATAATCCTCCTCGCCGCACGCCCCCTCCACCGCCCTTCCCCCTTCGCGCTGCGCGCTTCGGCGGACGGGTCGGGCGGTCCCCCTCCCCCGCTTTCGCGGGGGCGGAAAAATGAAACCTCACCGCCCGCCATTCACCGCGATCAGGCGCGGACCGGGCTTTCCGCCAGCGGCAGCCGACGGCCTCGACGCGCGGGGGTTCGGCGCATAGAGGCCGCGCGCTTCCGCCACGATCTTGAAGCTGTCGGTGAGCCCCACCACGGTCTCCGCCGCACCGAGCACGAGGTAGCCATCGCCGGCGATGACCTGAGCGAGGCGGTTGAGCAGGTTGATCTTCGTCTCCTGGTCGAAATAGATCAGCACGTTGCGGCAGAAGATCAGATCGAACATGCCGAGGCGGGAGAAATCGGACAACAGATTGAGCTGCTGGTATTTGACCATGGCCCGAACCTCGGGCGCGATCTGCCACATGTCGCCGACTTGGGTGAAATACTTGATCAGCAGCTGGATCGGCAGCCCGCGCTGCACTTCGAACTGGCTGTAGATTCCCTGCCGCGCCTTTTCCAGCACCTCGTTGGAAAGGTCGGTCGCAATCACATCGATGCGCCACCCGGCGATATTGCGTTCCATCTCTCTCAGCGACATGACCAGCGAGTAGGGCTCCTGGCCGGTTGAGGCGGCCGCGCACCAAATGCGAATGGTGCGCGAAGTCCGGCGCGCCGCAATGAGCGCCGGCAGGACCGTCGAGCGGAAGTTCTCGAACGGCGTCTTGTCGCGAAAGAAGAACGTTTCGTTGGTCATCATGGCTTCGACGACCGTCGTCATGAGCGCGTCGGCATTGCCGCGTTTGAGCGCAGCCACGAGTTCGCCGAGGCTGCCGAGGCCGGCCTTGCGGGCGACGGGCAGGAGCCGGCTCTCGACCAGATATTGCTTATCGGCGGAGAGCACGAGGCCCGAGCGCTCCTTGAGGCGTTGGCGCAAAAAATCGTAGTCGAGCGGCGTCACGAGCGATCTCCGGAGAACAGGCGATTGATCTTTGCGGCAATCTGGCCGAGCGGGAGCACGGCCGAGCACAAGCCGGCCTGCGCGACCGACCGCGGCATGCCCCACACCACGCTGGTCGCTTCATCCTGGGCGATCACGCTGCCGCCGGCCGCCGCGATCTCGGCGGCGCCGCGCGTGCCGTCGCAGCCCATGCCGGTGAGAACGAGCGCGAGACTGCCTGCGCCCCATACCTCAGCCGCCGAGGCGAGCAACGCATCCACCGCCGGCTTGCAGAAATTGATCGGCGGGTCATCGCCGAGCGCGACCAAGGGACCGTCGCGGCCGCGCACGACGCGCATATGGCGGCCTCCCGGCGCCACATAGATGCTGCTGGCAACGACCACTTCGCCCTGCACCGCTTCGAGCACGCGACGGCCGCTGACGCGCGTCAGATGTTCGGCGAGAACCGTGGTGAAGGTCGCCGGCATGTGCTGGGTGATTAAAATCGGCGCCCGCTCGCTCGTGGCGCCGATTTGTCCGATCAAGGCCGTGAGCGCCTGCGGCCCGCCGGTCGAGGAACCGATCAGCAACACCCGCGGCACGGCGAGCGCGAACGGCCGCAGGCTGAATGCGGGGGTCTCGGGCTGCAGCGGCACGCTGTCGCGCCGCCGCGGCGCCGGCAACGGCCGGATCGGAGCCGGACCCGGCCGCCATTGGCGCGCCAACGAGCGGCCGCGACGGCCGAGATTGCGGATTTTCTCGATCAGTTCGCGATGGAACGCCGCCGATGTGCTGGCATCGGGCGCGGCCTCGGGCTTCGGAACATAGTCGGCGGCGCCGAGCGACAGCGCCCGCAGGCTGATTTCGGCGCTCCGGCGCGTGAGCGTCGAAGCCATGATCACCACCAGGTCGCGCTTCTTCTCGAGCAGCAGCGGCAGCGCCGAAATGCCGTCAAGCTCCGGCATGTCGACGTCGAGGACAACGACGTCAGCATCGCTGTCTTCGATCTGTTCGACCGCCTCGCGTCCGGTGCGCAAGCATGCCGCGACCGTCAGGTCCGGTTCGGCGTCGATCCAGCGCGTCAACAGGCGGCGTGCGACGATCGCGTCATCGACGACCATGACTCGGATCGGCCGGTCGACGGCGGTCGCTGGGCTCGCGGCGGCACGGACGATACTCATGGTACTCCGACTTTCGGCACTCGACTTCGGCACTCGGGACATTCTCCAACTCGACAAGCGACCGCCGCGTTGGGTGCTCAGAGCAGTCCGACTTCCTGGAACTTGGCCTCGACGATGTCCTTGTCGAAGGGTTTCATGATGTATTCATTGGCCCCGGCATGCAGCGCCCGCGCGATGTGAGCGACATCGTTCTCGGTCGTGCAGAACACCACCTTCGGCTTGTCGCCGCCGGGCAGACGACGCAGCACCCTTAAGAATTCATAGCCGTCCATTTTCGGCATGTTCCAGTCGAGCAGAATCGCGTCCGGGATTTGCCTGCGGCACGCTTCAATCGCCTCTTCGCCGTTCTCCGCTTCCGCGATCTGAAACTCGAGCCCTTCAAGAATTCGCCGCGCCACCTTGCGGATGACGCTCGAATCGTCGACCACCAAGCACGTCTTCATTGTGTCCTCACTCCACGCTTCGCGGGGAAATCCCCCGCTTCGATGTTTCGTCGGATTCCATGCCCTGCATCCCGGTGCCCGCTTTGCTCAGGCCGCCGCCTCGGCGCGCAGGTCCAGCACCCGATCGATGTCGAGCACGACGAGCAGCTGACCATCGAGCCGGTAGACGCCGGCCGATGCGGCGGCGAGCTTGCGGTCGAGATTGATCGGATTGGGCTCGCGTTCCGTGACCGGCAGCTTGAGCACCTCGCCCACCGCATCGACCAGAAGGCCGAACGATTCGCCCCTCGCTTCGATGCCGATCGCCAGCGGCGCGTCGCCATCTTCGCGCCTCTTCACATCGAGCCGGCTGCGCATATCGATCGCCGTCACGATGCGGCCGCGCAGGTTGAGCACGCCGGCAATCTCCGCTGCGGCGAGCGGCACGCGCGTGATACGCGTGGGTTTGAATACGTCCTGGACGCGCGCGATCGGCAGACCGAAGATCTGACCGGCGATCGTGAAGGTGACGAATTCGGTGAAATCGGTATTGTCGTGCATTGCTGTCTCTGGCTGTTTCATGCCGCCCGATGGAGGTCGGCGCTCTGCTCCTTGATCGCCGCGATGAGGCCGGTTCGATCGAACTTGGCGACAAAATCGTGGAATCCGACCAGCCGTCCGCGTTCGATTGCATCGGCCGAGACCATGGCCGAGAGCGCGATGATGGGAGTAGCGGCCGTGCTCGGATTTTCGCGCAACGCCATGGCCAGTTCGAAACCGTCCATGTCCGGCATCTCGATATCGGTGACGACGATATCGACCCGCGTGCCGGCCCTGATCGCCGCGAGCGCTTGCGCCGCCGATGCGAACGCGACGACCTGATAGCCTGCGGCCTTGATCAGGGGCGCGAGCATGTCACGGAAAAAGGCCGAATCGTCGACCAGCAGGATCTTGCGCGTGAGCTGCGCCATCGGCAGGTCCCGCCAGCGGAACCAGTCCGCGAAGGCCTGCGGGACAAAATGGCCGATGTCGATGATCTCGGTCGCGCTCCCTTTCAACACGGCGTAGCCGAGGACTCCGGGACGTTCGCTCGCCACCTCGATGTCGAGCCGCTCTTCCACGATGTCCACGATCTCGTCGACGACGAGGCCCATGGAGCGGCCATGATCGGAGAACACCAGGATCGGCTGCGCGCCGTCCTTTTTGATGCCGGTCTGCGTGTCGATGCGCAGCAGCGGCATGAGCTGATCGCGATATTGCACGAGATGGCGGCCGTCGGAGATTTCAATTCGGCGGCAATCGATCTCCTCGAGTCGAGAGACGAGCGAGAGCAGAACCGCCTTCGGCTGCTGCGAACCGGCGCGGAACACGAGCAGCGGCGTCAAGTCCTCGTTGCCGGCATCCTCGCCGTCCTCGAGCTTGGTATTGTCGGCCGGCG
>JBEKNW010000102.1:0-15912 GCA_049522435.1 Xanthobacteraceae bacterium
CCCTCCGACGGCGTGATCGAGCGGCGCCCCAAAAAAGTCCCTCTAGACCAGGATTGCTCTTCGCGCTGTGCAAAAACAAATTTCTCTCGATTGCTGCGATGCACACTCAGCTTCCGAGATGGTCACTCGCGACCGAGTCGATCAATGCCATGTGGCGATCTACTTCCGCAATGCCGCGAAACCGGACGGGCCATGAGTTCCGTGCGGCGATGTGCCAAATGATCAAACCGCTCTCTTCATTCGATCACCTTGTCGGCGTGCATCACGGTTGCGGCAAGGCCGTCCGCCTCACCGCAGCCGCATCAGCGGCTCGCCGACGCGAATGGTGGCGCCTTCGCGGACGTGATCGCACAGCGAAAAGTTTTTCGGCGCAAAGACGATGATCGTCGAGCCGTGCTCGAACCTGCCCAGCTCCTCGCCTTTGCGGAACGACGCATCACAGGCCATGACGCTGGGCCCGTGGTGCTGGAGGTTCAGGACAATATCGAGACAATTCAGGCGAATGCTCGCGACCAGGATGGCGGCGACGGCGACCAGGGTCACCGGATCGCCGCTCGCCGTGAGCTTGGTGCGCACCACCGCGCGTTCATTCTTGCAGAACAGCCGCTCGATCCGCTTGAGCGCGATCGGATTGACGTTCCAGGTATCGCCGGAGAAGTAAATCACCTGATCGATGCGGCAATCGTGCGGCGCATGGAAGCGGTGATACATGCTCGAGGTGAGCCGCAGCGTAACGTAGCGGCCGTCGCGGTGAGCCTCGACGAGATCGCCGTCGCCGAGCAGCTCTTCGAGCGTATAGGGGAATCCCTTGGCCTGGTAGAGATCGGTGCCGGCGATCGCGCCGCAGGCGCCGACGATCGCGTCGCATGGACTGACCAGGATGTCCGCCCGGCCGTCGATCGGGCGGGCGCCGTCCTTGAGTTCGCGAATAAAACAATCGTGCATGCTGCGGAATTGCGTCTTCTTCGCCTCCCGCAGGTCGAGGCCGGAAAAGAGCCGCCAAACGCCGATCGAAAGATCGCGAATGAGCGGCTGTTCGATGCGGCTGAACCAGCCGATGAACTGCGTGGCGAGCCGGCGCGGGATGCGGTTGGTGAGCAGGAAATTGATATCTTCCCGCTCGAGCACGCGGAGCAGCTGGGAGCGAACCGTCATGGCGCTGTCAACTCCGGCGGGTAAACCCCGATTCGATGCGATGGGCCATGACGACTTGGGCTACAACGACATTGGCGCTTTATGGGGTCGGCGGTGCGGCGCTCGCGACCTCGCTGCTGAAATTGCGGCGGCGGTTCGACCTCTCGCAAGCGAAGCACGCCTCGCTCGCCGGCCATGCCCGGCTCGCCCGTCGCCTCGCCGCCTTTGTGCCGTTCTACGACTATGATGAGACGCGGTTCTTTTGCTCCGACAATGCGCCCGCAGAAATAACGGCGCGCCGCCGCGCCGGATTCGACCGGCTTTCCGCGCTCTACAAGACACGCTTTGCCGCGACCATCCGCTGCACCGCGGAAGTCGCAAACAGCATCTCCGATCTGCAATTCACCGACGCCTACCGGGTGCCGTTCCAATATAGCCGTTATCTGCGGACGCACCTGCCCGCCGCCGCGTTCATGCAATCGAGCGACGGCGTGACCGTTACCGATCTCGACGGCAACCGCTTCTACGATCTGAGCGGCTCCTACGGCGTGAACGTCTTCGGCTACGACTTCTACAAGGAAGCGATCGAGCGCGGCGTCTTGCATGTACGCGAGCTCGGCCCCGTGCTGGGGGCCTATCATCCTGTGGTCGCCGAGAACGTGAAGCTCTTGAAGGAGATTTCCGGCCTGGCGGAGGTTTCGTTCCACATGTCGGGCACCGAAGCGGTGATGCAGGCGGTGCGGCTGGCGCGCTACCACACGCGGCGATCGCACCTGGTGCGGTTTTGCGGCGCCTACCATGGCTGGTGGGGCGACGTGCAACCGGGCATCGGCAATCCGCTGCCGGCCCATGAGACCTACACGCTCCGGGAGATGTCCGAGGATTCGCTGCACGTGCTGCGGACGCGGCGCGACATCGCCTGCGTGCTGGTCAACCCGCTGCAGGCGCTGCATCCGAACGCGTCGGCGCCGAGCGATGCCGCGCTGCTCGACAGCGGGCGGCACGCGCATTTCGACAAGGAGGCCTATGCCGATTGGCTGCAGCGCCTGCGGACGGTCTGCAACGAGCACGACATCGTCCTCATCTTCGACGAGGTGTTCGTCGGCTTTCGTCTGGCGCCGGGCGGCGCGCAGGACTATTTCGGCGTTCGCGCCGATCTCGTCACCTACGGCAAGACGCTCGGCGGCGGGCTCCCGATCGGCGTCGTGTGCGGACGCAGCGAGCTGATGAAGCGTTTTCGCGACGACCGCCCGGCCGACATCTGCTTTGCCCGCGGCACTTTCAATTCGCATCCTTACGTGATGGCGGCGATGAACGAATTCCTGCGCCATCTGCAGACGCCGCTGGGACAAGCGCTCTACCGCGACCTCGATCGGATCTGGAACGAGCGAGCGCGGCGGCTTAACGCGCGCCTGGGCGAGGCCTCGCTGCCCGTCGAAATCGCCAACATGTCCTCGATATGGACGGTCTGCTACACGCAGCCGTCGCGCTACAATTGGATGCTGCAATATTATCTGCGCGCGGAAGGGCTGGCGCTGAGCTGGGTCGGGACGGGCCGCATCATTTTCAGCCTCAATTACACCGACGCCGAATTCGACGCGGTGGCGGACCGTTTCGTCGCGGCGGCGAGAGCCATGCAGCAGGACGGGTGGTGGTGGAGCAATCCTGCGCTGACCAACAAATCGATCAAGCGGGCAGTCCTCAAGGAAATGATCGCCCACCGATTGTTTTCCGCGCGCGACCGGCGCAAGCATTAAACGAAATCTGATTGATCGATTCAGCTTCCGCACGTCCCCGCGAAAGCGGGGACCCAGTTCTTTGCTCGCGGTCCGGGCTGGATTCCCGCTTGCGCGGGAATGAGCGGCAAAAGGTCGGGTTCGCCGCGCTCACGTGAGGTGGTGCGCCTCTTCGGCTTCCTCCTCGTCCCACTCGGCGCGGATGCCGGGATCGATCAATTCGCCGCGCAAGAGAGCGAGCGGCGCCTTGTGGTAGAGTTTGATATCGTGGAACGGATCGGTGAGTATCTTGGTGGCCCATACCAATCCGGTCTGCACGTCCTTGATCACGAACAATTGGACCGTTCGGAACAGAACCCCGCCAATGCCGACGGCAAGCCAAATCTCCCCGACGTGGCGGATAAAATCGGTCTTGTTCGCACTCGGTGTGAAGATGCCGAAGAACGTCGGATTGAAATAGAGCGGAAGCGGCGACAGCACCCAGATCGTCATCAGCACGACCTTGCGGCGCAAATTGTAGCCGACCTTGATGCGCTCCTTGTATTCGTGGCTGGCATGATTGACCACGTCGTAGTCCTTGGGCTCGAAGAAAAAGTGCCCGGACTGCCGGGTCGTCATCGCCACGAGCCAACCGGCCAGCGCGGATATCGCCGGATCCCTGAAAATCATCACATAGGAAAACAGAAAGCTGAGGGCACTGACGAAGTGAAGCGACTGATTGATCCGGCTGTGGTGATAGTAGCGATGATCGTCCCAGCGTTGGCTCCGCAAAGCCTCGAGAAAACTGTCCATCTGGCCCCCCCGTCGTGAGATTATCTGCTCTGCGTATGGCGATTCGGTGAACCCCCTGTGACAGGAAGGCGAATGCCCCCCGGAGGGATTGCCGGTCGCGACGGCGCAGTAATCAGCGCGCAGCCCGTGCCGCTAAATAGCTCTGTTGCGGAAAACTCTCGCGCGCCGAGCCCGTTCCGCCGTCCTTGGCGAAACGAATGAGCGAAAAATGCCCCAGCGGCGGCATGGCGCGCCGCTCGACGAGGCGTACGCCTTCGGTTCGCTCCGCCCATCGCGCGTAGCGCTCGAAAGAAAACTCCGTGCGCCAGCCGAGCTTGCGCGCCGCCGGCGCAAACCAGTGCTCCAGGGCCCGCCTTAATCCCGCCTCGGCCCCGACGCGACTGACCAGCACGATCTCGCCGCCCGGCTTCAGAACGCGGGCGAACTCGTCGAGCGTTGCCTCCGGGTTCGGCACCGTGGTGACCACATATTGCGCGACGACCACATCGAAGGAGTCATCGGGAAAGGACAGCTGCTCGGCGTCCATCACCCAAAGCCCCTCGACGTTGCTCAGTCGGAACTCGGCGACCCGATCCTGCGCCTTGCGCAACATCGGCTCGGATATGTCGACGCCGCAAAGGCGGCACTCTTTCGAATAGTGCGGCAGCGATATACCCGTTCCGACCCCGACCTCGAGAATGCGCCCGCCGACGCGCTCGGCGGCCGCGATGGCGGCGTGCCGGCCGCGCTCAAAAACCGCCCCGAATACCAGATCATAGACCGGCGCCCATCGTGCATAGGCCTTGGTGACCGTCTGTTTGTCGAGTTCCGCATGCGAGAGACTGGTCATACATGATCCTTTTGTTGCAGCCGGCACCACCGCCAAAGCATCCGCGCCGCGCCCGCCTCAGCCAGGGGCGGTTTCCGTGATCGTCATCGCCATTTCGAGTTCGCGACTGTTGCCGCCGGCCACCTTGCGGACGTGGCCAAGGAATTGGCGGGCGCTGTTCTCCCACGAGCAGTCGAGCGCGAATTTGCGGCAGGCGTCGCGGGAAATCCGCAAGGCCTCGATGCAGGCGCGGCCGAGGTCCTCGTGCAAAACACCGATGGGATTGTCGCCGACCACGTCTTTCGGGCCGGTGACCGGAAAGGCGGCGATGGGAACGCCGCTCGCGAGCGCCTCGAGCTGCACAATGCCGAAGGTGTCCGTGCGGCTTGGAAAGACGAAGACGTCCGCCGCCGCGACATGAGCGGCGAGGATTCCGTTATCCAACGGACCGAGGAATTTTGCGTCGGGAAAGCTGCGTTTGAGCTTCTCCAGCTGCGGCCCGCTGCCGATGACGACCTTGGTGCCGGGCAGTTCGAGCGATAGAAACGCCTCGAGATTCTTTTCGACGGCGACCCGGCCCACGGTCATGAAGATTGGGCGCGGGAAGCCGAGATCGATGGCACGGTCGGGCCTGAACAGATCGACGTCCACCCCGCGGGTCCACATGCCCAGATTGGTGAAGCCGCGTTGGCCGAGCTCGCTCATGAGCGAGGGCGTCGACACCATGGTCACGGTTGCGTCGGCGTGGAACCATCGCAATGTCGCATAGATCCACTCCTGCGGGATCGGCGAGCGAACCGAAATATATTCGGGGAACCGTGTCGTATAGCTCGTCGTGAACGGCCGGCCGCGCCGGCGGCAATAGGCGCGTACGGCGAAACCGATCGGCCCTTCGGTCGCGATATGAATGGCGTCCGGCCGCGCCGCTTCGATGCGCTCGGCGATCCGCCGCCGGCTTGGCAAGGCGAGCCGCAAGCCGGGATAGGTCGGCACCGGGAAGGTGCGAAAGCCTTCCGGCGAGAGAAAATCGATCGCCACACCAAGCTTGCTGGCGGCGCGCGCCAGCGAGCCCAGCGTGCGCACGACACCATTGACCTGCGGGTGCCAGGCGTCGGTCGCGACCAGGACTTTCATTGGGCTCTTCGCGGCCGCGGCCGCCCGGCTGTCGTATTTCCGAATCGCATGCGACAATAATTGCCATTTCATGTCGCAATCGTGTGACGGTGGCGGCCGCGAGCCCTTGCAAATTGCTTCGGTTCGTAACACTGCTGTTACAATCGAATGAGAACTTGCAGCCGCGAACCGCGTGAGGGCGTTGTTGTCGGGGGAATTCATCGCCGCACGCCGATACCAGACGTGACGAGCAGCATCGCGCAGACGATCATCTCCAGGCTCGGCCGCAGCACGATTGGCGCAGCGATCAGCCTGTTGATCCTCGCCGTGGCTGTTTTTGCGCTTTATTTGCTGCTGCGCGACATCGACTTCGGCAAAGTCGTCGCCGCGATCGAAGCG
Source organism: Xanthobacteraceae bacterium (assembly GCA_049522435.1). Taxonomy (GTDB): domain Bacteria; phylum Pseudomonadota; class Alphaproteobacteria; order Rhizobiales; family Xanthobacteraceae; genus BOG-931. The sequence continues at coordinate 5,983 of JBEKNW010000102.1, forward strand.
CAATCGATACCAAGAATCGCGATCGCCAGCGCGTTTGTCGTCGCCGGCTATGTGACGCTGACCTTCTACGATCTCTTCGCGCTGCGCACGATCGGCCGGCACAAGGTCCCCTACACCGTTGCCGCGCTGGCGAGCTTCACCAGTTCCACGATCGGCCACTCTCTTGGCGCAGCCGTTTTGACCGGCGGCCTGGTCAGACTGCGCATCTATTCGGGCTGGGGCTTGACCGTCGTCGACATCGCCAAGATCGCATTCGTCACCGGAATGACTTTTTGGCTCGGCAACGCGCTCTTGCTCGGGGGCGCGACAGCATACGCGCCGGAAGCCGCAAGCGCCATCGATCACCTGCCGTCGTGGATCAACCGGGCAATCGGACTGGCGGGATTATTCGGCGTCGCCTGCTATCTGATCTGGCTCGCCCCGCAGCCGCGTAGCATCGGCCGCTCCGGCTGGCGCATTGTCCTGCCCAATCTGCGGTTCACGCTGCTGCAGATTTTGATCGGAGCGATGGATCTCGTGCTGGTGACGCTCGCGATGTACGCGCTATTGCCGTCGAGCCCAACAGCCGACTTCGTGACCGTGCTCGTCATTTTTCTAACCGCCACGCTCTTAGGAACCGTCAGCCACGCACCCGGAGGGCTCGGCGTCATCGAGGCCACGATGCTCGTCGGGCTGGCCCAATTTCAGAGGGAGGAGCTTTTGGCGGCGCTGTTGACTTTCCGCGCTCTCTACTTCGTTCTTCCGCTCTTTCTCGCCGCACTTTCGCTGGGCTTAAGGGAACTGCGGCTGCTGGCGCGGCCCGCATCCGTTGGCCGCGCCGGTGACGAATGACCGGGCGATTGCCCCGAACCTTGTAACCCAGATGCGCCCACGTTAAGGTTTCGCCGCGCAGATTGGGGCTGATTGTGAGGCGTAGAGTTATCGTTCCCGGGGCCCGAAAACGGTCGCAATCCCCGCCAGCAGGACGGGTTCAGCGCGCGATAGCGGCAACGGTCCTGGTCGCCCTTGCGCTCGTCGTCGCCGCGCCGCCCGAACTTGCCGCGGAAACAATGGAGTCGGCGCTGGCGCGAGCCTATGAGGGCAATCCGCAACTCAACGCGCAGCGGGCCATCGTCCGCCAGAACGACGAAGGCGTGGCGCAAGCACTTTCCGGGTATCGGCCTACCCTCTCGGCGACGGCCTCGGTCGCAAGACAATATACCAACACGACGGGAGTTATTCCGCCGATTCCGCCCGGGTTACCGAACGGTGTATCGTACACGATCAAAGGTTACACCGACCCGTGGGCGGTCGGGTTCACCGGCGCGCAGACGCTCTTCAACGGCGAACAAACTGCCAATAAGGTCCGCAAGGCCGAGAGCCAGGTCTCCGCCGCGCGCGAGACGCTGCGGATCATGGAAGAGTCGGTACTGCTATCGGCCGCGACGGCCTACATGGACATGTCGCGCGACACCGCGAACCTCGAAGTACAGCAGAACAATATTCGTGTTTTGCAGCGCACGCTGAGGGATACGAAGAATCGTTTCTCCGCCGGCCAGGTGACGTCGACCGATGTCGCCCAGGCCGAGGCGCAATTGGCAGCCGGCGAAGCCAACCTGCACGCGGCGGAGTCCACGCTGATGACGACGCGGGCCAATTATCGGCGCATCATCGGAATCGAGCCGGCCAACCTCGCTCCGGCCTCTCCGGTGGATCGGCTCGCGCCGACCACGCTGAGCGCCGCGATCGGCGTCGGTTCCGCTGAGAATCCATCCGTGACCGCGGCGTTGTACGGCGTCGACGTCGCGCAGCTGCAAGTGAAACTCGCGGAAGGCGCGCTGTGGCCGACGCTCGCGCTTCAGGGCAGCGTTCAACAGCAAACTTATTCCAATATCCTCACGCCCAATCTGTTCCTCGGAACGGTGATGCTCAATCTCTCGGTTCCGCTCTACCAAGGCGGCGCGGAATATTCGGCGATCCGCCTGGACAAGGAGACGGTCGGTCAGGAGCGGTTGAATGTCGATCAAGTGCGCGACCAGGCACGGGCCAACGTGGTTCAAGCCTGGGGCCAGCTGCAAGCGGCGAAGGCGCAGATCGAGGCCGCGGTGCGCCAGAACGACGCCTCCGAGCGGGCGCTGGAAGGCGTGCGCAACGAGGCCCAGGCCGGGCAACGCACGACGCTCGACGTGCTCAATGCGGAGCAGGCTCTGGTGAATGCGCGCGTCAGCATGATCGTCGCGCAACACGACCGCGTCGTCGCCTCCTACAGTCTCTTGTCGGCGGTCGGCCGGCTGTCGGCCAAAGAGCTTCGACTGCCGGTCTCAATCTACGATCCGTCGGTGCATTATAACCAGGTCCGCGATGCCTGGTTCGGCTTGCGTACGCCTGACGGCCGGTAGACCGACCGCACACCCGATCCAGGTGCTGGTAAAGGCCCGGCGCTTGTCCGGGCAGCATGGCGCTCCGCCGTGGGCAAATGGTGCTCGCCCGCTTTAAAGGGCGCGAAGATTATCAGCAGCCGATTTGCCCGTCCGCTTATCCGTGACGATGTCGAAAGAGACCTTTTGCCCCTCGTTGAGGGTGCTCATGCCGGCGCGTTCGACGGCGCTGATATGCACGAAAACGTCCTTGTCGCCGCCGTCCGGCTGAATGAAGCCAAAGCCTTTTTGGTTGTTAAACCACTTTACGGTTCCCTTGTTCATGGGAGCCCTTTCTCTGGGTAGGCGTGTTGACAGACCGCGCGTAAGCGTAGCCGGTTGATTCGAAGTTTTGGGGAAGGTCGTCAGTCAGGCGCGCTGTTCGCGGCAAGTCCAAGTCGTTCGACCGAAACTCGAAGGACGAACACATAGGACGTTGTTGATCCATGCGCAAGCGCCGAGCGCGCAGGAACGAAATCGAAATCCCCGGACGTGTCGTGTGATTGGATGCGCAGGCGGCTGTTTCAGGGTGTAGACCCAACGCGCTGGGGCGGCCGTAGAGGTCAATTAAGAGCGTCGGCGCGGCACGGGCGGCTTTGAGGTAAATCAACGCGGGCGCCACGCTTTGCGGCATGCTTGCCCCAGTTCGACTGACGAAACAAAGAAGCTGGAACGAGACCCTCTTGCTGCAGGTTTCACCGCCACCGACAGCAAAGAAGCTGGCTTGGCGCCGGATCGAAGTCCGGAGCCGCTGGTTCGCTGTCGCTTTGCTTGTTCTTGCCGCAGCCGTCGGCTTGGCGTGGTGGAGCATGCATCGCACCACGCCGGTGCAGTACGTCACGGTGCCCGCCGCGCACGGCACCATCACCCGCACCGCGACGGCCACCGGAACCGTCAATCCGGTGCTCACGATCATTGTCGGAGCCTACGACTCCGGTGTCATTCAGAACCTTTACTGCGACTACAACACGCAAGTGAGGGCGGGCCAGGTCTGCGCCAAGATCGATCCGCGCCCCTATCAGGCAACGCTCGACCAATATAACGGCCAGCTGCTGCGCGATCAGGCGATGCTCGACGAGGCCCGTATCGATCTCGCGCGCTATCAAAAGCTGGCTGAGCAGAACTCGATTGCGCGCCAGCAGGCCGAGGACCAAGCCTATATCGTCAACCAGGACGAAGGGACCGTCAAGCTCGACCAGGGGTTAGTGGAAGGCGCCAAGCTCAATCTCGACTACACCGACATCATCTCGCCCGTGGACGGCACCGTGGTGTCCCGCAATGTCACCGGCGGGCAGACCGTAGCCTCCAGCTTCCAGACGCCGACTCTGTTTCTCATCGCCAAGGACCTCAAGCAGCTGGAGGTGGACACCAACACCAGCGAAGCCGACATGGGCGGGGTCAAGGAAGGCGACAAGGCCACTTTTACCGTCGATGCCTTTCCGCAGCGGGTCTTCCAAGGCAGCGTGACTCAGAGGCGTCAGTCGCCGCAGACAGTGCAGAACGTCGTCACCTACGACGTCGTGATCGGCGTCGATAACAGCGATCTGGCGCTGGTACCGGGCATGACCGCGTCCACCACGATCATTATCGATCAAAGAAACGACGTGCTCCGCGTGCCGAACCAGGCGCTGCGATATGTGCCGGGCGGCCTTTCAGCGGCTGAAGCCAGAGGTGCTGCGACGCCGGGCGGCAGACCGCCGCAGGTGTGGGCGTTGCGCAACGGTGAACCTGTTGCGGTCACCGTCGTTCCCGGTCTGAGCGACGACAACTTTACGGAAATCGTCAGCGGCGATCTCCATCCAGGCGATCAGGTCATCACCACCGAAAGCAGCGGTCAGGCGGGCGGCCAGTCCAGTCTGTTGCCGCCGCGCCTTTGAGATAGTGCCCAATGCCATGCGAGGATCCGCAAGCGACGAGCCGGTGATCAAGGTCGAGGATGTCGCTCGCACGTTCGTCATCGGCGATGTCAAGGTTGAAGCGCTCCGCGGCATCAGCCTCACCGTCCAGCCCGGCGAATTCGTCGCCATCATGGGCTCGTCGGGCTCGGGCAAATCGACGCTCATGAACATTCTCGGCTGCCTCGACCAGCCGACCAGCGGCCATTACTTTTTGGAGGGAGTCGATGTCGCGGCGCTGCGCGAGCCGGACCTCGCCCGCATCCGCAGCGAACGCCTCGGCTTCGTGTTCCAGAGCTTCAACCTGTTGCCCCGCACCAGCGCCATCGAGAATGTCGCCCTGCCGCTCTACTATGCCGCGTCGGGGCCGAAGCGTCGCGCGGAGCGCTTCGAACGGGCCCGCGCGGCGCTGCGCCTGCTCGGCCTGGGCGATCGCGAGTACAATACGCCCAGCCAGCTTTCCGGCGGCCAGCAGCAACGTGTTGCCATCGCCCGCGCCTTGATCAATTCACCGAGCCTCCTTCTCGCCGACGAGCCGACCGGCAATCTCGATACGCGAACCTCGCACGAGATCATGGAGACGCTCCGCTCGTTCAACCGCGAGCAAGGACTCACGATCGTCCTCGTCACCCATGAGGCCGATGTCGCCGCCTATGCCGACCGCATCGTGATCATGCGTGACGGCAAAATCGTCTCCGACGAACGGGTGACCAACCCGGCAGCACCGGCAACCGCCGCCGAGGCCGCCGAGGCTGAAAGCGTCTTCCACCCGTCCAAGCCGAGCGCCGCCACACCTGGAACCAGCGGCTTTTTGGCCTTCGCGCTCATGATCCTTGCCGCCGCGGCTCAGGCGATCGGACGCAACAAAATGCGTTCGGCGCTGACCATGCTCGGTGTGTTCATCGGCGTCGCCGCGCTCATCGTCATGGTCGCCGTGGGCAACGGCGCGAGCGAGGCGGTCCGCAAGCAGATCGAGAGCCTCGGCACCAACGTCGTCGTGATCCTGCCCGGCGCCCTGACCTCGGGCGGCATCCGTGCCGGCTTCGGCAGCGCCTCTACGCTGACGGTTGCCGATGCTCGCGCCATTCGCCGCGAGGATCCCGCGGTCGCGCAAGTCGGCTACGTCATCCGCCAGACCGGGCAGGTGCAGTACAGCAACCAGAACTGGACGACGACCATCCAGGGCGTGAACCCAACCTATCCATCGATCACGAACTGGCAGATCGCCGCCGGACGGGGCATCTCGGCCGAGGACGAAAACAAGGCCGACCTCGTCGTCGTCATCGGGCAAACGGTGTACCGCCAGCTCTTCAGTCCCGGCGAAAACCCGATCGGCGCCTCGATCCTGGTCAAGAGCGTGCCGCTGCAGGTGATCGGCGTCCTGGCCGCCAAGGGCCAGTCGGTCTTCGGCACGGATCAGGACGATCTTGTCATGACGCCGTTCACCACGGCCGAACGCAAAGTGCTTGGCGTCGCGGCGCCGACCACGGCGCAAACGCCGCTCAATTGGCCCTATCCGCCATGGCCCAACCCGTACAATCTACAGGCGCGACTGACCGGCTTTGCCAACCAGATCTACGTGCAGGCGGTGAGTCAGTCGCTGGTGCACACCGCCATTCGCGAAGCGAGCGACACGCTCATTCGCCGCCATCGCATCAAGCCCGGCGCCGTCAACGACTTCGACGTGCGCAACCTGAGCCAGTTCGTCGAAACCGCAGAGAGCAGCAGCCGCATCATGGCGCTTCTGCTTGCCGCCGTGGCGTCAATTTCGCTTCTCGTCGGCGGCATCGGCATCATGAACATCCTGCTCGTCTCGGTGACCGAACGCACGCGCGAGATCGGATTGCGCATGGCGATCGGCGCACGCCGGCTGCATGTATTGCTGCAGTTTCTTGCCGAGGCCATCTTTCTCAGCGTCAGCGGTGGGCTCGCCGGCATCGTCATGGGCGTCGCAGTTTCCGCGGCGATCTCCCTGCTGTTCCACTGGACTGCGCCGGTGTCGCTGACGGCGGTGGTCGGCGGCTTTCTGTTCTCCGCAACGGTTGGCGTATTTTTCGGATATTACCCCGCGCGCAAGGCGGCAAGCCTCAATCCAATCGACGCGCTGCGCTATGAGTAAGCTCGGCAAACTGCTGCGCCCCGGCGCAGATCATCCCGTTTGCGCAGACGGCCGGATCGGCGAAGACCTGAGCTTATTCAGCGCGAGCCACAGTCTCCCGACGGCCTCTTCCGGACTGTCGCCCATTGCAATTTGTGGCGGATTGTCGCTTTCCGCCGTCCAAATTGTTTTCACGACAGACAAACGCGCAAAACTGTCGCCGCAGGCCTCTATGAGGTCGGAAAGGTTGGGACAGTAATGGCCGTCCTTGATGTCCTGCAGACGATTTTCCAGGTCGTAATGAGTGAGAGTCACCCCATCTCGTCGCGCGGCGTCCATCCATCCAGTATTGGTCTCCTGCGGATAGAATCGATGCCCGGCCCGGTAGGCCGGTATTGGAAAGCCGGCGAGTTTTAGTTCCTTTGCGAACTCGCGGTTCATCGAACGGCAACCCTGCTTCGGCGCAGCGACAGCGCCCCGCACTTACTGCTCAATTACGCAGGCGCCCGGGCTGGATGGCACTGCCCATATTCGGTGCGCACCTTGTCCGTCCCATATTGCTGCCACACGATGCCGAAGGAGGATCGGTCGATGCCGAGGCTGACGCTATCATCATCGCCGTTTATCGACACGTTGCTGATTGATACCTTTGTGAAGCTGTAACTGCGACCGCCCTCTTCGGCCGTCAGGGTCTTCCCGTCTTCATCAAATACCACGACAATCGGCCGGTTTTCCGATCCCGGTTTGGCCTCTGTGTCGGTCAAGACGCAATCGAGCTGTTGCGGCGCGGCGGACGCCGCGGCAGTCCACGCCAAGACTGTCATGAGCACACCGACAATAATCGCTGCCGTTGCATGCACCTCTCGTATTCTCATTTTTGTCCTCGCGATGTGGCACTCACTCCTCAAGCACGTAAGTGCCCGGCGCGTCGCCAAGCGGCGGGTTTCCCGATTGAGGCGCGCCCATCGCCGGCAACGTCGTCACCGCGCCGGAGCGGTCCCTGAGCCAGGCGACCCAATCCGGCCACCACGAACCATCCTTGCGCGACGCCTCCGTGTAAAACCTCTCCGGATCGAGGTAATGATCGTTCGGCCTCTGCGTGCTGATCCGGAAGCTGCGCCCGGGGTGACCGGGTTCCGACACGATGCCGGCATTGTGGCCGCCGCTGGTGAGCAAGAACGTTACGTCGGTTTCTACTTGCGAGTGAACCTTGTAGGTCGACCGCCACGGCGCGATATGGTCGCGCTCGGTGCCCACGGCGAAGATCGGCGCCCGAATTTCGGTGAGCGCGACAGGTTCGCCAGCTGCCACGAAGCGGCTTTCCGCGAGATCATTATTGAGAAAGAGCTTGCGCAAATATTCCGAATGCATGCGGTAGGGCATGCGCGTTGCATCGGCATTCCAGGCCATCAGGTCGGTCATTCGCTGGCGTCCACCGAGCAGGTAGTCGTGGATCACGTGCGACCAGACCAGATCGTTCGACCGCAGCATCTGGAACGCGCCCGCCATCTGCCGGCTGTCGAGGAATCCCTGCTCCCACATCATGTCTTCGAGGAAGGCGATCTGGCTCTCATCGATGAACAGCATGATCTCGCCAGCCTCGGTGAAGTCGGTCTGGGCGGCAAGGAGCGTCAGCGTCGCCAGCCGATCATCGCCGTCGCGCGCCATTGCCGCCGCAGCTATCGACAGCAGCGTTCCGCCAAGACAATAGCCAACCGCATGCAGTTTCTGATTTGGCACGATCGCGCCAATCGCATCGAATGCGCTCATGACGCCGAGCGTTCGATAGTCCTCCACGCCGAGATCGCGATCTTCCGGCCCGGGATTCTTCCAGGAGATCATGAATACAGTAAAACCCTGCTCGGTGAGGTATTTTACCAGCGAATTGTGCGGCGAGAGATCGAGGATGTAATATTTCATGATCCAGGCGGGAACGATGAGGATCGGTTGCGGCCGCACCTCGGCCGTCGCCGGCGCGTATTGGATCAACTCGATGAGGCGATTGCGGTAGACGATCTTGCCGGGTGTCGCCGCGACATCGCGGCCGACAATGAAATTCTCCGTCCCGACCGGTTTCTTGCCGCTGACCGCGCGCTCCCAATCCTGTAGGAAATTCTGCAGCCCGGTCGCGAGGTTGAGACCGCCGGTGATGATCGTTTGCCGAAGGACTTCGGGATTCGTCAGCAGGAAGTTCGACGGCGCGACCATGTCGAGAATCTGACGCGAGGCGAACGCAACCATCTCCTCGTGCCGCTTCGAAACGCCACGCACGCCCGTGGTCGCGTTGTGCCACCATTGCTGTTGCAGCAGAAAGGTCTGATAGATGAAGTTGTAGGGCCATTTCTGCCACTCTTCGTTGCCGAAGCGATGGTCCTGCGGCAGTGGTTCGATGCAGCATTCTGTTTTGCCGCCCTCGATCCCATAGCGATAGGCATAGTTTGCGAACCGCAGCGCCTTGCGCTTCGCCTTGTCGATGAGCGCCAGGCGCTTGCCCGGCGCGTTGGCAAGATGCGTGGCCCAGTCCAAATAGGCGGCAACGAGCGCGGCCGGCGAGAGCCCCCCGGTAAAGCGTGCAGTGGCGGCATGCAGCGAGCGGTCGGTGACGTCCGCGAGGGCCGTCATGCTATAAGAGTCGCGATCTTTTGGCTGGTTCGTGCGGACCCCGACGGTGGCTCTTCGGCCGATGCGCATTGGCGAGCCCGGCGGCATCTGCTTCGCCGGCGCACTCGCATCGACTGCCGACACTTCTGTCAAAGGTGCGATTGCTCTTAACTCCTGTCGTGTGGCGACCATGGCATTAATCCCAACTCGGTGGATAGGTTCCAAACCGAATGCTTCTCCCTTTCGCCGCGCCGCACCATGATCCATGTCAAATGTCATGACAGTCCGCGAGCGTGGGGCAATACAATCGTCGTCACGACGTCATCGTTAAAATCGGCCTCGAAATGAGTACGATCCGCGAACTGCTGGAGCCGCCGATTTCCTTTTTGCAAATTCCGGTTCGGGGCGAACGCTGGTGCGGCCGCCACTGAGCTATGTTCCTGGCAGTCGTTATTCCGGTGCTGTCCTTTGTTCCCCTGGTTGCGGCCGGAAACCGGCGCGCCCCATAATGTGGAACATTTCATAATCTTTGCGGCCAACGGCTTTGCCTTTGGCCTCTACAGCCGCAGACCCAGTCTGATCATGGTCGCGCTTGTGATCTTCGCTGGAGCGATTGAGCTTGTCCAAGTCTTGGTCCCCGGTCGCCGTGCGCGTCTGAGCGATTTTATTATCGATGCTCTGGCGATGTGCATCGGTGTTGCTGCAGCCTCAATTGTCGCTACCCGCACATTGGAGCGAGGCGTTTGATTGGGGGTTGCGTACCGGGTTGGCCATCGATTGATGACGGATATTGGACCGTGCCGGGCGGGCAATTTTATTTAATCAGTTCATAAGTACGCAACTATTTGTTGTTGTGTGATCGGCTTTGTGCTATTGTTTGGCGCATGAAGATCGACGGTCGCAAGCTGAGCCACGCGAAGTTGGAGGAAATACGCTTTGC
>JBEKNW010000103.1:0-15898 GCA_049522435.1 Xanthobacteraceae bacterium
TTCTCCGAAGGCCAGAAAGGCTCCTCCGCCATGCCGCACAAGCGCAATCCGGTGCTGTCGGAGAACCTGGTCGGGCTCGCGCGCATGGTGCGCGCCTATGTGACGCCGGCGCTGGAGAATGTCGCGCTCTGGCACGAACGCGACATTTCGCATTCCTCGGTCGAGCGCATGATCGGACCCGACGCCACCGTAACGCTCGATTTCGCGCTCGGCCGCCTCGCCGGGATCATCGACAAGCTGATCGTCTATCCTGAAAACATGCGGAAAAACCTCGACCGCCTCGGCGGCCTCGTTCACTCCCAGCGCGTCTTGCTCGCACTCACGCAAAAGGGGGTTGCGCGCGAAGACGCCTATCGCCTGGTCCAACGCAACGCCATGAAGGCCTGGCGCGGCGAGGGCGATTTCCTGGCGCTGCTCGAGGCCGATGCGGAAGTGCGCAAATATTTGAGCGAAGCAGAGCTTGCCGCCAATTTCGACCTCGACTTTCATTTCGCCCAGGTCGACACGATCTTCCGCCGGGTTTTTGGGCACCCGTGAGGAGGCAAAGTTGTCATCGCAACGCCGAGGCTCGGCAAGGCCCCGCAATGACGCTCCGGTCCACCTTTTCTCCACCACTTTTTCGCCCGCTTCGTTTGCCCGACTCACCCCCCTGACGTAACGTCACCTCAGCTCTGGGGAGAGAATCATGGGACGATTGGTGCGCAAGCCGCAGGTGCCCGACCTCGATCTGCAGATCGCCGGGCTCGAAGGCGTGCTGCAGTCCGGCATCGGCGGAATGCAGATGGCGGGCGTTCAGGCCGGCGACAATTACCTCGAGCGGATGGTGAAATACGTTCCGGCCGAGATCATCGCGTTCTCGATGCTGGTCAATGCCATCCTCGATCAGGCGGTGAAGTCCGGCGGCAAGACTGCCGCCATGGCCGGCTTTCCCGTCACCGGCATCGCCGCGGGCGCTTTGGTCCTCGCCTGTATCCTCACGCCGCTGTTCTGCTGGTACGTGCGCGAGGAGGGCGACGCCTGGATCGTCAACGCCTTCGTATCCACGGTGGCCTTTCCGTTCTGGGCCTATCTCATGGGCGCGGTGGCCTTCGCCGATTTCCATGACGGCAATCTGGCCGCGATCCTGGTGCTGACCTTCACGGTGGTGAGCGGCCTCATTGCGCCGTTACCGCGCAGGCGCAAGCGCCGCGAACGGCAGGAGGCCGCACTCCAGGAAACGCCGCGTCTGGTCGAGGCGTTGGCGGGCTAAAGGTTACGCCGGCCCACGATCCGCCGGCCTTTAGCCGCGCCGAGGATCGATTGCAGGGGCCCGACACCTCGTGTCATGTGTCGCCGATGGCGGCCCACGAAACCATTCTGGTCTTCGATTCCGGCCTCGGCGGGCTCACGGTCTATCGTGAGATCGCGGCGACGCGGCCGAATGCCGATTTCCTCTATGTCGCCGACGATGCGGCCTTCCCCTATGGAGCGATAAAGGAGCCTGCGCTCGTCGCCCACGTCGTCGCCCTCATCGGTGAATTGATCGCGGCGCACCGGCCCGATCTCGTTGTCATCGCCTGCAACACCGCCTCAACCATCGTACTGCCCGACTTGCGCAAGAAATTTTCGCTCCCCTTCGTCGGCACGGTGCCGGCGATCAAGCCGGCTTGCTTGAGCTCGGTCACAAGGCGCATTTCCGTGCTCGGCACCGAGGCGACCATTGCGCGCGAATATACCCGCGCGTTGATCCGCGACTACGCCGGGGATTGCCACGTAACCCTCGTCGGCTCGAAAAAGCTTGCCGCCTATGCCGAGGCGGAGCTCGCCGGCGCGCCGGTCAGCGACGAGGCGCTTTACGCCGAAATCGCGCCGTGCTTCCGCGACGACGGGGAGCGCACGGATACCGTCGTTCTCGCCTGTACCCACTACCCACTGCTGATTGACCGATTGCAGCGACTGGCCCCCTGGCCGGCCAGCTTTCTCGATCCGGCGCCCGCGATTGCGCGACGCGTCATCGATCTTCTCGGTCCCGCACCATCGCCGCGGCGCGCGGGCACGACACGCGCCATTTTTACCTCCGGCCGCGCGCCGGCGGCGGCGCTGGCGCGCTTCGGCATCCGTTCGGCCGAGCCGGCGCCGACGAACGCCGACTAATCTGCCTAATTGTAAGCCAGCCGCCGCCCCGAAATTCGGCTTTGCTCGACCTTGTCGCCGTAGTCCGCCGACGTTACGCTTTTCGCCGCCGCCAGCAGGCATGAAAGCGGGGAAAATGCACATGACCATTGCCGTTCAAACAGAGCGCGCTTGGTATTTGAACCGCTGGAACCAGCTCATCCTCGGCGTGATCGCCATGATGGCGATCTCCAGTCCGCAATATGTCTGGACACTGTTCACGGGCCCGCTCAATCAGAAGCTCGGGACCACGCTCGCGCAACTACAGTGGACGTTTTCGTTGCTGATCATCCTGCAGACCTGGTTCTCGCCGCTCCAGGCGTATCTGGTCGACCGCTTCGGCCCACGCACTCTCATCTCGATCGGCGCCCTCCTCTCCGGCGGGAGTTGGATGCTCTCCGCCTCGGTCGATAATCTCTGGGCGCTGTACTTCACCTATGGCGTGCTCGGCGGATTGGGCACCGGCATCATCTATGTCGGCGTCATCGGCCTGATGGTGCGGTGGTTTCCCGACCGTCGCGGTCTGGCCACCGGCCTTGCGGCCGCAGGCTACGGCTTTGGCGCCTTCTTTACCAGTTTCCCCATCGACAGCATGATCAAAAGCTACGGCTATGCGCACACGCTCGTGGTATGGGGCATCATCCAAGGCGTGATCGGGATCGTCGCGGCGCAATGGCTGCGCACGCCGCCTGAGAATTATCAGCTGCAGAGCGCAGCGCCCACCGCCGCGATCGCCGCCCGGCAGACGCGGCGCAGCTATTCGCCGAGCGAGATGCTGCAAAGTCCGGTCTTCTATCTGCTGTTCGTGATGATGAGCATGATGTCGACCAGCGGGCTTATGGTCACGTCCAATGTCGGACCATTCGCCAGGGAATTCGGCGTCGCCGACATGCTCGTCCTGGGCATGGCGGCGTTGCCGCTTTCACTTACGCTGTCGCGCGCCACCAACGGTCTCACTCGGCCGTTCTTCGGTTGGGTCTCCGACCATATCGGCCGCGAGGCCACGATGGCGCTCGCCTTCTCGCTCGAAGCAGTCGCCATTTTGATCTTGTTCGCTTTCATTGACCGGCCGGCGCTCTTCGTGGTGCTGACCGGGCTCGTGTTCTTCGGCTGGGGCGAAATCTTTTCGCTGTTTCCCTCCACGCTGACGGATACGTTCGGACCGAAATACGCGGCGACGAACTATGGCTTCCTGTATATCGCCCAGGGCGTCGGCTCGATCCTTGGCGGGCCAGCTGCGGCTTTCCTCAAGCAGACGACCGGGAGCTGGACCGCCGTTTTCATCCTCGTCGCGGCCCTCGACGCCGTGACAGCACTGCTCGCACTTACTGTTCTGCGCAGCATGCGGCGCAAGCATTTGGCGGGCGGATAGCGGCCCTGCCCCGACTGCACCGGTTTGACACTGCGCTCCTTTCCACCTAGATACGCCGCACTGCGCGGGCCCGAGCGGGTCCCGCGCGGTGTTTCGCGACCCGCGGTTTGCGCCGGCGCTTCGGCGGCAAACCTGTCGGTTCCGCCCCCTCCCTACCCTCCCCGCATGCGGGGGAAGGTAGGGAGGGGGCGGACAGAGGAGGGCGCGATCCTCAGCCAGCACGGCATGATCCCGAAAAGTGGTTACCGGTTTTCGGACAAGATCATGCCAAAACAAGTATGCGAGGACGCGAATGACCAAGCGCCACGAGGCGAAGTACAAGATCGACCGCCGGTTGGGCCAGAACATCTGGGGCCGCCCGAAGTCACCGATCAACAAGCGCGAATACGGCCCCGGCCAGCACGGCCAGCGGCGCAAAGGCAAGCTCTCCGATTACGGCGTGCAATTGCGCGCCAAGCAAAAGCTCAAGGGCTATTACGCCAACATGTCGGAGCGGCATTTCCACGGGATTTACGACGAGGCGAGACGGCTCAAAGGCGATACCGGCGCCCACATGATCGGGCTCCTCGAACGCCGGCTCGACGCCTTGATCTACCGGGCGAAATTCGTCCCCACCGTGTTCGCCGCGCGCCAGTTCGTCAATCACGGCCACGTCAAGGTGAACGGCCGGCGCGTGACCATCCCGAGCTTCCGGGTCAAGGTCGGCGACCTCATTGAGGTCAAGGAGAAGTCAAAGCAGCTCGCGCTGGTGCTGGAAGCAACCGCGCTCGCCGAGCGCGACGTGCCGGACTATATCGACGTCGACCATACCAAGATGACGGCCAAGCTCAGTCGCGTGCCGGCGCTCGGCGACGTGCCCTACCCGGTGGTGATGGAGCCGCACCTCGTGGTCGAATATTACTCGCGCTGACGGCTTGGTCATTCCGGGGCGCCGCAAGCGGCGAGCCCGGAATATCTTACGACGCGGGCGCGCTCTCCTTCACCGGGATACCCTTCTCCTTGAACAGCGATTGCAGTTCGCCGGCCTGGAACATCTCGCGCACAATGTCGCAGCCGCCCACGAATTCGCCCTTGACGTAGAGCTGGGGGATCGTCGGCCAGTTGGAATAGGTCTTGATACCCCCACGCAGATCGTCGTTCTCGAGGACGTTGAGCCCCTTATACGGCACGCCCAAATAGTCGAGAATCTGCACGATCTGGCCGGAGAACCCGCACATCGGGAATTGCGGCGTGCCCTTCATGAACAGCACGACGTCGGTTGCCTTTACCTCATTGTCAATGAATTGCTTGATAGACATCACGATCTTCCTTGCTGGCGCCGCGGGTCGCTCCCTCCCGCGCCGGCTGAGTCTCACCCGTCGCTGAATATATGTACCGCAAAACGGGCGCAAGCCCATGCAATTTCGTCGGGAAAGGAAGTGGTCGTGGCGCCCGCCAAGAGAGGATGAAATTCCATGTGGCGCCGGGAAGAAGAGAATGGCAGCCGATGGCAAATTCGAGCGTCGTTGCGCGCCAACGGGCCCGGCCCGAAGTGGCCGGCCCGATGACAGGCTCCGCAAAGCAATCCAGTCTCGCTCTAGCGGTCACCGTTCCGGCGTGCCGGTCTGCAGCGCCAGCGCATGCAACTTGCCACCCATCTCGCCCTTGAGCGCCTCGTAGACGATCTGGTGCTGCTGCACACGCGACTTGCCGCGAAAGGATTCGGCGATGACGGTCGCGGCGTAATGATCGCCGTCACCGGCGAGATCGCGAATCGTCACCTTGGCGTCCGGAATGCTTGCCCGGATCAGCCGCTCGATATCGCCCGCAGCCATGGCCATGGCGCGCTTCACCTGTTCGCTCCGGCCCCGCTTCCCGTGCGGCCGACGATGCACAAACTTGCGCAACGTTTCGACCAGAATGGGGCGTTCGCCCTTGGGCGTCAATGCGCCGTTGCCGCCGCTGCCGGTCACGCCGGTGCCGCCATGTAGGCCGGCAGCCATCCCTCGAAGCGTCTGATGAGATCATCGACCGGCAAAGGCCGTTCGTCGGCGAGCGCGAGGACCCGACCGCCGGTCGCGCCGAGCCGTATCAACGGCACAGCGGCCGCGTTGGCCCGTTGCACGACGACATCGGCGTCCTTCGCTGTGAGCACGTAGCGGGCCTGATCCTCCCCAAACCAGAAGGCGTGGGCGGGAAGGCCTGGTGGGGCTTCCAGCACGGCGCCGATGCGCGAGGCCATTGCCATTTCGGCGAGCGCGACCAGAAGCCCGCCGTCGGAAAGGTCGTGCGCCGCCGTCGCCAGGCCATCGCGGATCAGTGCGCGGACGAATTCGCCGTGGCGGCGTTCGGCGGCGAGGTCGACCGGCGGTGGGGCGCCCTCCTCCCGCCCGCAGATGTCGCGAAGATAAAGCGATTGGCCGAGCCAGCCTTGCGTTTCGCCGATGAGCAGGATCGCTTCGCCTTCGGCCTTGAAGGCAAGCGTCATCGACTTGGTGAAATCGTCAAGGACGCCGACACCGCCGATGGTCGGCGTCGGCAGGATCGCCCGGCCATTCGTCTCGTTGTAGAGCGACACGTTGCCGGACACGATGGGGAAATCGAACGCCCGCGATGCCGCACCGATGCCGCGGATGCAGCCGACGAGCTGGCCCATGATCTCGGGCCGCTCCGGATTGCCGAAATTGAGATTGTCGGTCAGCGCCAGCGGACGCGCACCGACGGCGGTGAGATTGCGCCAGGCTTCCGCCACCGCCTGCTTGCCGCCCTCGAACGGATCGGCCTCGCAATAGCGTGGCGTGACATCGGCGGTGAGCGCCAGCGCCTTCGGGCCATCGTTGACCCGCACCACGGCGGCATCGCCGCCCGGCCGCTTCACCGTGTTGCCGAGGATGACGTGGTCGTATTGCTCAAAGACCCAGCGCTTCGAGCAGAGGTCCGGCGAGCCGATGAGTTTCTCCAACGCATCCGCAATCCCCATCGGCGGCTTGACTGAAGCGGCATCGATCACGGGCAATCTGGCGCTCTCGGCGAACGGGCGATCGTAAACCGGCGCCTCGTCGCCGAGTTCCTTGATCGGCAGATCGGCCATGACGGCGCCGCCGTGCGTCACGACAAATCGCTTCGCCGTAATGGTCTGACCGACGACGGCAAAGTCGAGGCCCCATTTGCGGAAAATCGCGGCGGCTTCCTTTTCCTTCTCCGGCTTGAGCACCATGAGCATGCGCTCCTGGCTCTCCGAGAGCATCATCTCGTAGGCGCTCATGCCGGTCTCGCGGCACGGCACCTTGTCGAGATCAAGCATGACGCCGAGATCGCCCTTGGCGCCCATCTCGACCGCCGAGCAGGTCAAGCCCGCCGCCCCCATGTCCTGGATGGCGATGACGCAGTTTTGCGCCATGATCTCGAGGCAGGCTTCGAGCAAAAGCTTTTCCGAGAACGGATCGCCGACTTGCACTGTCGGGCGCTTTTCCTCGGCGTCAGCGCCGAACTCGGCCGAGGCCATGGTGGCGCCGTGGATGCCGTCGCGTCCGGTTTTCGAGCCGAGATAGACGATGGGCATGCCGACGCCGGACGCCGCGGAATAGAAAATCCTGTCCGCGTCAGCCAAGCCCACCGCCATGGCGTTGACCAGGCAATTGCCGTCATAGCGGCGATGGAAGCGCACCTCGCCGCCGACCGTCGGCACGCCGAAGGAATTGCCGTAGCCGCCGATCCCGGCGACGACGCCGGAGACGAGGTGGCGCGTCTTCGGATGGCTCGGGTCGCCGAAGGAAAGCGCGTTGAGGCAGGCGATCGGCCGCGCCCCCATGGTGAACACGTCGCGCAGAATGCCGCCGACGCCGGTCGCCGCGCCCTGATACGGCTCGATGAAGCTCGGATGGTTGTGGCTCTCCATCTTGAACACCACCGCGAGCCCGTCGCCGATGTCGATGACGCCCGCGTTCTCGCCCGGCCCCTGGATCACCCAAGGCGCCTTGGTCGGCAGCGTGCGCA
Organism: Xanthobacteraceae bacterium; assembly: GCA_049522435.1. Lineage (GTDB taxonomy): Bacteria > Pseudomonadota > Alphaproteobacteria > Rhizobiales > Xanthobacteraceae > BOG-931. The sequence continues at coordinate 7,499 of JBEKNW010000103.1, forward strand.
GATGGATCTTCGAGGATTTGTATGAGCAGTGCTCGTTCCACATGGCCGAGAAAATGCCGAGTTCCGTGAAAGTCGGCGCGCGGCCGATGAGCTTGACGATGCGCGCGTACTCGTCCGGCTTGAGGCCGTGCTGGGCGACGAGTTCGGGCGTGATGGGAGGTTCGTTGGAGATCACAGAAACCGTTGTAGTCCGCTATCACATCAATTTCATCCGTCATGGCCGGGCTTGTCCCGGCCATCCACGTCTTAATTTCAGCATGTAAAGACGTAGATGCCCGGCACAAGGCCGGGCCTGACGACGTCGGTCACGCCGCCAGCTTGAAGTGATCCACAAGGCCCGCGAACAGTCCGCGGCCGTCGGTGCGGCCCATGGACGCTTCGACGTGGTTCTCCGGGTGCGGCATCAGGCCGAGCACGTTACCGCGCTCATTGATGATGCCGGCGACGGCGTTCATGGCGCCGTTGTGGTTCCAGTTCGGATCGATCATGCCGTCCGGGGACGAGTAGCGGAAAACCACCCTGCCCTCGCCTTCGAGCCGCGCAATGGTCTCGCCGTCGGCGATGTAATTGCCTTCCCCATGGGCCACCGGCACGCGGATCACCTGGCCGGCATTATAGCCGCGGGTGAACGGCGTGTCGGAGCGCTCCACGCGCAGATAAACGTCGCGGCAGATGAAGCGAAGCTGCGCATTGCGCATCAGCACGCCCGGCAGCAACTCCGCCTCGCAGAGAATCTGGAAGCCGTTGCAGACGCCGAGCACCAGCCCGCCTTTTTGCGCGAAGCCGCGCACCGCCTCCATGATCGGCGCGCGCGCCGCGATCGCCCCGCAGCGCAGATAATCGCCGTAGGAGAAGCCGCCGGGAATGACGACGAGATCGGTGCCCGGCGGCAGTTCTCTCTCGGCGTGCCAGACCATCGCCGGCTCGCGCCGCGATATGAGCCGGAGCGCGCGCGCCATGTCGCGCTCGCGATTGATGCCGGGGAAGACGAGCACGGCCGATTTCATCGCGATTGCGGTCCCGCTCGCGTCATCCGATCACCTCGACCCGGTAATTCTCGATTACGGTGTTGGCGAGCAGCTTGTCGGCGGCCCGCTTGAGGCTTGCCTCGGCCTTGGCGCGATCGTTGCCCTCGATCTCGATGTCAAAAACCTTGCCCTGGCGCACACTGGCGACCCCGCTCACGCCGAGCGATCGCAGCGCGCCCTCGATGGCCTTGCCCTGCGGGTCGAGGATGCCGGATTTCAGCGTGACGGTGACGCGGGCTTTCATAACTGAGTGCTCCAACGTCGCTTTATGAGCGAGTCGCGGCAACCGCAATAGGCAAGATCAAGAACTATCCCGCCGCCACGTTGCGGTAAATTTCCGATATCGGCAGTGAAACACCGAGCGGCGTCAATTCGATTGATTCGCCGATTGAGCGGTAGCGTCGCTCGGCAAAACCGGCCTCGCGCGCAAAAACAACGATTTCGACCCTGTCTTGAGCTACGATGACGTAGTGGGTGAGCGAGGGCAGACTCGTGTAGGCCGCGCGCTTCCAACGCAAGTCGCGGTTCTGCGTTGACGGAGAGAGGATTTCGAAGGCCACGATCACGTGGCTTAAGTCACGCCCTTGCGGGTCGGCCGAGTTTTCGCCTTTCGGTACGATGACAACGTCCGGCTCCGGGCGACTTGTGTTGGAGACCCTGACGCCAAGACCAGGCAGCACTTCCCACGATGCATCCAGCCGCATTTCGGCTGCCGTCAGCATAAAGGATATGTTTTTGATGATCCTTTGGTGCAGTCTGCTCGGCGAGGCATTCAAGATCGGCTCCCCGTCGATCAGCTCCCATTTTTCCTCATCAGGCCGCGTGTCGGTGAAGGCATAAAACTCCTCCACCGTCATCGGGCCCGTTTTGATCGTCGGGACGCCCACGGAGACGCGCTCCTGCGCTTAACTCTTGACGAGGATCGGACCGGCGCCCTGCGGCCGCTCGCCTTCGCTCACGATGCCGAGGCGCTTGGCGACTTCGGTGTAGGCTTCGACGAGCCCGCCGAGATCGCGGCGGAAGCGGTCCTTGTCGAGCTTCTCGTTCGACTTGATGTCCCACAGCCGGCAGGAATCCGGAGAAATCTCGTCGGCGACGACGATTCGCATCATGTCGTTCTCCCACAGCCGGCCGGTCTCCATCTTGAAATCGACGAGCCGGATGCCGACGCCGAGGAACAGTCCGGAGAGGAAGTCGTTGACGCGAATGGCGAGCGACATGATGTCGTCGATCTCTTGCGGCGTCGCCCAGCCGAAGGCGGTGATGTGCTCCTCCGACACCATGGGGTCGTTGAGCTGATCGTTCTTGTAATAGAACTCGATGATCGAGCGCGGCAGTTGCGTGCCTTCCTCGATGCCGAGCCGCTGCGACAAGGAACCGGCCGCGACGTTGCGCACCACGACTTCGAGCGGAATGATCTCGACCTCGCGAATGAGCTGCTCGCGCATGTTGAGCCGGCGGATGAAGTGGGTCGGAACCCCGATGTCGTTGAGGTGCTGGAAGACGTATTCGGAGATGCGGTTGTTGAGGACGCCCTTGCCTTCGATCACCTCGTGCTTTTTGGCATTGAAGGCGGTCGCGTCGTCCTTGAAGTGCTGGATCAGGGTTCCCGGCTCCGGTCCCTCATAGAGGACTTTCGCCTTGCCTTCATAGATGCGGCGACGGCGGCTCATTGGAGTGTACCGTGGCTTGGTGAAATCCATGGGATGCCGTGGCTCCAGTTCTGGTATCGAGGTTCGCCGCGGCGGCGATGGGCGATGCGACTCAAACGCTGCGCCCCTCCGCGACTTCAAGGCTAGCCGAACGCGACGCGGAGTACAATCGACATAGACCCGCGCGGCCTCCTCCGCAACGATGATGTTCGGCCTCGATCCATGTTGCCTTGACGAGGCACCCTCGATATGCAAGGCGGCAGACGATTTGCGCAGTTCCGCGCCACACCAGGACGAAGGGCATGACCACGTTCGACAAGCGCGAGGAGGGCTTCGAACAGCAATTCGCGCATGACGAGGAACTCAGATTCAAGGCCACCGCGCGGCGCAACAGGCTCCTCGGCCTGTGGGCCGCAGAAAAATTCGGGCTCACAGGAGCCGAGGCGGAGAGCTACGCGAAGTCCGTCGTGATGACCGATATCGAAAATATCGGTGTTCACGACGTCTTGCGCAAGATCCGCCAGGATTTCGACGCCAAAAACGTCGTCCAGTCCGATCACCAGATCCGCCGGGCCATGACCGAGCTGATGGAGAAGGCGATCGCAGACATCAAGGCGGGCAAATAGCGCCATAGCGATCGTCATAGAGCGATTATCATGGCTATTCCCGCCTTCACCCTCGCTCGCCGCCTGCGCGCGGGAGAAGCCGTGTTCAGCGGCTGGTGCGGGCTGCCCTACCCGATCGTCGCCGAGACGATCGGCCGCGAGGGCTTTGCCGCGGTGACGCTCGACGCTCAGCACGGGTTGTGGGACGTCAACGCGCTCATGACCGGCATCGCCGCGCTGCGGCAGGGGGGTGCGGCCCCGGTCGTGCGCGTGCCGGTCGGCGATTTCGCGACTGTGAGCCGCGTGCTCGACTTCGGCGCCGAAGGCATCATCGTACCGATGATCAACACTGCGACCGATGCGCGCGCGTTCGCCGCGGCGGCCAAGTACCCGCCGGTCGGCGAACGGAGCTGGGGACCGCACCGTGCGACCACGCTGGCCGGTCTGGCCGATCAGTCGATCTATTTACGCGAGGCCAACGATCACGTGATCGCGCTTGCCATGATCGAGACCGCCACGGCGCTGAAAAATCTCGACGCCATCGTCGACACGCCGGGCATCGACGGGCTCTTCCTTGGCCCCTCCGATCTCTCGATCGCGCTCTCGGAGGGCAAAAACCTCGACCCGGTGTCGAAGGACGTCGAGCGCGAGCTCGACCGCATCGTCGCCAGCGCGCAGCGGACGGGAAAGATTCCCGGCGCCTATTGCCATTCGCCCGAACGCGCCGTCGCGCTTGCCAAACGTGGCGTGCGCTTCCTCGCGGTGATGAGCGACCTCGCGCTCTTCCGCGCCGGTATCGCCGCGGCGATGAAGGTGCTCAAGGGAAGTTGAGCCGTGGTGTTGCGGTGCCGATCACTTCGGCACAATGCGAAACACGATGTTGCCGTTCATGTTGAATCCCTCGGCCCTTTGCTGGGCGGCGAACTGGTTGCCGGGGGCGCGCTGGACATTGACATTGACGGATTCGAGCCGACATTCGCTGGCGAGCACGTCGAGCAGGATGGCGCACTCGTGGGCGGCGAGCTCGTAGATCATTCGGCGCCCGGCCTCCTGAGCCTTGAGCGCCTCTTCGCCGTTGTCCGCCGGCGCCGGCACGAACGTGTTGACTCCGACCGTTATGCGGATCTGCTCGGCGCTTACCGGCGCCATAGATTGCCGGGGGTTGACCACGATCGTCTGCGCGGACGCCGCGGTGGCAAACACGGCAACGAGCGCAGACAAGAGATACTTACGCAGCATGGCGAATATCCTTTGGCTGAGGCGCCGGTACCATGGAACCGACAAATTGGCAGTCTCGTAAGAAATTATCTCAACTTGTCGACAATCAGGATTTACTTGTCGACAATCAGGATTTCGCGCTCGCCTCGGCCGCATCGAGGGTCGCGGCCAGGCGATCGAGCGTTCCATCGATATCGGCCTCGATGTCGCGTACGGCGATCTCGACCACGCCATAGCCGCGCTCCGCGAGCCATGCACGTTTGTCGGCGCGGGTTGCGGCGGCGGCTTTTTCTTCCTCGGCCGGCTTAAGATCGATGACGAGGCGCAGCGGGAACGAGACGAAATCGCAGATGTGCGGCCCGATCGGCGTCTGGCGCTTGAAGCCGCGGCCGGCGAAGCGGCGATCGTTCACGAGCGCCTGCCACAGCGTGCGCTCGGCCTCGGTCGGATTGCGGCGCAGCAGCCGCGCCAGCCCGCGCACCGGGCCGCGTTCGGAGGGAACGCGCCCGCCGCCATGCTCGGCAAGAAGCGCCCGCAGCAACTCGGCTTCCGCGCCGTCGAGCACGCCGCCGCGGGCCGGGCCCTTGCGGCCCTCGGCGATCGCCATGATCACGCCGTGCAGCGTCTGGATGTCCTGCCGGGTCGGCTGCATGCGGGTAAAAATGTTGCGCAGGTTGATCTGCATGGTTTCGCGCTTGTCCGGCGGCCGGAAGAACTCGACTTTTTCCAGCTCGCGTTCGAGGGAAGTAAAGAAGGCGAGCAGCTGCTCCTTCGGCGCCGCTGCGGATTTCGCCGGCATGGCGAACGGCAGCTTGGCGCCGCTCGCCAATTTGAACCATTCGTAGGCCACGATCACCACGGCCTGCGCCAGATTGAGCGAGGCAAAGGCCGGGTTGACCGGCAAGGTGAGGATGCGATCGGCGAGCGCGACCTCGTCGTTTTCGAGGCCGTTGCGCTCGCGGCCGAAGGCGACGGCGACGGTCTCGCCGGCGGCGATGCGCGGCGCCATCAAGGAGGCCGCCGCCGCGGCGCCGACGACGGGCTTGGCTTGGTCGTGGGCGCGCGCCGTCGCGGCCACGACGAACGTGCAGTCGGCGATGGCGGCTTCGAGGCTGTCGTAGAGCGCCGCGCCGTCGAGGATAGGGTCGGCGCCGGCGGCCATTATGCGCGCCTTGGCGTTGGGCCAGGACTGCCGGGGCGCGACCAGGCGCAGCCGCGACAGGCCGAAATTGGCCATGGCGCGCGCGGCGGCGCCGATATTCTCGCCGAGTTGCGGCTCGACCAGGACGAAAACCGGGCCCGCCGCGGCGGCCCAATGCTTGGTCTTGTCTGTTCCTGCCCCAGGCATGACTCCTCCGCGAACGGTATAACGAACGGCCGCGGAAAAAGGCAACGGTGTGCCCGCAATGCCGGCTTTCTCGGCTCGCTGGCGAATGCTATAGCGCCCCAACTGGCGCGACGGGGCGCTCAGCCCGGGGCGGCCGGCACCTCATTGACCGCGCCACTACCGCCTTTCCATCCAGCCCGCGCTGCCCATGTCGCAATTCAAAGGGTCGTATCCAAATGGCGAAGATCAAAGTGGCCAATCCGGTGGTCGAACTCGACGGCGACGAGATGACCCGGATCATCTGGCATTACATCAGAGACAAGCTCATTCACCCCTATCTCGATATCGATCTCATATATTTCGATCTCGGCATCGAAAAGCGCGACGAGACCCGCGATCAGATCACGATCGACGCGGCGGAAGCCATCAAGAAGATCGGCGTCGGCGTCAAATGCGCGACCATCACGCCGGACGAGGCGCGGGTGAAGGAGTTCAACCTGCACGAGATGTACCGCTCGCCGAACGGCACCATCCGCAACATATTGGGCGGCGTCATCTTCCGCGAGCCGATCATCTGCAAGAACGTGCCGCGCCTGGTGCCCGGCTGGACCAAGCCGATCATCATCGGCCGTCACGCCTACGGCGATCAGTACCGCGCCACCGACCTCAAGGTGCCCGGCAAGGGCAGGCTGACGCTCAATTTCGTCGGCGACGACGGCACCAGGATCGAGCGCGAGGTATTCCAGTTTCCCAGCAGCGGCGTCGTCATGGCGATGTACAATCTCGACAGTTCGATTCGAGATTTCGCCCGCGCCTCGATGAATTACGCGTTCAACCGCGGCTATCCGCTCTATCTCTCGACCAAGAATACCATCCTCAAAGTCTACGACGGGCGTTTCAAGGATATCTTTCAGGAAATCTACGACAAGGAATTCAAGGCGGAATTCGAAAAGAAAAAACTGTTCTATGAGCACCGGCTGATCGACGACATGGTGGCCGCGGCGCTCAAATGGTCGGGCGGCTACGTCTGGGCCTGCAAGAATTACGACGGCGACGTGCAGTCGGATACGGTGGCGCAGGGCTACGGTTCGCTCGGGCTGATGACCTCCGTGCTGATGACGCCGGACGGCAAGACCGTCGAAGCGGAGGCCGCCCACGGCACGGTGACGCGGCATTACCGCGAGCACCAGAAGGGCCGCGAGACCTCGACCAATTCCATCGCTTCGATCTTCGCCTGGACGCGCGGCCTCGCGCATCGCGCCAAGCTCGACGACAATGCGGCACTGGCGCGCTTCGCGACCACGCTGGAAAAGCTCACGGTCGACACGGTCGAGGCCGGTTTCATGACCAAGGACCTGGCGCTCCTCATCGGTCCGGAGCAGAAATGGCTCACCACCACCGGCTTCCTCGACAAGGTCGACGAGAATTTGCAGGCCGCGATGGCTTGAGCCCGAAGGCAAGCGTCCCGTAACAGCAGCTTGCTGATGCGAACTCCCTCTCCCGCCGAACTCGGGAACATCCGACTTCGGCTGGGGAGAGGGAGAAGACGCGTTCCCGCTCTACGTAATCCGCTCCGGCGGCTAGCGAGCGGTCGACCGCAGGCTTATCTCCCGGCGATGCGAAAGCATAACGTCCTCGGAACGCTTGCGCTCGTCGCGCCGCTGTTCGCCATTCTGGCGGCCGCGGGTTGGTTTGCCGCCCGCGCCTGGGTTTCTGTCGAAGGCCCGCCGATGCCAGCTATGGGCTATGTCGCCATGGCTCTCGGCATCGTCTTTTCGCTCGTCGTCGGATGCGGGCTGATGGCGCTGCTGTTTTATTCAAGCCGCCACGGCTACGACGAGCCGTTCCAACCCGAAGATCGCGAGTGAGACGGCAGCAATTTTGTGACGGCTATCAACTCGCTTTGAACTTTTCCCGGCTACCAATGCCACCGATGGGGCGCCGGCAGAGCGCCCGTCTCCCGGGTACCAAACCCATCGGCGAGCAAGTTCGGCTCGCGCAAAAACTCGGAGGCCTCATTCATGATTTTCTTGCCAAACCACATCAGGTGGACCGCGGCCGCGTTGATCGCCTCGTCCGCCGCTCTTGCCGCAACGCCAGGCCTCGCCGTGCCGCGCTATGACGGCCTCTGGAGCGTGTCGATCGTCACCAAGAAGGGCGATTGCACAGCCAGCTACCGGTATCCGATGCTGATCGCCAACGGCGTCCTCGCCAATGGCGGCGCCCTTGCGCTCACCGTCTCCGGCAAAGTCGCCCCGAGCGGCGCCATCATCGTGAAGGTGAGCGGCGGCACAACGAGCGCCGTTGGCTCCGGCCGCCTCGCCGCCAATGCCGGCAGCGGCTCCTGGCGCGCCAGCTCGTGCTCGGGCTCGTGGACGGCGGAGCGGCGCAGTTCGTAGGACGCGGCTCTAATCGGAACCACGGTGCAAAGTCATGGCCGGACTTGTTCCACGGCTGTCCGGCACGGTTTGTGCTTGATGCGGTGCACGGCATTGATTCTACTCGGTTCCAGTTGGTTTCGAATCATCTGGATACGAAAAGGGGTCAACGCCGTGCACCAGCAAAATAGC
>JBEKNW010000104.1:0-15643 GCA_049522435.1 Xanthobacteraceae bacterium
ATCGCCACCATCCATCGAAGATTGATCGTCGGCATCGCCAGAACCCTGCCGCGATGCCCATGCTGTGCCCGCAGCTTCAAACCGAACACCCGCTATGCTTTATGACGCAGTAAGACTAGCCGATCATCTGCGGTGAGGGATCATTTACATCGCGGCGAGACTGTGCGGCCCTATCAGTACCGCGACGCCGATACGCTTATCGACGATTTCTGGCGCGAGGTTGAGGCTATGTTAAAAGAGGCAGGTATCGCATGAAGACAAAGACCCTGAAGGTCGGCATTGCTCCGCGCGAAGTGATCATGCGTTACACGCGCGACATCGTGGCAGGCCGTCGACAACGCTCGGCGGACGATCCTGATATCTGGTTTAGCTCCGTCGAAAGCTTCGCCAAGGTGTTATCGGAGAAAAACCAGGCGCTGCTCGCTTTGATTGCCGACAAACGGCCGGATTCAATAGACGCACTCGCGACGATCAGCGGACGCGCAAAGAGTAATCTGTCGCGAACGTTGCGGACGATGGAACGGTACGGACTTGTGCGGCTGGAAAAAGGCGAGGGCCGCAAAATCAAGCCGGTGGTTACTTTCGGCGAGGTAGAGTTGCGGCTCAAGGTGGCGGCATGAGCGAAGCGATAAAACAGAACCGCGGCTTCCGGTTTTGATAATCGCGGCGTAACTCAACTTCGCGCTACCATGGTCTTACCGTAAAGCTCCGGTGTAAATCCGACCAGCAGCTTGCCGCCGCCGAGGTCGAGAACCGGCCGCTTGATCATGGACGGCTGCGCTTACCCTTAAGGCCTCGCCACAGAGTTTAAATTCTCCTATAAGTTTGAGATGACGCTGTGTTCTCGGGGACGATGCATGCTCACACATCGACTGAAGGTAACAGCATGGGTCGCTTTGCTCATAGCCTCGCTCGGCTCGCCGGAACCGGGGTTAGCCGATTCGTCGCCACCGGCGAGCAAGTCCCGTATCGAAGCCGCGCTCCAAAACGTTATGACGTTAGATCGTCCCGGCCAAGACGGGTTCGCCACCATTTGGGATGGGAACAAATACGTCCAATGCGGGCGGCAGCGGGACCGCGGCCTGAAGTGTGAAACGGCCGGATCGCTCATGCAACCGTCGCTCGATCACGTGCTCACCCCCGAGCGGGTAAGTCGGCTCGCGGCGCTCGGCTGGCGTCTCGATCCGAGTTTTGGCAACTATGTGCAGACCTTCCCGGCTGATGTTGCGGCGAGCGTGCTTGCGGACAGTATTTTGCAGGTGCTCGCTGAGGCGTACGACGCCGACGTGGCCGGTCTGCAGGTTGAGAGCACCTGGGTTACGAGCGAGCCGTGCCCGCCGCGCAACGGGCCGACCCAGAACCTCGCCGGAATGGTCAACAACGCGCCTTCGATGGTGGCGACGGCAGTTCATGCCTGCGCCTACAAGCCTAAGCCGGATCTGGGCCCAAGTCTCCCGGCGGGCTCGGCAGCAGAATTGATCGACCTTTATGGAGCCAGGGTGACCGGCGAAATAGCGCGCTTGCGGGTGAATATCGACCGCCGTGTTTTCGCTGTGTTCGAAGCCGGGATTGGCTATGTTCAATGTGAACCCGACTCCTCGCCGCCCGCGATCTATTGCGAAGCTCAATCAGCAGATAGCTGGGAGGCGCTGGCCAGTGTCCTCACCCCTGACCGTGTGGCACGACTGCACGCAGCCGGATTCGCTGACCCGGGTCGGGCCCCGAACTATTGGAAGAGATATCGAGTGGATCAAGTCGACGACGCCGGCATAGCGCACGAAGTGCTTACAATCCTGCACGACGTTTACGGCTACAATGGCCTGCCAAAGCTTAAGGTCAAAACCGAAGAGGCTCGTCGCTAAGCGTTTGCGGTTTCGGAGCAGAAGTGCGGCGCCGGTTGCGGAGCATGCGCTGCCAAATTTAGTCCGTGTCGACCTTATCCAACAGGCGCGTGCCTTCTTCACTCCCACTCGATGGTTCCCGGCGGCTTCGAGGTGATGTCGTAGACGACGCGGTTGACGCCTTTGACTTCGTTGACGATGCGGGTGGCCACCGTGCCGAGGAAGTTCATGTCGAACGGATAGAAATCGGCGGTCATGCCGTCCGTCGAGGTGACGGCGCGCAGCGCCAGCACGTGCTCGTAGGTGCGTTGGTCGCCCATCACGCCGACGCTTTTGACCGGCAACAGCACCGCAAAGGCCTGCCAAATGTCGTCGTAAAGCCCCGCGCGGCGAATTTCTTCGATGAAAATTTCGTCGGCGACCCGCAGGATATCGAGTTTCTCCCGGGTGATGGCGCCGGGGCAGCGAATGGCGAGGCCGGGCCCTGGGAACGGATGACGGCCGACGAAAGCCTCGGGCAGGCCGAGCTCGCGACCGAGCGCGCGCACTTCGTCCTTGAACAACTCCCGCAGCGGCTCGATGAGCTTCATGTGCATGCGTTCGGGCAAGCCACCGACATTGTGGTGCGACTTGATCGTCACCGACGGCCCGCCGGCGAACGACACGCTCTCGATCACGTCGGGATAGAGCGTGCCCTGCGCCAGAAATTCTGCGCCGCCGACTTTTTTCGCCTCCGCCTCGAACACGTCGATGAACAGCTTGCCGATCGTCTTACGTTTCTCTTCCGGATCCTCGACGCCGGCGAGCGCCTTGAGGAAGAGCTCCTCGGCGACAACATGCACGAGCGGAATGTTGTAATGGCCGCGGAACAAGGCGACCACGCGTTCGCCCTCGCCGAGCCGCAGCAGCCCGTGATCGACGAAGACGCAGGTGAGCGCGTCGCCGATCGCCTCATGCAGGAGCACCGCCGCGACGGCGGAATCAACTCCGCCGGACAGCGCGCAAATCACCTTGGCTTTGCCGACTTCCTTGCGGATTTTCTCGAACGCCTCGTCCTTGAATGCCCGCATCGTCCAGTCGGGGGCGCAGCCGGCGATGTTGCGGACAAAATTGCGCAACAGCGCCGCCCCATGCGGCGTATGCACGACTTCGAGATGGAATTGCGTGGCGTAGAAGCGACGCGTCTCGTCGGCGATCATGGCGATCGGCGCATTGGCAGAGGTTCCGATCGCCACGAAGCCGGGCGGCAGCTCGGTGACGCGGTCGCCATGGCTCATCCACACGGGATAACGCTGGCCGATTTCCCACACGCCGTCATACAATGCCGACGGCTGTATCACCTCGACCTCGGCGCGGCCGAACTCACGGTGATGGCCACCTTCGACCTTGCCGCCGAGCTGCTGCGCCATGGCCTGCTCGCCGTAACAGATACCGAGCACGGGCACGCCGGCCTGGTAGATCGCCATCGGCGCGAGCGGCGCCTCTTTGTCGAGCACCGAGGCCGGTCCGCCCGACAGGATGATCCCTTTCGGGCGCATGGTGCGCAGAGCGGCCTCGGCCTTCTGGAAAGGAACGATCTCGCAATAGACACACTCCTCGCGCACGCGCCGGGCGATGAGTTTGGTGACTTGCGAGCCGAAATCGACGATGAGAATCGTGTCGTGCATGGGCGTATGAGGAGCGTATGTGCGGCCGTGACGCCCCGCGGTCAAGGCTGCGTCGGCTTCTCCTCCCCCATTAATGCTGCCCCCTGCGCATAACGGCGACGTAGAAGCCGTCGGTATCGGTCGCCCGCGGCGTCATCAACAGCTCAACCTCCGATAACAGCGCGGCACGGCAGAACAGCATGGCGCGCTCGCCGAGCGCCGCGGCAACGATTTCGCGCGGAGACACGACGGTGAAATCCGGGTGCCGCGACAGGAAGGCGCGCACTCGGTCGCCGTTTTCCTCCGCCAGAACCGAGCAGGTGACGTAAGCAATGCGACCGCCCGCTTTCACGAGCGCGGCGGCGCGATCGAGCAATGCTTCCTGCTGTTTCACGCGCTCTGCCAGCGCACCCGGGCGCACGCGCCACTTGGCGTCTGGGTTGCGCCGCCAGGCGCCCGTTCCGGTGCACGGCGCATCGATGAGCACGAGATCGATGCGGCCGACAAGGTCGGCGAGCTGCCCCCACCCTAACCCCCCCCCGCTTGCGGGGGAGGGAAAGGAAGGGGGCCCTCGCGGCGTGCGCACCTGGATGTTGCGCGCACCGGCGCGCGCGATGCGTTCGTGGATCGGCGCCAGCTGGCGCTTGTCGATGTCGGTGGCGTAAATCTGGCCACGATTCTCCATCACGGCCGACAGCGCCAAAGTTTTTCCGCCGGCACCGGCTGCCAGATCGACGACCTGTTCGCCGGGCTTGGCGCCGGCGAACAACGCGGCGAGCTGCGAGCCCTCGTCCTGGATCTCGATCGCACCCTTGCGAAACGCAGGCTCGGCATGGATGGCCGGGCTTTTCGCATCGGCCGAAAGCCGAATGCGCAAGCCGATCGGCGACCATCGCGTCGGCTCGGCGTGAAGATGCGCGACCGTCGGCAGCACATCCTCGCGCTCGGCCTTGAGCGTATTGACGCGCATGTCGAGCGGCGCGCGGCTCGCGAGCGCGGCGCCTTCCGCGGCGCGTTCGTCCTTGAAGACGCGCGAAAAATACGGATCGAGCCAATCCGGATAATCGCCCAGAACGGGGGCCGGCGCGTCGGCAAGCGCGCCGCCCGCGAGGGCCACCCTCTCCGCCTCCGTCAATAGTGCAGGCGCAAAGCGCGCCCCGCTGCACAGCGCCGCGATCTGCGCGACATCAAGGCCGCGCTCGCGATGCAGCATCCCGATGAGCACGGCGCGCGGGCCAGCTTCGCCCATGAGCCAAGCGGACGAAGATTTGCGCCGCAACGCGTCGTAGACAAGGCCGGCGATCGCCGCGCGATCGGACGAGCCGGCGAAGCGATGGGTGAGGCCCCAATCCTTAAGCGCATCCGACGCCGGCCGCCGCCGCGCCTCGATGTCGGCGATAACCTCGATGGCAGCCGAAAGACGAGCGGCAGGCGTCATGCGGTCGCCCCGCGGGTAGCCGGCATCATTTCATCGCCTGCTCCAGCGCGGCAGTCCGCCGGGCGCCAGGCGTCTGGTGACGGCGAACGTATTGGCGGATCTCGCGGACGGTTTCGCGCAAATGAGCACCACGGAACCCTTTTGGCACAGCGCCTTTGCCGATCGAAACGAGCATACGCCGCAACAGATCGTCGTCGTGCTCATCACGGTAGGGCCTGGTATCGAGATCATCGGGCACCTTGGTGAGGCGTTCATCGCCGATACGCTTGACGTATTTCTGCATGAAGCGGTCGTAGTCGCGCCAGTTGACGCCGGCCGCGCGCACCGCCGCCTGCTCCGCGCGCGTCGCGATCTGATGGGCGTGAAGATAGTGCAGCCCGAGCTGATCGATCAGCGTCTTCTCCACTTCCTCGTGCAAGATCAGAAAACGATCGGTGTCGATCTTGCGGCCGCGGAACTTGAAGAAACGTGGCATGTGGCGGTCGATATAGATGGTCTTGCCGTCCTCGCTGTAGCCGGCGAGATAGGGAATGTCGTGCTTGCGGTCAAACTTCTTGACCCGGCGCAAGATCGCGTCGAGCGCGCGGTCGAGCATGAGGTTGGAGGCGTACCACTCCGGCAGCTTGAGCTTCTTGTGCGGCGCGGTGGGGTGGCAAAAGTCGAGCGGCATGGTGTTGAGCCTAGAGCATGATCGCGAATCACACGATCACGCCGGTGAGCACCTCGACGATATAAATCGCCCACATGATCATGAGTGCCAGCGCCGCGACGGAATAGAACGCGCCACGCAGCCGAACGATGTTGCTGGTCACGTGTACATACGCCTGAAGCACGCGGCAGATCACGAAAATCCAGGCCATGACGACAAAGACGTAGCCCGTGTGTCTGGTGACCCATTCCAGAATCGTCAGCACATAGAACAAGACCGGAAGTTCGAACTGATTTGAGAAGGAATTGGCGACCTGCGCCGTGCGCCGGGGCCAAATCGGCTCGCGTAGCGCGACGTCCTGCGCTTTGACGGCGCCCGAACGATAGTCGCCGGTGCGCAGCGCACCCATCCAGAGCATGAGCGCGAAGGTGAGAATGACCTCGACGAACAGCGGCAGCAGCACGGCTTGGAGCGACATGGGCCCGAGGACCTAAGGTTAAACACCTCACCCCTATCACGGCGCTGACCTCGCCGCCACCGCGAGGCAGTCACGTCGCCCTCACAGCTTGACGCTGATCGCCGTTTCGCCCTCCTCACCGACGAGCGCGCTACGCCAGGATTTACCGTCGAACAGTGCCCTGGAGACCGCGTCGGCGGTCCCGCCATGGCTCAGATTGGCGGTGATCAGCATGCCGCCGGTCCGCAACAGTTTCCGCAAAGCGGTGTGCAACACCGGTAGCGGGGCGTGGCCGTCGAAGAAGGCGAGGTCGTAGCCGGGATCGAGCATGAGGAGCACCTTGGCGAAGTCGCCTTCGTGCACGGTGATGCGATGGTCGAGGGCAGCGACCGCGATGTGGTCGCGGGCAAGCCTTACGTGCTCCGGATCGCGCTCGACGCTATCGACTGTGGAGTCCGGCGCGCCGTATGCAAACGATAGCGCCGTGTAGCCGAGCGCGGTCCCCAACTCCACGATACGCCGCGCCTGGACCGCCGCCGCCAGGACGCTCAACAGCGGGCCGTTGTCGTAGGGGTAGGTGCCACAGCCGTGCCGCGCACGATGCTGGTTAGTGGCCTTGCGGACCTCCGCGAACGGATCGGCGGGCGGCTTGTTCATAGCGAGCGCTCACTCGCGGCTCGGATAGTTGGGGCTCTCGCGCGTGATGGTGACATCATGCACATGGCTCTCGCGCAAACCCGCGCCGGAAATGCGTATGAACTCGGCCTTGGCGTGAAACTCGGCGAGGTTTTTTGCTCCGACATAGCCCATGGCCGCGCGCAATCCGCCGGTGAGCTGGTGCAGCACATTGGCGACCGCGCCCTTGTAGGGCACCTGGCCTTCCACGCCTTCGGGAACGAGTTTGAGCGTGTCGTTGATCTCTTGTTGAAAGTAGCGATCGGCCGAACCGCGCGCCATGGCGCTGACGGAACCCATGCCGCGATAGGTCTTATAGGAGCGGCCCTGATAGAGAAAAACCTCGCCCGGCGTCTCGTCGGTGCCGGCGAGCAACGAACCGACCATGGCGCAATCGGCGCCCGCCGCCACCGCCTTGGCGAGATCGCCGGAATATTTGATGCCGCCGTCGGCGATCACCGGCGTGTCCGTTCGTTTCGCCGCCTCGACCGCGTCGGTGATCGCCGTGAGTTGCGGAACGCCGACGCCGGCGATGACGCGCGTGGTGCAGATCGAGCCCGGTCCGATCCCGACCTTGATGGCGTCAGCGCCGGCATCGATCAGCGCTTTGGCGCCTTCGGCGGTCGCGATATTGCCCGCAACCACTTGCACCGCATTCGACAGCCGCTTGATACGGGTCACGGCTTCAAGCACGCGCCGGGAATGACCATGGGCGGTATCGACGACGACAAGGTCGACGCCCGCCTCGATCAGCGCCTCGCTGCGGGCGTAACCGGCTTCGCCGACACTGGTGGCGGCGGCGACACGCAGCCTGCCCTGCTCGTCCTTGCAGGCATTGGGGTTTGCTACCGCTTTCTCGATGTCCTTCACCGTGATGAGACCGACGCAGCGGTAATCGCCATCGACCACCAGCAGCTTTTCGATGCGATGCTGGTGCAGGAGGTGTTTGGCCTCGTCCTGGCCGACGCTCTCGCGCACCGTGACAAGGGCGTCCTTGGTCATCAGCTCGGAGACTTTTTGCCGCTTGTCGGTGGCAAAGCGAACGTCGCGGTTGGTGAGAATGCCGACGAGTTTGCCGGCGCGCGCGTTGCCGCCGCCCTGGACCACCGGGATGCCGGAGATGTGGTTTTCCTGCATGAGAGCGAGCGCATCGGCGAGCGTCGCGTCGGGATGAATGGTGACGGGATTCACCACCATGCCCGATTCGAACTTCTTTACTTGTCGCACTTGCGCCGCCTGCACCGCCGGCTCCAGATTGCGATGGATGACGCCAATGCCGCCCGCCTGCGCCATGGCGATCGCCATATGCGCCTCGGTCACCGTATCCATGGCCGAGGCGACGATTGGGATATTGAGCGTGATGCCGCGCGTGATGCGCGAGCGGATGTCCACCTCCGAGGGGAGCACGTCCGACGGACCGGGCTTGATGAGCACGTCGTCGAAGGTCAAGCCCTCGCGCGGATCGTTCTTAAGCATTGCCAACTCCGCTTGCGCCCGCACGGTTTGTGGCGGGCTTGCTAGGCGGGCGCGTCGAAAAAGCAGTTGGAAAGAGGAAATTCGCGCGGGTGGGGCACTCGCCCTGCCCGCCTGCTGGTCCGACTCGATGGCCCGCTTGGGTTGGCGGCGGCTCCTAGCATGTTCGCGCCCGGATTCATAGATGGTGTCCGGAATCCGGGGAAGCTACGAGACGGCGAGGCCGAATTCCCGCGCAGCATGGCCGGGTTACGATCGCTCTTGCCCGATAAATGCGCTTCGACCGCGACGGAAGCGGTTCAAGCAGCTTTTGGGCATGTCTCTCATTCCGCACGATCACGCGGAACATTGGTGTGATGTCTCGAGCGATTTCGCCCTTCAGCGCAGCCGCTGTAAAACTGAGATCAGACGCAGGACGATCGCGTCGGGCAGGAGAACGCGGAACGATACGATGATCCGGTCCACCAGTCGTGGAATCACCAGCCGTTTGCCGGCCCGGAAGGCACGCCAGCCGGCCTCCGCAGTCTCAGGCGCATTGGAGCGCGGCATCAGCTTGAAAAGGCGCGTTTGGCTAATTGTAGTACGGTTAAAAAAAGCGGTTCGTACAACGCCAGGACTGAGACAGGTCACGGTTACGCCTGTACCCGCCAACTCGGCACCGAGCGCTGCAGTGAACGATCTCACATAGGCTTTAGATGCAGAATACACGGCCATATTCGGCCCCGGCGCGTAGCCGGTGATGGAGCCGACATTGAGAATGCCACCACGGCGTCTGGCGACCATGCCGGGAAGGAAGCGCAGCGTGAGGTCCGTCAACGCGCGCGCGTTGACGTCAAGAAGCTCGAGTTGTTCCTCCCGGTCGGTTTCCGCAGCGGGCCCGAATACACCGTAACCGGCGCTGTTCACCAGCACGTCGCAGTAAACGCCGAGTTCGGACAGCGCGTTTTCGACCCGCTGCCCGGCGTCGCGGCCGGCAAGATCACAGGCGAAAGCGTGGGCTTGCGCGCCGGACCTGCAAAGTTCCGCCACGATGTCTTCCAAAGCTTGTTGCGTTTGATCAAGAAGAACCATGACGGAGCCCTCGCGGGCCGCCACGCGCGCAAGCTCGCACCCAATTCCTGACGCGGCACCCGTCACGACGATGGCCGGCTTCATTTGGTTCTGCGCGCGCTGTGTTCAGGCTGGCTCTTCATAGCACCGGTCGGGTGGCTTGCCATAGAAGCCGAGGTGCGCCTTGGCCGGTGAGGGCTCAGCAGAGTAGATTGACCGCAACCGAGACGGAACAATGCGAGATAAGACCAGCGTTTTGCCCACCTCATGCTATGCCGGGTAAAACCATGATGCCGCGCAAATCCTTCCTCTCTTTAGTCTTGTGGGTCGTCCTGGCCCTCGCCCTGCCCTGCATAGGCAACATGGCTGGGCATGCACAGGACACAACCGACGAGCGCCGCTGCACCGGACAATGGCGCGCCACCAACGAGGAGCGAATCGCCTCTTGCACGGCGCTGATCGATTCCGGCCGCTATCAGCCGGCCAATCTCGCCATCCTGCATCACGACCGGGGCATGGCAATGCGCGCCAAGAGCGACCTCACCGGTGCGCTCAGTGATTTCGCGGAGGCAATCAAACTCAATCCCGACTACGCGCGTGCCTTCGCCGACCGCGGCAGCGTGCGCCTGGCTCAGCACGACTTGGACGGCGCCATCGCCGATCTCGACGCGGCGATCGGGCTCAACGGGACCGACCCCGGCGCGTTCATGACGCGCGGAAATGCCTTCGACGAGAAGGCGGACTTCGACCACGCCATCGCCGATTACAACGAGGCGATCCGACTTTCCCCGAATTACGCCGCAGCCTACTTCAATCGCGGCCTCGCGTTCCGCCGCAACGGCGACTTTGACCATGCGATTGCCGATTACGACCAGGCAATCAGGCTCGACCCGAAAAACGCGTCAGCGCTCAACAATCGCGGCATCGTCTGGTTCGAGAAGGGCGATCTCGACCGCGCCAT
This sequence comes from Xanthobacteraceae bacterium, assembly GCA_049522435.1. GTDB lineage: Bacteria > Pseudomonadota > Alphaproteobacteria > Rhizobiales > Xanthobacteraceae > BOG-931. The sequence continues at coordinate 10,191 of JBEKNW010000104.1, forward strand.
CGCTGATTACAATCAGGCGATCCGCCTCGACGCTAATTTCGCCCCGGCCTACAATAACCGCGGTGATGCATGGCGCGCCAAAGGCGATACTGTCCGCGCCCTCGCCGATTTCGATCACGCCATCAAGCTTTCACCGCAATTCGCGCTGGCCTACGACAATCGTGGCCTCGTCTCCTATCAGAATCGGGACTACGAGCGCGCCATCGCCGATTTCGACGCTGCGATCCGTTTCGATCCGACCAACGCGGAAGCCTACAGCAACCGCGGTAACGCGCACGACGACAAGGGCGACCGCAACGCCGCTATCGCCGACTACAACGAGGCGATCCGCCTCGATCCCAAGAACGCCCGAATCTACTACGATCGCGGCATCGCGTTCCGTCGCGACGGCGACCTCGACCGCGCGATCGCCGATTTGAGCGAGGCCATCCGGCTCAATCCGCAGCATGCCGGCGCCTACAACGAGCGCGGCTACGCCTTCTATCAGGAGCGCGATTTCGATCGCGCCATCGCCGACTACGATGCGGCGATCAAGCTCAATCCAAAATTCGCCGTCGTCTACAACAATCGCGGCAACGCCTTCGACGACAATGGCGACCCCGAGCGCGCCATCGCCGACTACGGCGAGGCTTTGCGCGCCGATCCGAACTATGCCGCGGCGCTCTACAATCGCGGCATCGCCTGGCGGCGCAAAGGCGATCTCGATCGCGCCATTGCCGATTATGACCGGGCGATCAAGCTCAATCCGACCGCCGCGGCCTACAACAACCGCGGCAGCGCCTGGCAGGCCAAGGGCGAGAACGAGCGCGCCATTGCCGATCTTGATCAGGCCATCAAGCTCGATCCGCGCGCGGCGGACGCCTACATCAACCGCGGCAATGCTAAGCGCGAGCGGCTCGACTTTACCGGCGCCATTGCCGACTATACGCGCGCCGTCGAACTCTCGCCGACCGCCGCGCTCGCCTTTTACAATCGCGCCTGGGCACATTACCTCGCCGGCGACAACGTCGAAGCGCTGGCCGACGCCGATCGCGCCATCGCGCTCAATGCGCGTTCGGCGAGCGCTTTCTCGACGCGCGGCCTGATACGCGAGCGGCTCGCCGATTCCGCAGGCGCCATCGCCGACTTCCGCAAGGCGATCGAGATCGATCCCACGTTCCAGCAGCCGGTCGAAGCCCTGCAGCGGCTTAAAGCCGGCCCCCCGGCGAGCCGATAGCCGAACATGTCACTGAGCGTGCCGTTGCGCCCGTACGACCGCGTCGTGCCGCTCATCGTCGCGGTCGCGCTGTTCATGGAGAACATGGACTCCACCGTGATCTCGACCTCGCTCCCGGCCATCGCGCGCGCGCTCGGCACCAACCCGCTGGCGCTGAAGCTCGCGGTCACCTCCTACCTCCTCGCGCTCGCCATCTTCATCCCGGCGAGCGGCTGGACCGCCGACCGCTTCGGCGCGCGCAACGTCTTTCGCATCGCCATCGGAGTGTTCGTGCTCGGCTCCATCGGCTGCGCGCTCTCACGCTCGCTCGAGGAATTCGTGCTGGCGCGGATTATTCAGGGCATGGGCGGAGCGATGATGACGCCGGTCGGCCGCCTCATCCTGGTGCGCAGCATCGACAAGCGGCTCCTGGTCAACGCCATGTCGCTGGTGACCATACCGGCCCTCGTCGGCCCGATTTGCGGTCCGCCGCTCGGCGGCTTCATAACCACCTACGCGTCGTGGCATTGGATCTTCCTCATCAATGTGCCGATCGGCCTCCTCGGCATGGTGCTGGCCACGCGCTACATGCCGGATGTCCGCGCCGAACGGCCCGCTCCGTTCGACTATGTCGGCTTTGTGCTGTCAGGGCTGGGCATCGGCGGGCTCGCCTTCGGGCTCTCGGTCATGGGGCTCGAGTTTTTGCCCGCTGGCGTGGTCGCCGCGCTCCTCGGCGTCGGCGCCGCTTCGGCGGCGGCTTATGTCGTCTATGCCAGACACAAGGCGGCGCCCATCCTCGATCTCAGGCTGCTCAAGCTGCCGACGTTCCGCGCCAGTATTTTCGGCGGCTTCATGTTCCGGCTCGGCATCGGCGCGTTGCCGTTTCTGCTGCCGCTCTTGCTGCAGATCGGCTTCGACCTGACGCCGTTCCAGTCCGGCCTTATCACCTTTACCGGCGCACTCGGCTCGATGTTCATGAAGGCCGCCGTTGCGCGCGTGCTCAGACGCTTCGGCTATCGCCCGGTGCTCGTCTACAATAGCCTCATCAGCGGCGCCTTTCTCGCCGCCTGCGCCAGCTTCGTTCCCGGCATGCCGTTTGCGGCCATGATCGCCATTCTGCTCACCGGCGGCTTTTTCCGCTCGCTGCAATTCACCGCCATCAACACGCTCGCCTATGCCGAGATCGAGCCGCCGCTGATGAGCCGGGCAACCACGCTCGTCTCTGTCGCCCAGCAATTGGCGCTGTCGACCGGCGTCGCCGTCGGCGCACTCGTGGTCGAGATCACGCTGCGGCTGAAGCACGAGAGTGCGATGGGCGCCATGGATTTTCCACCGGCGTTTCTCGTGATCGGCGCGCTTTCGGCCTCAGCTGCGCTCATCTTCGCGCGGCTTGCGCCCGACGCCGGAGCGGAGCTCGCCGGACGCAAGATGGCGCAAGCGGCGGCGGATAACCCCTAAGCCGGCGCCACTTCCCCGCCGCGAAAGCCACGGGCGAGAAGATAAAGTTCGGCCGAGTCGCTGCGGCTCGCCGGCGGCTTGACGTGCTTGACGCTCGCAAAATCGCGCTTGAGCTCGGAAAGGAGCGCCGCTTCGGTTCCGCCTTGCAAGACCTTGCAGAGGAAGCTCCCGCCCGGGCTGAGCACCTCGCGCGCGAAATGCGCGGCCGCCTCGGCGAGCGCCATGATGCGCAAATGGTCAGTCTTGCGGTGGCCGGTCGCGTTGGCCGCCATGTCGGAGAGTACGAGATCGGCCTTGCCGCCGAGCAGCGCCTTGAGGCGCTGCGGCGCGCTGCCGTCGAGAAAATCGAGTTTGAGGAATTCGACGCCCGAGATCGGCTTCATGTCGAGAATATCGATCGCAATCACGCGCCCGTTTGCTCCCACGCGCCGCGCGGCGACCTCGCTCCAGCCCCCCGGCGCCGCGCCGAGATCGACGACGTGCGTTCCAGGTTTGAGCAAGCGATATTTGTCGTCGATTTCGGCGAGCTTATAAGCCGCGCGGGAGCGAAACCCTTCGCGCTTGGCGCGCGCCACATAGGGATCGCTGATCTGGCGTTCGAGCCAAGTCCGCGACGACAGTGTGCGGCGCTTCTCGCCCTTGAGCCGCGCCATAGCCGATCAGGCCTCTCCCCACACGCCGTCGGCGCGCATCATCTCGACCAGCATGCCCTCACGCAGGCCGCGATCGGCAACGCGTAGCCGCTCGCAAGGAAAAGCGCGGCGAATGGCGTCGAGGATGGCGCAGCCGGCGAGCACGAGGTCGGCGCGTTCGGCGCCGATGCAGGGATTGGCCGCGCGTTCGTCGAAACTCATGGCCATGAGCTCTGCGACCACGCGCGATACCTCATCGTCGGAAAGCCAGCAGCCGTCGACGCGCCGGCGGTCGTAGCGCCTGAGCTTCAAGAACACCCCGGCGATCGTCGTCACCGTGCCCGACGTGCCGAGCATGTGGAAGCCGTCGAGGTCGCCGCGATGCGCGGCTGCGAATCTTTCCACGAAGGCGGCGACCTCTTCCACCATGGCGTCATAGATCTCGCGCGGCACCACGGTGCCGCCGTAACGTTCGGCAAGGGTGACGACCCCGACAGGAAGCGATGCCCAGCCGACGATGTCGGGCCTCGGCGGCCCACGCCGGACGCCGTTCGGCCGACCGAGTCGCACCAGCTCGGACGATCCGCCGCCAATATCGAAGAGGATGACGCCGGCGGCCGAGGGGTCGAACAGCTCCGTGCAGCCGGCCGCCGCCAACCTTGCCTCGGTTGCGGAATCGACGATCTCGAGCTCGATGCCGGCTTCCTCGGCGACGCGGGCGCGGAATGCCTCGCCGTTCTCGGCCGCGCGGCAGGCCTCCGTAGCAATGAGCCGCGCGCGCCGCACGCCGCGCGCGCGCATCTTGTCGCGACAGATCAGCAGCGCCTCGACCGCGCGTGTGATCGCCGCCTCACTGATACGGCGCGACGCGGCAACGCCCTCGCCGAGACGAATGATGCGGGAGAACGCGTCGACGACGCGAAACCCGTCTGCAGTCGGGCGCGCGATGAGAAGCCGGCAATTATTTGTGCCGAGATCGAGCGCGGCGTAGGTTCCATCGGAATGCTCGTTCACGAGCGCTTGCCCACCATCGCGCCGGAGGCCATCGCGACGGATGCCGTACGGCGTTCGACGAGGCCAGCGCGGCCGCCGTCGCGGCGCTCCACGGCCACCGGGGCCGCCGGGCGGCGGCGCCTCCTCGTTCATTCAATACCTTCCCGCCCGCGCCGGAACTCTGCGGCTCGACGGCTGCGGGCCATGTTCAATCTCAAATCGGGGCAAATGTATCAGTCGGAGGCGGCAGGGCCAATACTGTGCTTTTTCTCGCCTATGAGCCATGTCCGGCGCCTGGCTTGTCGCACTCTGCCAAGTCCACTATCTCAGCACGATGTGACTCTTTGCGGGATTGGACAGCCATGAATTTGCACCAGCCTGCCGACCGACAGGCGGACAAATTGGCAGCGGACGAATTAGCGACGGAGAGATTGGCGGTTGAGAAATTTGCCGTCGGGCAGTCCGTGCCGCGCAGCGAAGACCCGATGCTGCTGCGCGGGAAGGGACACTATACGGATGACGTCAGCCTGCCGGGCCAAGCCTATGCGGTGATGGTGCGCAGCCGCAATGCCCATGGCATTATCGGCGCCATCGATGCCGACGCCGCGCGGAAAATGCCAGGCGTGCTTGGCGTCTATACCGCCGCCGATCTGCAAGGCTACGGTCCGCTCAAGTGCATCGTGCCGTTTAAAAATCGCGACGGTTCGCCGATGAAGAAGCCGTGGCGCGGCGCACTGGCGACCGACAAGGTGCGCCACGTCGGCGACCCCGTCGCCTTCGTCGTCGCCGAGACAGTGCTCGCAGCGAAGGATGCGGCAGAAGCGGTCCTTCTCGAGATCGAGGCGCTCCCTGCCGTCATTTCGGCCGAAGACGCCGCGCGCGACGGCGCCCCGCTCCTTTACGATGACGTGCCGGGCAACGTTTCGCTCGATTATCATTATGGCGACGCCGACGCCGTCAACGCGGCATTCGCCGCGGCGGCCCATGTGACGCGATTGAAGCTCGTGAACAGCCGCATCGTCGTCAACGCCATGGAGCCGCGCGCGGCGCTCGCAGCCTATGACGGCGGTCGCTTCACGCTCTACGTCGGTTCGCAGGGCGTTTTCGGCATGCGCGCCCACATCGCCGAGGCGCTCGGTGTCGCCGCCACCGATGTGCGGATCCTGAGCGGCCAG
>JBEKNW010000105.1:0-15608 GCA_049522435.1 Xanthobacteraceae bacterium
GCATGCAGTTCCGCATCGGCGTCAACATGGGCGACGTGATTTACGACGAAACGCGCATCTATGGCGACGGCATCAACGTGGCGGCGCGGCTGGAGGGTATTGCGGAGCCTGGCGGCATTTGCCTCTCATCCACCGCTTTTGAGCACATCCAAGACAAAGTCGATGTCACCGTCGCCGATCTGGGCGAGCAGCAGCTCAAGAACATCGTCCGGCCGGTGCGCGTCTATCGCGTGACGTTGAACCGGAGCGCGACGAAATCCGATCCGGCTGCGCCGGCCGCGACCGGCGAAGCCTCCGACAAGCTGCCGTTGACGCTCGCCGATCGCGGCGAGCAACGGGTTGGGAACATCGCCAGACCGGGCCGAGTGTTCGGTCTTGCGCCGCAGGCAATCGCCGAGGCGCCGGAACCGTCGCTTGGCCGCGCAACACTGGCCAAGCCGCGCAATCGCGCGATGCTGGCGGCCGTCCTCGTGCTGGTGATGGTTATTGCCGGAGCGGCCGCGTGGTGGACAATGCGTCAAGCTGCGCATCACGCATCGCAGACGGTGTCGGCTCCAGTATCGTCGGCCACGGATTTGCGTCCGTCCATAGCGGTGCTTCCGTTAGTCTCGCTCGCGGATGTTTCGAAGGACGATTACTTCGCCGACGGTCTGACCGAGGACATCATTTCCGCGCTCGGGCGTTTCTCGGAATTCGTCGTCCGCTCGCGCAATGCCGTCTTCTCCTACAAGGGCAAGACCCCACGGCCCGAAGAGGTCGGGCGCGAGCTCGATGTGGGTTACATCGTGGAGGGCAGCATCCGCCGCAGCCCGGAACGGATTCGTATTTCGATTCGCCTCACCGATGCCGCGCGCGGCGCCTTGCTGTGGTCCGAGCAATATGACGCCGAGCCGATGGAGATTTTCTCGGTCCAGGACGATATCACCCGGCGTATTGCCGGCACGCTCGCCACCCGCCTGACCAACCTGGAACTGGCAAAGGCCGCGACCAAGCCGCCCAGCAGTATGGAAACCTACGACCTTGTGCTGCGCGGCCGCGAGCTTTTCGCGCGCGTCAATCGCTCCGCCAACTCGCAAGCGCGGGCGCTGTTCGAACGCGCCATCGAGCTCGATCCCGCCTATGCCCCCGCTTATGTCGGTCTGGGACAAGTGGAGCTCAACGGCGTCACGGAAGGATGGACCGCAGATCCCGAGGCGGCGTTGCAGCGCGCTGAGAACCTCGGCCAGAAGGCCATCGCCATCGACTCGACGAGCGCACGCGCGCACGTGCTGCTCGGGCAAACCTACATTCGCTACGGCGATTACGATCGCGCGCTGGACGAAATGCGGCGCGCCATCGAGCTGAACAGCAGCGATCCGGACGCCTATGCCGGGCTGGCGACGGCGCTGCTTTGGGCCGGCGATGTCGATGCATCCGTGAAAGCCTTCGAGACGGCCGGCCGGTTCCAGGCGAATCTCACGGTGACCGATTCGTTCACCTTCGGCCTCGCTTATCTGCTCGCGGACCGGAATGCCGATGCGATCCGCACGCTGGAACGCTCGCTCGAGCGCAACAGGACCCACCTCTACACGAATGCGCTCTTGGCGGCGGCCTACGCCCAAGCCGGGCGGCAGGCCGATGCCGCCAGGCAAGCCGAGACGGTGCGAGGGTTATCCCCGCGCTTCAACAACACCGAGTTCGGCTCGCTCCTGCGCCGACCGGAACTGCGCGCGAAGCTTACCGGCGCGCTGGAGAAGGCGGGCCTATAGCACCGCCTGGACCTTTGTCGCAACCGGCGAGACGTGCTTGCTTTAACGCGCCGCGCGAAGCTTTGGCCAGTTCTCGCCGGCTTTTTCGACAATGCCGGTTGTCTGCCGCTGGAACATCGGCACCGCCATTTTTTCCGAGAACACGTAGAGCTTGCCGTTGGTGATCGACCAGGCTTCCGGATCGGGCTCAGCCTTCACGCCGCGCGAGACCTGGATCGCGCAGTATCCGTCGAACTGCGGCGCGTAGCGCTCGGGCTCGGCGGCGAACTGGGCGCGGTGCTCGGCGCTCTTGAACCAGTAGCTGGTATCGTCAAATGCGAATGTAAATTCGCTCGACCCTTTTTCCGGTTTGCCTGCGGTAAAGTACGACACCGGATCGTACCCCCTGAGCGCAACCCGCTCGCCAGCAATTGGCGACTGTGCCGTCGCTGAGCCACAATAACACGCACCGGCCACGGCCGCCGAGACGAAAGACCGTCGAGAAAGATCGCGCATGAGCTACTCCTTAATGTCGGGGAAGCATCAGACAGGACGGCTTGGTCCACAATACCGACGCTTCAAGCCCGAGCCAAATCACATGAAAGATAGCACGCGGCGCTCTTGCGAACGCTGCCCTCCAGAACGTATTGCACACCGAGTTGCTTCGCCACCTCGCGGACATCGTGTCGCCTCCAGGCATCCGCCGCGGGACGCGATCCGGGCGCGTCACGGAGCAGGTTCATCGCAGCTGCTTCGAAAGGCCGGCGAGGCGCTCCACGATCACCAGAAGCACCATGGTGGTCAGTACCAGCACGCCGGATACCGCCGCGATGCGAACATCGAGCAGGCTCTCCAGTTCCTGCCACATGCGGATTGGCAGCATGTCGGTGCCGGCACTGCGCAGGAACATCGAGACCGGAATGTTGTCGAATGACGACATGAAGGCGAGGAAGGCGCCGGCCAGGATGCCGGAGCCGATCAGCGGCAGGGTCACCCGGCGGAACGTGTACCAGCGCGAGGCGCCGAGCGAGGCCGAGCTCTCGAGCAGCGCCGGATCGAGCTGCGACAGGGTGGCGATCGTCGTGCGCACGACGAATGGGACGCAGACGATCGTGTGCCCGATCACCAGGGTGAACAGCGAGACCGGCCAGCCCAGCTGCGAAAAGAAGATCAGGGCGGCGAGGCCGAAGGCGAGACCGGGCAGGATCAGCGGCGACATGAACAACGAATCGAGCACGCTCGCGGTCAGTCGGCGCGAACGGGCGATGCCGAGAGCGGCGGCGACCCCGAGCACCACCGACAGCAAGGTTGCCCCGACCGCCACCTTAAAGCTGTTGAGCGCGGCGAACTGCAGCTGCCATGCGTCGAGCAGCCCGACATACCAGCGCAGCGAATAGCCCGGCGGCGGAAAGCGCAACGAGAAGCCGGAGGTGAACGAAACCATGATCACCACCATGGTCGGCAGGATCAGCAGCACCAGGCACGCCGAGGCAAGGACGCCGAGCGTCAGATTGAGCGAAACGGTCCCGAAGTCTGCTCGACGGCGCATCCGCGTTCTCCTCAGCCGCGCTCGACTCCCTGCGCCAGGCGGCCGAGCAGGTTGAACACGGTCACCGCGGTCAGCACGGCGACCAGGAATATCACGGAGATTGCCGCCGCGAACGGCCAATCCTGCGTGGCGGTGGCCTGCTGGTAGATGTAACCCGGCATCAGCAGCATCTGGCCGCCGCCGATCAGCGTCTGGGTGATGAAGGCGGTGAGCGACAGGCAATAAGTCAGCAGGCAGCCGGCGATGATGCCGGCAAGTGTCAGCGGCAAAGTGATGCGCAGGAAGGTGCGCCAGGCGCCGGCGCCGAGCGCGGCGGAGGCGTCGGCGAGATTGGGGTCGATGCGCGACAAGGCCGTGATCAGCGGCAGGACCATCAGCGGCATGTGCACCTGCGCCAACGCGAACACCAGGCCGCCCACGCTGTAGAGCAGCCGTAGCGGCGTATCGATCAGGCCAAGACTTATCAGGGCGGAGTTGACGATCCCGAGCCGGCCGAGAATCACGATCCAGGCGAAGGTGCGCACCACCACACTGGTGAGGAGCGGCAGCAAAATGATCAGGATCAGCACGCTGCGCAACCAGCCGGGGCTGCGTGCGAACAGCCAGGCGAGCGGGAAGCCGAGCAGCAGGCACAGTGCCGTGGTCTCGGCGCCGATCAGCAGGGTTTGGCCGAGCACTTTCAGCGAGTAGGGATCGGAGAGGAATTTGCGGAACTGGACGAAGCCAAACCGTTCCATCTCGGGATCGGCATGCAGGCTGACGAAGATCAGCAGGATCAGCGGCGTGATGAAGAAGACCAGGAAGAAGCCGGCCAGCGGCAAAGCCAGCTTGAGGTCGTAGCCGACATCGTGGATGACGCGGGTCTTCATCCGCGGTTCCGCCGTAGGAGAACGAGCGAAACGCTCAGGTCTTGATCTCGCGGTTGAAGCGGTCGATCCAGGCGCCGCGATTTTCGTTGATGGTCTTCCAGTCGAGGAAGGTCAGCTTCTCCTTGAGCTGTTCGGTGCTGCCGAACAGCTTGGCGATTTCGCCGGTCAGCTTCACCTTGCTGTTGCTTGGGACGACCAGGTACGGCGCCTGCATCATCTTGCTCTGCACCTCCGGCGACAGGCAGGCCTCGATGTATTTGAAGGCCAGTTCGGCATAGGGCGAGTTCTTCACGATGTGCATCGTGCTGGTGTAGCCGACGCCGCGGTCCTTCGGCAGTACGAAGTCAACCGGGACGTCGCGCGCCTTGAGCAGCATGATCTCATTGAAGATCGCGGGCGCGATGTCGATCTGGCCTTGCTGGAACAGGGCCGCTGCCTGGCTCGGATTGGTCGCGACCGCGCCGATGTTCGGCTTGAGGTCGCCGAGCCGCTTGAATGCCTCGTCGATGTTGGTTTCCGAACCGCCGTGCTTGCGGGCGAGGTCGACCATGAAACCCATGCCGAGCGAGGAGTTCAGGTTGGTGATGCCGACGCGGCCCTTGTATTCCGGCTTCCAAAGATCGTCCCACGAGGTCGGCGGGGTCTTGATGCGGTCGGTATTGTAGGCGATGCCGATGATCTGGAAGAACGGCGCGACGCCCATTGGCGATTTCGCGTCGGGGAGAATGTCGCTGTAGTACTTGCTCTGCGCGACCGGATAGGGCGAGATCAAATCCCGCGCGATCGCCACCAGCGACGGGCCGCTGTCGAGCATGGCGACGTCGAGAGGAGGGTTGTCCTTGGCCGCCGAGATCTTGGCCAGTTGCTCGACGCCGATCATCGGCTCGAGCGCCACCTCGGCGTTGTTGTTGTCGCGGCGGAACACCGGCACGGCGTTGTCGCGGAAGGCGACTTCCCAGCTTCCGGTCAGGCAATTGGCGACGAAGCGCCGGGCCTGTGCCCGGCTCATTTGCGGCAACGCCTGCATCGCCCCGATCGCCAGGGCCGATATCATCAGGTCTCTGCGGGTGGTCGGCATGGTTTCCTCCATTTGTTTCGATCGCTAATCCAGTCTGCTGGCCGACGCGTCGGTCCGCGATCAGGGAGCCGACGTGTCGCGGAAGACGTTGACGAGATCAGGGGAGATCGCTTGCACCGTCACGGCGGCGCCGGGCGCGAGCGGTTCGCCGCCCGCCGAGCGTTGCTCGGACACCTTCAACGACATCTCTGACGGTGTTCGCACCTCGTGCACGATCGCCGAGCCGAGCGGCAGGCTCATTTCAACGGTGCCGGCGATGCCGTCGCCGCCGGTCGCGAAGCGCAGATTTTCGGGCCGGACGCAGGCCACGACGCGCTCGCCGGCGGCGATAGGTTCCGCCGCGGCCCGCGTTCGCAGCTGCTCGCCACTATCCAGCGTCACCACCGGCTGCGATCCGGTGACGGACATCAGGCCGTTCAAGACATTGGAGGTGCCGACGAAGGTGTTCACGAACAGCGAACGCGGATTGTCGTAGATCTCGGTCGGCGCAGCGAACTGCTCCAGCCGGCCGCGATTGAGCACCGCGACGCGGTCGGCCATCGACAACGCTTCCTCCTGGTCATGGGTGACCAGGATGGTGGTGGTGCCGGCCAGGCGCTGGATGCGCTTGACCTCGATCTGCATATCGAGGCGCAGGTTCTTATCGAGGGCCGCGAACGGCTCGTCGAGCAGGAGCAGGCTCGGTTCCACGGCCAGCGCGCGGGCTACCGCCACGCGCTGCTGCTGGCCGCCGGAGAGCTGCCGCGGATAACGGTCGGCGAACTCCTCCATCTTTACCAGTGCCAGCATCTCGGCGACGCGTGCCTTTTGCTGCGCGCGCGACTTGCCCTTGGCGGCGAGACCGTAGGCGATGTTCTGCGCCGCGCTCATGTGCGGGAACAGCGCGTAGTTCTGAAACACGATCCCGACCGCGCGGCGGCTGGCGGAGAGGTCGTCGATCGCCTTGCCGCCAACCACGATGCGGCCTTCGGTCTGCGCCACGAAACCGGCGATGATGCGCAGCAGGGTGGTCTTGCCGCAACCGGACGGCCCGAGCAGCGCGACAAACTCGCCCGCCATGATTTCGAGCGTAACCTCCTTGACCGCCAGCGTCGGCCCGTAGCGATGCGTGACGTGCTCGATGGTCAGCGATTGCCCGGCGGCGGTTCGGGGCGCGACGGAAGTGGAGATTGTCTTGGACGAAATTTTCCTGGATAATGACATTTCTCGCCCGATACCGACCGTTCGAGCCCCGACGGTTTGTCTGGGCGCTGCCGAGATTGCCCACCCAGTGCGACGACATTAAGCCGATTATTGTCTGCGCCACATGCCTACATCGAGCAAATTCGTAGGCCGCGAGCAAACGAACAACACAACCGACTCGTCTCTAGTTGATTGCGGCTTCACCCCATTTCGGACAGCTGCGCGCCTCCACCGGTAGGTCGAATTGCTGGTAGTTCGACTGGTCGATCACCGACGGCTTCAAATGCATCTCGCTCGGCACCGGCTGATTGCGCAGGTAGCGCAGCGCCGCGAGGGCGCCGAGACAGCCCTGCATGAACGGATCGGCCTGTCCGCTGGCGAGCAGCTTGCCCGCCTTTATCGCATCGACCGCTTCCTTGGTGCCGTTGATGCCGACGACGACGGATTTCCGGTTCGCCGCATCCAGCGCCTCGATGACGCCGATCGCCATCGCGTCGTTGGCGGCAAGCACGCCGTCAATCTCCGGGAACGACTGCATCAGGTTCTCCATGACCTGAAGCGCGTTGAGGCGCTGGAAATTGCCCGGTTGCGAAGCGAGCAACTTCACGTTTGGGAATTCCTTGAGCGCGTCGTTGAACCCGCGGACGCGATCCTGGTTGGAGATCGATCCTTTGACGCCCTCGATAAGGACGACATTGCCCTTGCCCTTGATCGCATTCAGAAGACTCTTCGCCGTGGTGACGCCGACCTGGTAGTCGTCGATGCCGACAAAAGTGACGATCTTGCCGCCGGCCATGCGGTCGGTCGTGTTGACGACCGGAATGCCGGCGGCATTCATCTTTTCGACGCCGGGCACCATTGCCTTGTAGTCAACCGGGATGAAAACCACCGCGTCCGGCTTCTTGACGATGACGTCCTCGATCTGGCTGAGCTGCTCAGGAATGCTGTCTGGCTTGGTCGGAACGTACTGGATGACCTTGGCGCCGAGTTGCTTGGCGGCGTTCTCCGTGCCGACGCGCACGTTCTGGAAGAACGGGTTGGTTTGGTTCTTGGTGAATACTGCGATGGTTTCGCCGTCCGCGCGGGCCGCGCTGGCTGCCGCAACGAGCGCAGCAAATGCAAGCATGCTATGCGACAGTTTCATTTGGTACCTCCATGAGTTGAACGTGAAAACTCCAGTCATGCGGACGCTTGGCTGCGCGCGCTCGTGGCCAGGTCGAGCCACACCGAGAATATGATGATTGCTCCCGTCACCGGCGGCTGCCAGTTTGCGTTTACCGCCAGCAGATTCATGCCGTTGAGAATCAGAGTCAGGATCAACGCTCCAAAGAAGGTGCCGGACACGGTGCCGATGCCGCCGAACAGTGACGTGCCGCCGATCAATACTGCGGCGATCGTCGGCAGTGTCAACGACTCGCCGATGTCTCCCTCGGCGGAATTCAGCCGCGCCAGGAATACCAGCGACGCCAGCCCCGCCATTGCCCCTGACATGATGAAGACCAGCACGAGCCGGCTGTTGACCGGAATTCCCGACAGCCGCGCCGCGACCGAATTGGCGCCGATGGCGTAGATTTGCTGTCCGTAGGTCGTGCGCTTGGCGAAAAAGCCGCCGATCAGCAGGAATCCCGCCATGAGATAGACCGGGATCGGAATGCCCAGCGCGTAGCCGCTGCCGAGTGCGCGGAAGCCCGGCGGGAAGCCGTAGATGGTCTGGCCAGCCATGTAATAATAGGTGATGCCCTGCACGATCCACAGCGATCCGTAGGTCGCGATAAATGACGGAATGCGCAGGCGCGTGACCAGGACGCCGTTGGCGAGCCCCACCAGGCTGCCCGCTCCGATGCCAACCACCGCCCCGAGCCACGGCGAGCCGGTCGATTTGATCACCGTGGCGGCGAGGCACGCCGAAAGCCCGACAGTGGCACCGACTGACAGATCGATCTTGCCGGTCAAGATCACCAGAGTGAGGCCGGACGCCATGAAGAAGACGAGGCTCGCTTGGCGCAGCACGTTGAGAAGATTGTTGGTGGTGAGGAAGGCGTCGCTGAGGAACGATAACGCCACGCAGATCAGTCCGATCGCCGCCAGGCGGTAGAACAGCTGAGTCAAGTCGCCCGACATGACGAAACGCGGCGAAGCAGCGGTCGTTTCGACCGTGGTCATTCTTCCGTGCTCCGCAAACCGTCGACGAATAAAGCGAGGATGACGAGCAATCCGACGCAGGACACCTGCACCGAGGAGGGGATCGCCAGGAGATTGAGCCCGTTGCGCAATATCCCGATCGTCACCACGCCGAGCAGCGTACCGAACAGCCAGCCATTGCCGCGCTCGAATTGTGTGCCGCCGACCGCAACGGCCGCAATGGCATCGAACTCCATGCCGATGGCGGCGGTCGGATGCGCAGAATTCATTCGCGCGGTAAGCAGCATGGCTGCGATGCCGGCCATGAATCCGCCCAGCGTATAGACGGCGACCAATACCAGGCTGTCATTGACGCCGGCCTGGCGTAGCGCCTCGCGATTGCCGCCGAGCGCCGGAACATAGGTGCCGAAACGCGTGTGGTAGAGAATTCCATGAAAGGCGAGATATGCCAATGCCGCCATCACCAGCGGGACCGGGATGCCGAGAATCGTTCCGCCATAGAGCCATTGCAGTTGCGGCGGCAGGCCGACGATGCTCTGTCCGTCGGTGACGATCAGGCAAAGCCCTTGCGCGATGCCGAGCGTTCCCAGCGTGGCGACGAAGGGCGGAATGCGAGGCACGGCGATCAGCCAGCCATTGACGGCACCAAACATGATCCCGACCACACTCGATGCGGCGAACGCCAGCGCATACGATCCGGTCGGCAGCAACACCGATGCAAAGATGATGGACGTAAGCGTCAGCACCGCTCCAATTGAAAGGTCGAGACCCTCGGTCATGATGATCAAAGTCATCGGCAAGGCGATGATCAGGAGAATGGTCGATTGCACGACCACGTTCGAGAGATTGGCCAGCGTGGTGAAACCCGGCGTCGTGGTGGCGAATGCGACGAACAGCAGGACCAGCATGAATGCGACGCCGGGCACACGCGCCAGAATGGACGCTTTCGTTGCGGCGGGCTGGTCGATCACGCTGTAGTCAGTCATGATGCATGGCCAGTCGCAGGATGTTCGCTTCCGACAGTTCGTGCCGGGCGAGATGCCCGACCACCCGTCCTTCGCGCATGACGTAGGCACGGTCGCAGACATGAACGATTTCCGATTGCTCGGAGTCGATCATCAGGACGGCAGCGCCGTTGGCGACGAGATCGCCGATCACTGCGAAAATTTCCTCTTTGGCGCCGACATCGATGCCGCGGGTCGGTTCGTCGAGCAGGAACAGGCGGGCGCCGGCGACCAGCCACTTCCCGATCACGATCTTCTGCTGGTTGCCGCCGGACAGCACTTGCGCCGGCCGCAACGATGACGGGGTGACGATCCGCAGTTTGCGGATGATGGCGTCGGCGGCCTTGCGCGCGATTGCCGGACGGAAAATGCGCTTTGGGAACAGGTTCTCCAGGGCGGCCAGCACGATGTTGTCGCCAACCGTGCGGATCAGCGCCAATCCCTGTTGCTTGCGATTTTCCGGGATAAACCCGACCCCCTGTCGCGCCGCAGCGCTGACATCGCCGACAAGGGGCTTGCCGAAGATGCGGATTTCGCCGCTCGATCGGCGGTCGGCGCCGAAGATGGCCCGCGCGACCTCGCTGCGGCCCGAGCCGACCAATCCGCAAAGCCCGACGATCTCGCCGGCCCTTACCTCGATATCGATCCCGGCAATGCCGCTCGGCGCGCACAGACCCTTGACTTCGAGCGCGACCGGACCGGCCTCGTTGTGCGTCGGCCGGGCATAAGTCGTGTCCACCTTGCGGCCCACCATCATTTGCACGAGCCCGGCGGGGCTGGTCTCGCTCGGCAAAACGCTGCCGACCTTGCGGCCATCGCGTAACACGGTGATGCGATCGCCGAGCAGGAAGACCTCCGCCAGACGATGGGAGATGTAGACGATCGCGACGCCTTGCTGCTTCAGCCGGCGCATCATGTCGAAAAGGTGCTCGGTCTCTCGACTGGACAGCGCGGAGGTCGGTTCGTCCATCACCAGGATGCGCGCGTTCTGCGACAGTGCCTTGGCGATCTCGACAATCTGCTGATGAGCGACGCCAAGCCGGTGCAGCGGCATGCCGGGATCGATATTGGAGCCAAGGCTGGTCAGAACGCGCTTGGCTTCGGCGTCGATCCGCTTGCGGTCGATGGTCCCGGGAAGGCGGCCGACAAATTCGCGTCCCAGGAATATGTTCTGCGCCACGCTCAGATAGGGAACCAGCGAGAACTCCTGAAATATCACCGCAATGCCGAAATTGCGCGCGTCCGCCGGCGAGTTGATCTCGACGCGCTTGCCGTGGTGATAGATCTCCCCCTGATCGGCCCGGTAGGCGCCGCACAGAATTTTCATCAACGACGATTTGCCGGCGCCGTTCTCGCCGACCAGCATGTGAATCTCGCCCGGCCAGATCGGCAAAGACACGTCATCGAGGGCGCGAACTCCGGGAAACGATTTTGCGATCCCGCGCAATTCCAGCAATGGCGTCGACGGTGCCGGAACCGCATCCGGTCGAACCGAGGCGTCTGCGATGGACACGTTCATGTGATGGCGAGCTCCGCGGCATCCACTGTGACGTGAACATCGTTCCTGGACTTAACGACGCCCAGCGGACCAAGTGAAAGCTTGATAGCCCGTATGGCGTCATGACGTCCACCGCCTCGCCGTGCTCGGGAGGAATAAATTCCAGCCGGCCGAACCTATGCCGTGCTCCATTTAAATCAGCGGTCAGCCGTGGGCGCCGTGCGCCCGCGCTTGGGGCGAGCTTTGTCGAGCGAATGCTGATTCGATCACCTCGTCGGCGAGACTGCGGAGGTCTGAATCGCAGCGGATTGCCGCGCTGACATATCTTGCCGAGGATTGAACGGTCTCCAGTCGAGATCTGGCTCGGGACAGGCCGTAGCCAGGCGGCGAAGTCGCGCTGGGGAACGTCGGTTAACCAAATGCAAACTTCGCCAGAACTATGATCCTATAGTTGACCACGGGATCGGGGGTGCCTGCCGGCCAATCCGTTTTGTGTAACGAATCGGCATCAGGTCGGTCTCTCGAAAAGGCGCTGCCTTGCCTTCTCGTTTTTTCGCCACCGTCATCCTCGGCCAAGCACGCTTTTTCGTCGGCGAGCGCCCGATGCCTCGCGCGTGCCACGGCCGGCTCGTAGCGCAAAGGGCTGTTCGATGCTCAAGCGAAGGCTGCTGACCGTGCTGTCCCGACTGAACATCCGCATTGGCACCAAGCTCGCCATCACGGTCGGCATCGGCGTCGTGCTGGTGGCCGGCATGATGGTCAATCAGCAGCTCAGTAATGCCTCGGTGGCGCAGCAAGCCGAGGTGGAGCGCGACGAACAGTTTGTCACCGCGGATCTGTTGAGCGCCGGCGTCGCCTTGCAGCGGATGCAGATCGGCACGCGCGAAATACGCCTGGCGATTTCCGAGCGGGAAGCCGATCGAGCGCTCGCCGGATTGCGCGACAGCATGGGCAACGCCGTCAGTTATCTCCAGGCCGCGGTACAACTCTGCGTGCACGCTGAAAATTGCGAGCGGTTCGAGAAGCTCGTCAAGTTGGCCAAGGACTACGCCGCCGCCGCCGCCGAGATGACCGCGCGAAAAAAAGATTACACCGACATCACCGAGCCGCTTGAGCAGGTTACCAAGATCGGCACGCAGATTGACGCCCTCATCGAGAAGGCGACATCCGTTGCCAAGGCGCTAGCCTCGCAACGCATGGCCGTAGCGGCGGCACGGATGACGGAGGCCGCGCAAATCACCATGGGGTTCGGATTTTTTGTCGTCGTCATCCTGATGGGTGCTGCGATTTTCGGCGTTCTTTCGATCGGCAGACCTATCAAACATATCGCCGGCGTCTTGCTGCAGCTGGCAAACGATACGAGAGAGTTCGAGATTCCCTATACCGGCCGCGGCGACGAGGTCGGCGACGCGGCGCGGGCGGCGCGCACCTTTCGCGACAATCTCGTGCGATTAGAAAAGCTTGAGGCCGAGCAGAAGCAGGCGACCGCACGCGCCGTGGCCGAGCGCAAGGACATGGTGCGCGAGCTCGCCGACATGTTCGAGCAAGCCATCGGCAACATCGTCGGGGCGGTGTCCGCCGCCGCGACCGAGCTGGAATCGACGGCCGGCATCTTGACCAAGAACGCGGAAGCTACGCAGCAGCTTGCCGCCGAGGTCGCCGTGGCCTCCGCGCAAGCCTCGGCCAACGTCCAGTCGGCGGCTTCGGCGACCGGCGAGGTGGGGGCCTCGATCGAGGAAATCGGCCGGCAGGTGCAGCAATCGACCAAGATCGCCGCCGAGGCGGTGAAACAGGCGGCACAGACCGACATACGCATGACCGAGCTGTCGCGCTCGGCGAGCCGCATCGGCGAAGTGGTCACGCTGATCACTACAATCGCGGCGCAAACCAATCTGCTCGCCCTCAACGCCACCATCGAGGCAGCGCGTGCCGGGGAAGCGGGGCGCGGCTTCGCCGTGGTCGCTGCCGAGGTGAAGATGCTGGCCACGCAGACCACCACAGCAACGGAAGCGATCAAAACGCAGATCGCCGAGATGCAGAACACGACCAAGGACTCGGTTGCCGCGATCAAGGAGATCAGCGGCACGATCGGCCGTATCTCGGAGATTGCCGCGACCATCGCCGCAGCGGTCAACGCGCAGGGCGCCGCGACGGAGGAGATCGCTCACAACATCGCACAGGCGGCGCAAGGCGCAGCGCAGGTGGCGACCAACATCACCGACGTGAACCACGATGCCGGCGAGACCGGCACGGCATCGGCAAAGGTTTTGCACGCGGCGAAATTCCTGTCGGGCGAGAGCCGCAGGCTCGAGCTCGAGGTGGAGAATTTCATCAACACCGTGCGCGCTGCCTGACTTCGCGCCGTCCGGCACGTTCTCAAATCTTCATCTACAGCAAAAAACTTAGGGGCTTGCGAAGGGAGACTGCGCCTTCAACAAACAGAGCTTCCATTTTGTCGGTACGGAATTGCCTGTCGTGTATCCAAGCTTGCGACTGGATCACCTGCATATCGGCTGAAAGACTTCGGCGCGGAGATGTTGATGATCGCTGGCGTATTAGGAATAAATTATGGTTATCTCCGATTCATAATTTGAAATTATTGGCGATTCACCGCGTGATATTGCTAGTAGTCCATGCTTTTAGGCATGAGCGATTTAGCTGCGCAGACTAACGCTTCGGAACGGCCCCTGGAGCGAATTGCCCCTGGGGGGCCCGCACCCGTCGTAAACAATTCAGCGGCCCCACGTGCGCCGTGGCACGCTCGTCCGATCCGATTGATTATTATCTGTGGAATCATTCTGGTCGGCATAGTCATTGCGGCGACGGTGAGCCTGCTTTCAAATCTTTACAACCATGCCCTCGATGACAAAGAGCGCGCGCTGGAGAGTCTTGCATTGGTGCTCGCCGAGCAGATCGATCGCAGCTTTCAGTCGATAGAGCTTATCCAGATGTCCGAGATTGAGCGGATGCAAAGTCTCGGCGTCGCGTCGGTAAAAGATTTTGAACGGCAGATGTCTGGCTATGACACCCACCGACGTCTCAACGATCGAGTCAGTGCATTGCCGTATATCGACGCAATTGTACTGACTGATAGCCAAGGCAAACTGATCAATTTCTCCCGCTCCTGGCCGATCCCGAACGTAAATATTCCCGATCGCGACCCGTCCGAGGTATTTAGGTCTGACCCACACCTGACCTCGTTTGTGGGCCAGCCTATGCGCAGTCCTGCTACTGGAAGCTGGATCGTCCCGATCGTGCGCAAGGTCACCGGCCCGAACGGCGAGTTCTTGGGCGTCATGACCGGCGTTATGGAGCTGCAGTACTTCGAGCAAATTTTTCAGGCTATTGCGAATGCACCGAATGGCTCATTTGCGCTCTTCCGCCGCGACGGCACCCTGCTTGTACGCTATCCCCGTCAAGAAGCGGCTATAGGGCAGTCCTTTCCCAAAACTCAAGTGTTCGCGAATCTGCTGCTACGATCTAACTTTGGCACGGTTCGAGAAATTGGCCCGATCGATGGCCAGGAACGGTTGATTGCAGCACGCGTTCTCAGCCATTACCCGATTGTCGTGGTGGTCACGACGACGGTCGCTGATGCTCTCGCTAATTGGAAACGCGGAGCCATCGCCATGAGCGGTGCGGCCCTCATACTAGGGCTGGTGATCGGCGGCATCGTGGCCCTCAGTATATGGCAGGTTGGCAGAAAACTCCGTGAGCAAAATCTTCAACGGGATGCGGCCCTCAACAACATGTCGCAGGGCCTGGTAATGTTCGATTCGGCGGCACGGATCACCATTTGCAATGATCGCTACCGGCAGATCTACAATTTGCCGCCAGATTTGACGAAGCCAGGCTGCGCGGTTCTTGACCTTCTCAAATATCGTGTTGCGAACGGAACCTTTTCGGGAAACCCCGAGAAATACGTCAGTGCCCTCCTGGCGAGGATCGCCGAGGGAAAGATGGCAAAACAAGAGGTGGAAACGGGCGACGGGCGCATTATTTCCGTCGCGAATCAACCAATGGAGAGTGGCGGTTGGGTTGCAACACACGAAGATATTAGCGAACAGCGGCGCGCCGAACAGGAACTCGCCGAGACCAAGCGGTTTCTCGATTCGATTATCGAGAACATCCCGATTGCGGTCGTCGTCAAGGACGCGAAGACGCGCAAGTTCGTTCTCGTCAATCGGGCGTTCGAGGCGATGCATGGGTCGCGGCAAAGGCTGCTGGGCAAGACGGTATTCGACGTCCACTCCACCAAGGACGCGGAAGTTATCGACAAAGCTGATAGCGAGTCCCTGCAGGGCGGCGTCGGCGTCGAATCCAATGACTATGAGGTGGAAACGCCGTTGCGCGGCCCGCGCATTGTCTCCACCAAACGCATCGTCATAAGTGATGCGCAAGGCGACGCGAAATACCTCATCGTCGTCATCGAGGACGTTACCGAACGGAAGAAATCCGAGCAGCGGATTGCATTCATGGCGCATCACGACGCCTTGACCGGTCTCGCCAACCGTGCGGCGGCAGTGCAGAAGATCGAAGATGCTGCCGCACGCCAGCGC
>JBEKNW010000106.1:0-15548 GCA_049522435.1 Xanthobacteraceae bacterium
CGGCTGCGCCGGCATGGCCTACACCATGGAATATGCCGAAAAAATCAATCCGCTCGACGAGGTGATCGAGGACAGGGGCGTTCGCATCCTCATCGATCCCAAGGCGGTGATGTTCCTGCTCGGCACCGAGATGGACTACAAGATCGACAAGCTCTCCGCCCAGTTCGTCTTCAACAATCCGAACCAGACGGCGGCCTGCGGCTGCGGCGAATCGGTGCAGCTCGAACCGGTGCGCGGCGAGACCGGCGCCGCGGCGCGGTCGTAGGGCATTTCTGCGTTCGTCATTCCGGGGCCGAGCCAACGGGGTCCGGCCACAGAAGTCGGCTGTTGCCGACTTCTGCAACTTGATCGCCAATCTCGGGTAAACCCGAGATTGGTGGCCGGCCCGATGACAGGCTCCGCGAGGAGCCCGGAATCCATAACCACCATCGCTTTAGAACCGTATGCAGCGCCAGTTCTGCTGATTCTGTGGCTATGGATTCCGGGCTCGCGCCTTTGGCGCGCCCCGGAATGACGAACGCAGGAATTACGCCACGCGCGCCGGTGCAACGCGATCGGGCTCGGGGCCGGTCTCGCAGATCACGCGGTTCCTGCCGTTGCGCTTGGCGGCGTAGAGGCAGCTGTCGGCGCGCTCGATCAACGATTGCGGCGTGTCGGCCGGCCGCAACAGCGCCACGCCGATGGAAATCGTCACCCGGCCGAGACGCTCGCCGCTCGATCGTTTCATCAATTCCTTGGTCATGACGGCGCACCGGATGTGCTCGGCGACCGTGAACGCGGATTGCAGCGCCGTCTTCGGCAGCGCGATCGCGAACTCCTCGCCGCCGTAACGCGCCGCGATGTCCTGCCCCTTGACGTTCTGTTTCACCGATATGGCGACGAGGCGCAAAACCTGATCGCCGGTGAGGTGGCCGTACTTGTCGTTGAAGCTCTTGAAGTGATCGATGTCGGTCATCAACAGCGACAGCGGCTCGCCACTTTGTTTCGCTTCGGCGATGGCCTTGCCGAGCTCGGAATCGAAGAACTTGCGGTTTGCCAGGGTGGTGAGCGGATCGGTGAGGCTTTCGGTTCGTACCACCTCGAGATTTTGCTGCAGCTGTTCGATCTCCTGCTTGGACGCTGAAAGCCGCGCTTCGAGCTTCTTGTTGCTGATCTCCATCTCCTTGGCGCCCGCCGCGAGGCGCTCGATAACGGTGCGCAACGCGTCGCCGTCGTTCGCCCCTTGCAGCTTTTGGCTGGCGTCGGCAAGGCTTTCGGAATAGCTCGTCGCCGAGCCGGCGGCGGCGTCGATCATGTCCAGCACCTGCTTGATCTCGTCGAGCACGCGCGAACCGACGGTGTCGATCCGGTCACTCACTCTGCTTGGCGAGAGGTAGGTGCGGTAGATCTGGTCGATATCGGCTTCGCTGAGCGTGCCTTTTTGCGCCAGCGTCTCGTTGATCGACCGGTTGAGTTCAAGATTGTAGCCGGTGGCGTATTGATACCAGATTTCGAAATTTCGCGGCAAAGCGGGCTGGCGCAGGGCGCGGATCTGTTCGAGCGCAATCTCGGCGAAGGCGACTGTCCGTTCGTGCTCGTCGCGGGGCACGGCCATAAATCGTCTCCAACCGCGTTGAAAAATCCCGAACTGATTTCGCCAGCGCGCGGAGGCGCCAATCCATATCGAAATGTAGGAGATAGCGGTGAAGGACCGGTAAATGGGTAGGCGCGAGACGCGCGCTCGCTTGACCGCAACAATCAAAACGTTAGCGGCTAAACCTTGAGTGGCACCGGGCGCAGCAGGAAGGCCGGCAGATGTGACGCGTCAGTGTCGTCGGGGCGAGACTTTGCGGACTGCGGCGGGCGCTGCGGTATGCGCGCGATCGAGGCGGAGGCGGCAGGCCGATGATGCGGCTGGCGATGGCCATCCGGGCGCCCGCGGCGGGGAAGCGGTGCACCTTGGCGCGGCGAGGACACCGCTTGCTGCGGCGCCGCAGCCGCGCCGATTGCCTCGCCCATCCAGGGAATCGTCTGGCCGATCAGTTTCTCGATCGCCGCGACGGCCTTGGCGTCGTTCGATCCGGCGACCAGAGTGATCGCGGTGCCGCTGCGGCCGGCGCGACTGGTGCGGCCGATGCGGTGGACGTAATCATCGGGATGTATCGGGACGTCGAAATTGTAGACGTGGCTCACCTCCACGATGTTGAGGCCGCGTGCCGCGACATCGGAGGCGACCAGCAGCGTCACTTCACCCTTGCGGAATTGGTCGAGCGCAGCCGTGCGCGCGGGCTGATCCATGTCGCCGTGCAATGCCAACACCGAGAAGCCATGGCGCAGCAGCGAGCGATGCAGCGTCGCAACATCGCGTTTGCGGTTACAGAAGATGATGGCGTTCTGCAGTCCGTGCGCCGAGCGGAGCAGGCGGCGCAGCGTGTCGCGCTTCTCGGCCGGCTCGCGGCCGGATTTGGCCAAGAGTTGCGTCGTGGTGGCGACGGTGGTCGCCGGAGGGGAGACCTCGACGCGGACCGGATTGTGCAGGAACTGCTCGGTGATGCGCCGGATTTCCGTCGGCATGGTGGCGGTGAAGAACAGGGTCTGGCGGGTGAACGGAACGAGCTTGCCGATGCGCTCGATGTCGGGAATGAAGCCCATGTCGAGCATGCGGTCGGCCTCGTCGATGACCAGAAGCTCGACGCCGTTGAGCAGGAGCCGCCCACGCTCGTTATGGTCGAGCAGGCGGCCGGGCGTCGCGATCAGCACATCCACGCCGCGCGTGAGCTTGGTATCCTGATCGCCGAACGAGACGCCGCCGATGATAAGCGCCACGTTGAGCTTGTGGTTGACGCCGTATTTGGCAAAACTCTCTTCCACCTGCGCGGCGAGCTCGCGCGTCGGCTCCAGGATGAGGGTGCGCGGCATGCGCGCGCGGGCCCGTCCCTGCTCCAGCATGGTCAGCATCGGCAGCACAAAGGCCGCCGTCTTGCCGGTGCCGGTCTGCGCGATGCCGAGCACGTCGCGCCGGGCAAGCACGTGGGGAATTGCTTGATCTTGGATGGGGGTGGGAGTTTTGTAACCGGCCGCCGCGACGGCGGCGAGAACTTTTTCGGACAAGCCGAGATGGGAGAAGGACATAAACCCTCGAAATGGGGGCCCGCGCCGGGCGCAGGAACCTATGGATTGAACCGGGGTAACGCCCAGCATGGTCGAATCTGCGGCGCTTCGGGTGCCCGGAACATAGGATCGAACGCGTGAAAGTCAACCTACCGCTATGCGGTAAGTTAAAAGGATTCCTTCATTTTCTCTCCATGCGGCGAAACCGAAGCGCCGATGGCCGACGCCTTGTCTGATAACTTGCCGATCGTTCTCATGCCCGGGCTGAACTGCTCGGCGCGCCTTTACGCCGAGCAAATCCCGGCGCTGTGGCGGTTCGGCCCGGTCACGGTCGCCGATCATACGCGCGACGACAGCATCGCGGCGATCGCACGCCGAATCCTGGCCGCCGCGCCGCCGCGTTTTGCCCTCGCCGGGCTGTCGATGGGCGGCTACATCGCCTTCGAGATCATGCGGCAAGCGCCGCAGCGGGTCGCCAAACTGGCGCTGCTCGACACCGGGCCTCGCGCCGAGACGCCCGAGCAGACCCAAGCGCGGCGGCCCCGCATCGAACTCGCCAAGACCGGCCGTTTTGCCGAGGTGGCGGACATCCAGTTTCCGCTGCTCGTGCATCGCAGTCGCCATGGCGATGGGGCGCTCAAACGTCTGGTTCGGCTGATGGCCGAAGAGACCGGGCCGGAAGCGTTCCTGCGCCAGCAGCATGCGATCATCGGCCGGTCGGACTCGCGTCCCGGCCTTGCTGCCATTGCCTGCCCGACGCTGGTTTTGGTCGGGGACGGCGACGCGCTGACGCCGCCGGCGCTGGCAGAAGAGATGGCCGCCGGCATCCCGGGCGCGCGCCTCGTCGTCATTGGCGCGTGCGGGCACCTGTCGACGCTCGAACGGCCGCAGGCGGTGAAAGAGGCCCTGGTCGAATGGATGGAGTCATGATGAGTGCGTCGAGACATGATGCGGCAATGCCAATGTCGGCTAATGACGCAGGGACTAGAACGCAATCGCTTCAGATTGAATTGATTGGCGCTCTAATATTTTAGTGGAGCATGATCTTTTCGGAAAACCGGATTCGACCCTCGGATCAAGTCCGAGGGCAGGCTTTTTCCGGATCATGCTCTAACGGAGCAGCTTGAGATGCGATTCCGATCCGGTGTGCGTCACCCATGACCAAAGCCAAGGCCATCATTATCCCAGTTACGCCCTTCCAACAGAACTGCACCCTGCTGTGGTGTGAGGCCACGAAGCGTGCCGTGGTCATTGATCCGGGCGGCGACCTGCCGGACATCGAGCGTGCCATCGCTCAGGCCGGCGTCGCGGTCGACAAAATCTGGCTGACCCACGGCCACATTGATCATGTGGGCGGTGCCGCAGACTTGAAGGCGAGCCTCAAAGTATCGATCGAGGGGCCCCAAAGGGACGATCTGTTTCTGTTGGAGCACGTCGCCGAAAGCGGCCGGTCCTTTGGCATGTGGAACGCCTCGAACGTGAAACCGGACCGATGGTTGGAAGATGGAGATCAAGTCCAGGTCGGGGAGCTCACATTCGACGTCCTGCATTGTCCGGGGCACTCGCCGGGAAGCGTCGTCTATTTCAATTCGGTACAGCGTCTGGCGATCGTCGGCGACGTGCTGTTCGCCGGCTCGATCGGCCGCACCGATCTTCCCGGCGGCGATCACCGGCAACTGTTGAAGTCGATCAGGGAAAAGCTGCTGCCCTTGGCGGACGACGTCACGATCATCAGCGGACATGGGCCGACCAGCACGATCGGCCAGGAAAGAGCAACCAATCCGTTTCTGACATAAACGCTTGTAAATCCTTTTCCGCTTCGCGGGGCAGGATGATGCCTTCATACGTCCAGCAAATCCTCTTGGGCGAATTCGGCGCGTTCCTGGATGAAGGCAAAGCGCGCTTCGGCTTTCGTGCCCATCAGCCGCTCGACGCAATCCGCCGTGTCCTCGCGGTCGTCGGCGAGGAGCACGACGCGAAGCAGCGTGCGCTTCTTCGGGTTCATGGTGGTTTCCTTAAGCTGCGCCGCCATCATCTCGCCGAGCCCCTTGAAGCGGCTCACCTCGACCTTGGCGTTGGCGTGGAATTCCTTTTGCAGAATCTCGTCCTTGTGCTTTTCGTCGCGGGCGTAAAAATTCTTGCCGCCGTGTGAGAGCCGGTAGAGCGGCGGCACCGCGAGATAGAGGTGCCCGTTGTCGATCAGGCCGCGCATCTCGCGGTAGAAGAAGGTGATCAGCAGCGACGCGATGTGGGCGCCGTCGACGTCGGCGTCGGTCATGATGATGACGCGCCCGTAGCGCAAATCCTCGTCGCGATAATGCGCGCCGGTGCCGCAGCCGAGCGCCTGGGCGAGATCGGCGAGCTGCTGGTTTTGTTGGAGCTTGTCCTTGCCGGCCGATGCCACGTTGAGGATTTTTCCGCGCAACGGCAGGATGGCCTGCGAAGCGCGGTCGCGCGCCTGCTTGGCCGAGCCGCCAGCGGAATCGCCCTCGACGACGAAAATCTCCGAGCCCTCGGCGGCGCTATTGGTGCAGTCGGCGAGCTTTCCGGGAAGGCGGAGTTTGCGCACCGCGGTTTTCCGCGCGATGTCTTTTTCCTGGCGGCGGCGGAGGCGCTCCTCGGCGCGCTCGACGACGAAGTCGAAGAGTTTGTTGGCCTGCGCCGGATTGCCGGCGAGCCAATGGTCGAACGGGTCCTTGATCGCCTGCTCGACGATTTTTTGCGCTTCGGCGGTGGCGAGGCGGTCCTTGGTCTGGCCCTGGAATTCCGGCTCGCGGATGAACACCGAGAGCATGGCGGCGGCGCCCGCCATCACGTCGTCGCTGGTGATGGATGCGGCGCGCTTGCCCTGACCCATGCGTTCGGCGTGGTCCTTGAGGCCGCGGACGAGCGCCGTACGCAGACCGGATTCGTGCGTGCCGCCATCCGGCGTCGGGATGGTGTTGCAATAGGAGTTGAGGAAGCCGTCGGCGTCGGCGGTCCAGGCGACGGCCCATTGCGCTGCGCCATGCGCGCCGATCTTGCCGGCGCTGCCGGTAAAAATGTCGGGATGCACCAGCGTCGCGCTCGCCAGCGTTTCGGACAAATAATCCTTAAGCCCGTCGGCGAAATGGAACGTCGCCCGTTCCGGCACGTCTTCGACGCCATGTAAAAGTTCCTTGTCGCAGGACCAACGGATTTCGACGCCGCCGAACAGATAGGCCTTCGAGCGCGCCATCTTGAACACGCGTTCGGGTTTGAAACGGGCTTTTTGCCCGAAAATCTCCGGGTCCGGCCGGAACCGCACTTTCGTGCCGCGGCGGTTCGGCGCCTTGCCGGCTTCCTGCAATTTGCTCTTCGGCTTGCCGCGTTCGAAGGCCATCCGATAAAGCTTCTGGCCGCGCGCAACCTCGACCTCCATGCGTTCCGACAACGCATTGGCGACCGAGACGCCGACGCCGTGCAAGCCGCCCGAAGTCCCGTACACTTCGGAGTCGAATTTGCCGCCCGCATGCAGCGTGCACATGATCACTTCGAGCGCGGATTTTTTTGGAAATTTCGGATGCGGGTCGACCGGAATGCCGCGGCCATTGTCGGTGACGGCGACGAAGCCGTCCGCCTGCATCTCGACTTCGATCCAGTCGGCATGGCCGGCCAGCGCCTCGTCCATGGAATTGTCGATGACCTCGGCGAACAGGTGATGCAGCGCCTTCTCGTCGGTGCCGCCGATATACATTCCGGGGCGGCGGCGCACTGGCTCGAGACCCTCCAAAACCTCGATGTGGCGCGCGGTGTAGGCCGCCTCCGCCGCCGTGCCGCGCGCGGAAGCGCCGCCGGCGCGCGCAACGCGGCGCGCGGCCGCTCGCGGTTCGCTTAAGTTGGCGAACAGGTCGGGTGTTTTCGGCGTTTGCGGCGTTTTCGCTGCTTTTCCCATGGCTTGTCCCATGTGGAGGTTCGCTCGTCAGCGCGCAATACAGAGGGAGCGAATCGACCTTTGACTATGCCATGGGCGTGGCAAAAGCATGAGGTTGGAGTGAGGTTGGGGTGCGCACGAACGCATTGACGCTCCGCGGCACGGACTTTATATCGCCATCCATGAACGGGTCGTCCAATATCCGGTCAATGACCATCGTCGCAGCAAGGCGTCGCCGCCGTCGCGGCGCGGCACGAGCGCGCCTTCGCGCGTAAAAAACTCGTGCCGCCGGCTCCGCGGCACTGTCTTCCCAAAAATCTTCCCGCGGATGCTGGCTTTGTGCTTCAAGCCCCAACACTCGTATCGAGGGTTGAACAATGCCTGCGGAAGAAAAAAAGGCGAAGATCGGCGTGCTCGGCGCCTCCGGCTATACCGGCGCGGAACTGGTGCGGCTTCTCATCCGCCATCCGTGCGCGGAGATCGTGCTGCTCACGGCCGATCGCCGCGCCGGCAAGGCCATGGCGGACGTGTTTCCGCAATTCCTGCCCTACGCATTGCCGACGCTCTCGGCGCTCGACGCCGCCGATTGGAAGGCGCTCGGGCTTGATCTCGCCTTCTGCGCGCTGCCACACGGCACGACGCAGACGGTGATCAAGGATCTGCTGGCGCGTGCGCGGCACACCAAGGTCGTCGACCTTTCGGCCGATTTCCGCCTGGCCGATCCTGCCGCCTATGCGCGCTGGTACGGCCACGCCCACGCCGCGCCGGAGCTGCAGAAGAACGCGATCTACGGCCTCACCGAAATCTATCGACACGAGATCAAGGCGGCACGACTGGTCGCCAATCCCGGCTGCTACACGACCTGTGCGGAGCTGGCGCTGATCCCGCTTTTGCAAGCAAACGCGATCGATCCCGACGAGATCATCATCGACGCCAAATCGGGCGTGACCGGAGCGGGCAGGGGATTGCGGGAGGACATGCTGTTCGCGGAAGTGTCCGAAGGTTTTCACGCCTACGGCGTCGGGCACCATCGCCACATGGCCGAGCTCGACCAGGAATTTTCCAGGGCCGCCGGCCGCGAGGTGATCGTCAGCTTCACGCCGCATCTGGTGCCGATGAACCGCGGCATCCTCTCGACCATTTATGTGCGCGGCCTCAAGGCGTCGGCGCAGGAGCTTCATGCGTTACTGTTAAAGTCTTACGCGAAGGAGCCGTTCGTGCATGTGCTGCCGTTCGGCAAGCTGCCGCAGACGCGCCACGTGCGCGGCTCCAACATGACGTTCATCGGGGTGGCCGCCGACCGCATCGCCGGCCGCGCCATCATCGTCGCGGCGCTCGACAATCTGACCAAGGGCGCCTCCGGCCAGGCGGTGCAGAACATGAACCTCATGCTCGGCTTTCCCGAGACCATGGGGCTGGAGCAGGTGGCGCTGTTTCCGTAAGGGGCTCCTTATCGCGCAGATTACTTGAGCGCTTCCCACTCGACATCGATGGGCGAAATGATATCGCCGACGATTTCCACGCGACCCTTCAGGAGTCCAAAAAGGTGCGGCACCAGCCGGGCAACCGGTTTTCCGCGTTTTGTAATGACGATAGGTTCTTTCGTTCGCTCGACTTGCTCGAGCAGTACGAGGCACTTGGCCTTGAATTCGGAAGCCGTGTAAGTTCGGCGCATCCGATCTCTCCTGCTAACGTATCTAATCTCCGAGGAAACACATTATCACGCCTGGACCTTGACGTAGCTTCCGGGCGCGTCCTCGATCGGCGCGAGTTCGCCGTCTCCGGGGCTGCGGGCTGGGACTTCGGCCGGGTCCTGGCGCTTGAGCCAGGTGAGCCAGTCCGGCCACCAGGAGCCGGGATGGTCCTTCGCCTTCGCCAGCCACGCCTCGAGGTTGGCGTTGCGCGGCTTCGGCCCGGTCCAGTAGTGATATTTGTGCTTGTCCGGCGGGTTGATCACGCCGGCGATATGCCCGGAGCCGGAGAGCACGAACCGCACCTTGCCGCCGAAGAATTTTGAGCCGAGCAGGACCGATTTGGCCGGAGCGATGTGGTCTTCCCGCGTGGCCAGATTGTAGATCGGCACCTTGATCGATTTGAGATCGATCGGCGCGTTGCCGATTACCATGGCGCCCTTCGCGAGTTTGTTGTCGAGGTAGCAATTGCGCATATAGAACGAGTGATTGGCGGCCGGCAGCCGCGTGGCGTCGGAATTCCAATACAGCAGGTCGAACGGGAAGGGCGCCTTGCCTCGCAAGTAGTTGTTGATCACATAGGGCCAGATAAGATCGTTGGAGCGCAGCAGGTTGAAGACGGTGACCATCGACTTGCCTTCGAGATAACCGCGCCCGGCCATCCGCTGTTCGATCGCCTTGACCTGCTTCTCGTCGACGAAGACCTTGAGATCGCCGGCATAGGTGAAGTCGACCTGGGCGGCGAACAACGTCGCCGACACGATGCGCTCGTCGTGCCACGCCGCCATTGCCGCAAGGGTGACGGCAAGCATGGTGCCGCCCACGCAATAGCCCACGGCGTGCACCTTGTCCTCGCCGGCGGCCTCTTTGATCACGTCGAGCGCGGCCAGCGGTCCCTCGCTCACGTAATCCTCGAAGGTCTTTTGCGCGAGCCGCGCATCCGGGTTCACCCACGAGATGCAGAAGACGGTGAGTCCCTGATCGACGCACCATTTGATGAAGGATTTTTCCGGCGTCAGATCGAGCACGTAGTATTTGTTGATCCAGGGCGGCACGATCAGCAGCGGGCGTTTGAGCACCTTCTCGGTCGACGGCGCATACTGGATGAGCTGCATGAGGTCGTTCTGGAAGATCACCTTGCCGGGCGTCGTCGCGAGATTGCGTCCGACCGCGAACATCGAGGAATCGGACTGGCGGATCCTCAGATGGCCGCCGCCGGCTGCGATGTCGTCGGCGAGCATGTGCATGCCGCGAACGAGGTTGTCGGCGTTGCTGGTCAAGGTCTCGCGCAGCAGCTCGGGATTGGTCAGAACGAAATTCGACGGCGACAGCGCATTGGCGATCTGCCGCATATAGAACTCGGCTTTCTGCTTGGTGTGAGGATCGAGGTCGGCGTCACTGACAAACTGATTCGCCCAGCGCGTGCCGAGCAGATAGGCTTGTTTGAGGAAATCGAAGAACTGGTTCGAGGTCCACGCTGGATCGGCGAAACGCTTGTCGTTGGCCGCGGGCGTGGCGACCGGCGGCGTCGGTTCGCCGGCGAGCCGTTTGACCGCCGATGCCCATAGATCGAGATAGGCCTTGCCCAACCGGGTTTGCAGCTCGACGGTGCGCTGCGGATCGGCCAGCCAATATTGCGCCACGTGCCCGAGAGTCTTGACGACTTCGCTCACTTCGTCGGCGAGTTCGCTATTGTCCGGGCCATCCTCGCGGGGCTTGAGATAGGCGGCGAGCGCCCGCCCGCTCTCTTCGACGAGTCGCGCCAGATTGCGCGAAAACTCCTCGACGTCGATGGTCCCGACCTTCATCGGTTCTTGCGATGGAGCCCGCACGAGCGATTCCTCAATTTCCGCAAGGGCGGCAAAGTTGGCCCTTGTGGCAGAAATGGCCTGCTCAAATCGCGCGCGCAAGGCAGGGCTGCTCGCGTCCCGCAGGTGGCGGCTGTGGGACTCGCGCCGATCGCGCGGTCCGCGTCGGTCCCGTGGACCTTGTTTCGACCATATTACCGCGTTATCTGGATGACTTATGTGGCCTTTAAGTTGATCTTTGTAAACCATTGAGGCGGTAAGTTATTTCAAGCCAGGGGTGGCGAGGCGCCAGCTCGGCCGCGCCCGAAAATGCCGGCCGGATCGAGACGAGGAGCCTTGTGACGACACATCGGGGGCTAGCGTGAACGGCCACGGAAACGTGACGAGGCTTGGGACTTTGGCGATCGCCGCCGCGCTGGCTTTCCTCGTATCGGGCTGCTCCGAGGTCGGCTTTCCGGCGGTCCACGACATGCCGGCACCGCGGGCCGACACCCCGCTCACCCCCGACCAAATCAAGCAGGCGACGGACGTCCTCACCTCCGAGCGCGATCATTTGAACACCGAAGTGCAGTGCAGCGCCCAGCCCAATCCGCCGCCCAATGCCGCCGTCAGCTCCGCGCCCGCCGCGGCGCAAAACTGCCCGCCGCCCGCGGCGCAGTCCGCCGCTGCCGGCATCACTCGGACGGCTGGTGCCAGCACCAAGCCGTGATAAAAGTCAATTCCTAGGATATCGTCGACACCCGCCGGGGCACCCATGGAAGAATTCTACCGTATCCGCCGGCTGCCGCCTTACGTGTTCGAACAGGTCAACCGCGCCAAGGCGGTGGCCCGCAACAGCGGCGCCGACATCATCGATCTTGGCATGGGCAATCCCGATCTGCCGGCGCCCGCGCACGTGGTCGAGAAGCTCAAGGAGACCGTCGGCAAGTCGCGGACGGACCGCTATTCGGCGTCCAAGGGAATACCGGGGCTGCGCCGCGCGCAGGCCGCCTATTATGCCCGCCGCTTCGGCGTGAAGCTCAATCCCGAAACGCAGATCGTTACCACGCTCGGCTCCAAGGAAGGCTTCGCCAATGTCGCGCAGGCGATCACCGCGCCGGGCGATCTCATCATTGTTCCCAATCCGACCTATCCCATTCACGTCTTCGGCTTCCTGATGGCCGGCGGCGCCATCCGTTCGGTGCCGGTCGAGGCTAGCCCGGCCTTTTTCAGAGCGCTCGAACGCGCCATGATGCATTCGATCCCTAAGCCGATCGCCGTCGTCACCTGCTATCCGTCGAATCCGACGGCTTGCGTTGCCGACCTCGACTTCTACCGCGAGCTCATCGCGTTTGCGAAGAAGCACAGCCTCTTCGTATTGTCGGATCTCGCCTATGCCGAGGTCTACTTCGACGACAATCCGCCGCCCTCGGTTCTGCAGGTTCCCGGCGCTATCGATGTCGCCGTCGAATTCACCTCGATGTCGAAGACCTATTCGATGCCCGGCTGGCGCATCGGATTTGCGGTCGGCAACGAGCGCATCATTGCGGCGCTGGCGCGGGTGAAATCCTATCTCGACTACGGCGCATTCACGCCCGTCCAGGTGGCCGCAACCGCGGCGCTCAACGGTCCCGACGATTGCATCCACGAGATGCGCGCGATCTACCGGCGCCGGCGCGACGCCTTGGTGGAATCGTTCGGCCGTGCCGGCTGGCAGGTGCCGCCGCCGCAGGCGTCGATGTTCGCCTGGGCGCCGATTCCCGAACCTTTCCAGCCGCTCGGCAGCGTGGAATTCTCCACGCTGCTGGTCGAGAGGGCCAGCGTCGCGGTGTCGCCCGGAGCCGGCTTCGGCGAACACGGGGAAGGCCATGTCCGCATCGCCCTGGTCGAGAACGAGCAGCGCGTCCGCCAGGCCGCCCGCAACATCCGGCGCTTTCTTGAAACGGGGGCGGAAATGCTGCACAACGTCGTACCGCTGGCGACGCGACGTTAGTCGCGCCACGCTTTCATCCCAGGTTAGCGACGTTTTATGGCCGAGCCGTTGAAAGTCGGTCTTGCCGGATTGGGGACTGTCGGCACGGCCGTCGTCCATCTCTTGGAGCAGGGGCGTGACAAGCTCACTGCGCGCTGCGGCCGTCCGATCGAGGTCGTCGCAGTCAGCGCGAGGTCGCGCAGCAAGCGGCGCGATATCGATGTGAGGAAATTCCGCTGGGTGGCCGATCCCGTAGCGCTGGCCGGCGATCCCGCGATCGACGTTTTGGTCGAGGTGATCGGCGGGGCGGGGGACCCGGCCAAACGTGCGGTGGAGACCGCGCTAGCGGCCGGCAAGCCGGTGGTGACCGCCAACAAGGCGCTGCTCGCCCGGCACGGTCATAAGCTCGCCATGCTGGCGGAACGGCATCGCGTCGCACTCAACTTCGAGGCCGCGGTCGCCGGCGGCATCCCGATCGTGAAGATGTTGCGCGAGGGCCTCAACGGCGATTCGTTGACGCGCATCTATGGCATCCTCAACGGCACCTGCAACTATATCCTCTCGCGCATGGAGCAGGACCGGCTCGCTTTCGATGCATGCCTGCGCGAGGCCCAGCGCCTCGGTTATGCGGAGGCCGATCCTTCTTTCGACGTCGAAGGCCGCGACACCGCGCAAAAACTTTCCATCCTGGCGAGCCTCGCGTTCGGAACCAAGCTCGATCCCGACGCGATTTACGTGGAGGGCATCTCCTCGATCACGCTTGCCGATCTCGACGCCGCGGGCGAGCTTGGCTACCGCGTCAAGCTGTTGGGCGTGGCGGTGAGAACCGAGGCGGGCATCGAGCAGCGCGTGCATCCGACCATGGTGCGCAAGGATTCCGCCATCGCCCAAGTCATGGGCGTGACCAACGCGGTGACGGTCGATGCCGAGGGCCTTGCTCCGATCACGCTGGTCGGTCCCGGTGCCGGCGGCATGGCGACCGCCTCGGCCATCGTGTCCGACCTGGCCGATATCGCGCGCGGGGTCCGCACGCCGCCGTTCGGACGTCCGGCCGCGCGCATGACCGCGATCCGCAAGGCGCCGATGCAGCGCCACGAAGGCGGCTATTACATCCGTCTCTTGGCGCGCGATCGTCCCGGCAGCGCCGCCACCATCGCGCGGCGTCTGGCGCAGCAGCAAATCTCGCTCGAATCGATCGTGCAGCGCCACGAAATCCGGCCGCAGGGCCAACCCGGGCGCTCGGGCGAGCCGGTGCCCGTCATCCTGATCACCTACGCGACCAGCGAGGACGCGGTGCGCAAGGCGCTCGCCGCGGTGCGCCGCGACCGTGTAATCTCGGGACGGCCGCAGGTGATCCGGATCGAGAAGAACTAGAGCATGATGCCGAAAAGTGGGTACCGGTTTCCCGCCTTCGCGAAGCCCGCTTCGGCGGGCGAAGGAAGGTCGGACAAGATCATGCTCAACTTGGTCTAGGCGCTAACGCGCAGGTCGAATTGTGAGGAAGGGAAGATGGCGTCAATAACTATTCCGCCCGGTCTGATGCTGGAGCGTATTCTCTCCATGGAGATCGTGCGCGTGACCGAACGGGCTGCGGTCAATGCGGCGCGGCTGCGCGGGCGTGGTGACGAAAAAGCCGCCGACCAGGCCGCGGTCGATGCCATGCGGCGCGAGCTCAACAAGCTGCCGATCGACGGCACGGTCGTGATCGGGGAAGGCGAGATGGACGAAGCGCCGATGTTGTTCATCGGCGAGAAGGTCGGCTCCAAAGGGGGCTTCAAAGTCGACATTGCCGTCGATCCGCTGGAAGGCACGACCCTGTGCGCCAAGAACATGCTCGGCGCCATCGCCACCCTCGCCATGGCCGAGCATGGCACGCTCTTGCATGCGCCCGACATCTATATGGACAAGATCGCGGTCGGTCCTGGTTACCCCGCAGGCGTGGTCGATCTCGACGCCCCGGCCGACGAAAACATCCGCAATCTGGCCAAGGCCAAGGGGGTGCGTCCGCAAGCCATCACCGCCATGATTCTCGATCGCCCGCGCCACGCCGATCTGATTGCGGCGGTGCGCAAGGCCGGCGCTTGCGTCAGCCTGATTACCGACGGCGACGTGGCCGGGGTCATCCACACCGCCGAACCTGATAAGACCGGCATCGACATTTGCCTTGGCATCGGCGGCGCGCCCGAGGGCGTGCTGGCGGCGGCGGCGCTGCGCTGCATCGGCGGCCAGATGCAATGCCGTCTCGTGGTCGATACCGAGGAGAAGCGCGCGCGCGCCGCCAAGATGGGCATCAAAGACCCGCGCAAGAAGTACCAGATCGAGGACATGGTGCGCGGCGACTGCCTGTTCGCAGCGACCGGCATCACCGACGGCCGCATGCTGCACGGGGTCAAGTTCGGCAAGGACATCATCGAGACCGAAACAGTGGTCATGCGCTCCGTCACCGGCACCGTGCGCTGGATCAGGGCCGAGCACCGGCAGCTGGAGAAGTTTTAGGGCGCGTACGCATAAATCAAGGTCGGAGGCCCCCAGTTGGGCAATGTCCGCTGTGTCCCTAAGAGCAGACTTTAAAGCGCAATCGTGGAATGTCCGCGTTTCCTCCCTTGGAGGCTTTCGGACGCCGGCCGCCGGTGCACGCCGCCCGCTCCCGGCGCGGCCGGCATCCGAAACCCTTCACAGACTCGACACATTCACGACGTCCAGGACGAATCCGCTATTGCTCCGATAGCCACCGAATCGCTGCATTGCGGCAGTGGCCCGTATCCGAGCTGGTGAATAGCTCGCGAGCGCCGGACGATGATCCAACTCTGATTGATCGAATTTCTTTGTAATCGCCAGAAGGCGATACGGCCTTGCGTGGCGGGCAACATCTTGGATTCGGTGTGGTGTGCCGGTATCATCGAAATTCCAAAATGGAGACAGCGTGCGATGGCGACCGGTATCGTGAAGTGGTTCAACCCGACCAAAGGTTATGGGTTCATTCAGCCGCAAGGCGGCGGCAAGGACGTTTTCGTCCATATCTCGGCGGTAGAGAGGGCCGGTCTGTCGACCCTCAACGAGGGCCAGCAGGTCCAGTACGAAGAGGTTGCAAACAAGGGGAAGACCTCGGCGGAGAA
>JBEKNW010000107.1:0-15586 GCA_049522435.1 Xanthobacteraceae bacterium
TGGGCGCTCGCCGCGCTCACCGGGGCGCTCAGCTTCCGCCATGCCAAGCCGGGCCTGATCCGCAATCTCATCGCCGAACGCACCGACCCTGTGTTGTTTGCACTATCCTACGATTATGTCGGCGACCTCTCCGAAACCGTCGCGCTGATGTGGCCGGCGCCAAATTTATCCTCCCCCGCTTGCGGGGGAGGGGGCGAGCCAACGGGTCCGGCCCGAAGTGGCCGGCCCGATGACAGGCTCCGCGAGCCGGAAGGGGCAAGTGCGAGGCGCGCTGAGCAAGCCAGCCCCCTCCACCATGCTTCGCATGGTCCCCCTCCCCCGCTTCGCGGGGGCGGAGAAGGATCACTCACCCTCACCTCGGTCATCGAGACACTCTCCACCCTCGGCAAGATCGAGTTGCCGTCGCGGCTCGCGCGCTGGCTCGATGCGCTCGACGAGACCGGACGCTGGGCGCTGATCAAGCTCGGGCTCGCGCGCTGGCTCGATGCGCTCGACGAGACCGGACGCTGGGCGCTGATCAAGCTCGTCACCGGCGGACTGCGCATCGGCGTGTCGGCGCGGCTCGCCAAAGCTGCGGTCGCCGCGCTCGGCGCCACGGACGCGCAAAAAATCGAGCTCATTTGGCCCGGGCTCGCGCCGCCTTACGCCGAGCTGTTCGCTTGGCTCGAAGGCCGCGGCGAGGAGCCGGCGAGCGGCGATCCGGCGCCGTTTCGGCCGCCGATGCTGGCGCATGCGCTCGACGGCACCGAGCTTGCCGCGCTCGTCCCGGCCGAATTCATGGCCGAATGGAAATGGGACGGCATCCGCGTGCAGGCGGTTGCCGCGCCCCCACCCTACCCTCCCCCGCTTGCGGGGGAGGGTAGGGTGGGGGTTGCGCGGCTCTATTCGCGCACCGGCGAGGACATTTCCAAGAGCTTTCCCGATCTTCTCGAGGCACTGCGGCTCCCAGGCGCGATCGACGGCGAGCTGCTGATCATGCGCGACGGCCGCGTGCAAACTTTCAATGTGCTGCAGCAGCGGCTCAATCGCAAAAGCGTCACGAGCAAGCTCATGGCCGAGTTTCCCGCCCATCTGCGCGCCTATGACCTACTCGCGGACGGCGAGGAGGATTTGCGCCAGCTTCCGTTCGCCGCGCGGCGTGCGCGGCTCGAGCATTTCATCGCGCGGCTTGACGAGTCCCGCGTCGATCTCTCTCCTCTTGTTCCCTTCGCGAGCTGGGACGACCTCATCGCCGCGCGCAAGAATCCGGGGGCGGCCGGGGGCGGCGGCGATGCCGACGGGGTGGAAGGCATCATGCTCAAGCGGCGCGATGCGCCCTATCTCCCCGGTCGGCCAAAAGGGCCGTGGTGGAAGTGGAAGCGCGACCCCTTCATCATCGATGCGGTGCTGATGTACGCCCAACGCGGCCACGGCAAGCGCTCCTCGTATTATTCCGACTACACGTTCGGTGTCTGGACGCGCGGCGCCGAAGGGGACGAGTTGGTTCCCGTCGGCAAGGCCTATTTCGGTTTCACCGATGAGGAACTGTTGCAGATCGACCGCTTCGTGCGCCGCAATACGATCGACCGGTTCGGCCCCGTGCGCGAGGTCGTGCACGAGCCGGATGAGGGCCTGGTGCTTGAAGTCGCCTTCGAGGGGCTGCAGCGCTCGACCCGGCACAAATCCGGGCTGGCAATGCGGTTCCCGCGCATCAACCGGCTGCGTTGGGACAAGCCGCCAGGCGAAGCCGACCGGCTGGAGCGGCTGGAGTCGATGATCGCGCGGATCGAACAGGAACGTACGCCGTGACTGGGCCCCCCCGCCAGCGGACCGCTCCCGCCAATCTCCGCCGCGGCCGGATGAGCGATCTCGATGCGCTCCTTGCGCTCGAAAAATCGGTCTTTACCGTCGATCTTCTGTCGCGGCGAAGCCTCCGCCGCTTCCTCGCTTCGCCGAACGCCGCGCTGATCGTCGCCGAGGAGAGCGGCAAGCTCGCCGGCTACGCGCTCGTGCTTTTTCCACCGCGCTCCACCATCGCCCGGCTTTATTCCATCGCCGTCGCCCCCCATGTGAGCCAACGCGGCGTCGGGCCACTCCTCCTGGCGGCGGCGGAGAAGACGGCGAAGCGCCGCAATCGGCGGGCGATGCGCCTCGAAGTCCACGAGCACAACACCCGGGCGATTGCGCGCTATGAAAAATCGGGTTACCGGCTTTTCGGCAGGCATCGCGACTATTATGACGACCATGGCGACGCTCTGCGTTTCGAGAAGCCGCTCGGCCTGGAACATCGGCGTCGTCCGGCCGTTGCAGTGGAATAGACTGACTCCAACGCGCGAATCGGCTTTCATGGTGGACATCGTAGACGGCGCAGTCGCTATTGGGTTCGTTTCCGGCTATGACGAATCGTGCCTTGCCTGACCTCGCACGCATGATCGGCCCAATTCTGCACGCCGCTTTCCACGGGAAAGGGACCCATCCATGACCGGCTGGGTCATCCTCGTCGACCAGCCCCGCGACCTGCCCAACGCCGAGACGCCGCACAAGGTCATCACCACGACCGAGTACCTCGCGCGGCCTCGCCTGTTCGAGATAGGGCGGCCGAAACTCGTCAACCTCGCCCGCTCCTACGCCTATCAGTCGAAGGGCTATTACGCCTCGCTGCTCGCCGAGGCGCGCGGCCATCGCGTCGTGCCGACCGTCGAAACCATGCTGGAGCTGCGCGAGCAAAAGCTCTACGAGCACACGCTCCCCGAGCTCGAGGATGAGCTCAACCGCTGCGCCCGGCGCGCCGACTTCCAGCCCGATGCCGAGCTCAGGCTCATCGTCTGTTTCGGCATCGCCCGCGACGCCCGCTTCGA
Organism: Xanthobacteraceae bacterium; assembly: GCA_049522435.1. Lineage (GTDB taxonomy): Bacteria > Pseudomonadota > Alphaproteobacteria > Rhizobiales > Xanthobacteraceae > BOG-931. Next base: position 2,838 of record JBEKNW010000107.1, read on the forward strand.
GTCGTTCGGGCGGCTCCTGTTCGACTGGTTCCGTTGCCCGGCGCTCGAAGTGATCGTGGACCCGGGCGACTGGCTTTCGATCGACCGCATCCGTCCGCGCAATATCACCCGCCTCGCCAACGGCGAAGCCGAGTTTTTTCGCCAGTCGCTGCACAATCACACCAAGCGCGACTGGCGCGATCCCAAGGCCCGCGCGGTCGCCAAGTACGATCTCGCCGTGCTCTACGATCCGAACGAGAAGATGGCGCCCTCCTCGTCGGCCTCGATCAAGTATTTTGCGCGGATCGCCGAGAAACTCTCGGTCGATGTCGAGCCGATCACCAAGCGCCAGCTCGCCGAACTCGCCGAGTTCGACGGGCTGTTCATCCGCGAAACCACGTCGATCGACAATCACACCTACCGCTTTGCCCGCCGCGCCTGGCAGGAAGGCATGCCGGTCATCGACGATCCGATCTCGATGATCCGCTGCACCAACAAGGTCTTTTTGATGGAGCTCTTGGGGCAGAACCAGGTGCCAACGCCGCCGACCGTGATCATCGCCGAGGACACCGACCTGGGCAAAGCCATCGATGAGCTGAGCCTGCCGCTGGTGGTGAAAATCCCGGACGGCTCGTTCTCGCGCGGCGTGCACAAGATCGAGACGCTCAGCGAGTTCAAGCGCGTCTGCGACGAATTGTTCGAGGAGACCGATCTGCTGCTGGCGCAGAAATTCCTGCCGACCGAGTTCGACTGGCGTGTCGGCGTGCTCGCCGGCGAGCCGCTGTTCGTCTGCCAATACCGCATGGCCCGCGGTCATTGGCAAATCGTCAAGCATCGCTCCGACGGCTCCGCGCGCGAGGGCGGTTTCAAGACCTTCGACCTGGATCAGGCCCCGCCCGCGTTGATCGACGTTGCCGTACGGGCCGCGCGGCCGATCGGCGAGGGCTTTTACGGCGTCGATATCAAGCAGACCGACAACGGCTTCATCGTCATGGAAGTCAACGACAATCCCAACCTCGAGCACGGCATCGAGGATGTCATCGGCAAGGATGAAGTCTGGATGCGCCTGCTGCGCTGGTTCATCGAGCGGTTTGAGCAGTAGGCTCATTCGTCATTCCGGGGCCGAGCCAACGGGTCCGGCCCGAAGTGGCCGGCCCGATGATAAACTCAGCGAGGAGCCCGGAATCCATAACCCCCGATCGCGCGAATTCTGCAACGGCTGTGGTTATGGATTCCGGACAGCCGCTTCGCGGCTTCCGGAATGACCGACCTCCGCCTTGGTCACCTCTTCGAGCGGCCAGCGCGCGCGGGGGGCGAAATCGAGCGAATCGGTGAGACCGAGCGCGAGCCGCTCGGCGCCGGCCCAGGCGATCATGGCGCCGTTGTCGGTGCACAGCGCCGGCGGCGGCGCCACCAGCGCTGTGCCGGCCTCGAAAGCGACGCGGTGCAAGACCTTGCGGATCGCCTGGTTGGCCGCCACCCCGCCGGCGCAAACGAGCGCCGTAGGCGTGCCGACACGCTCGCGGAACATTCGTAATCCCGTGCGCAGCCGGTCCATGACGACGTCGACCACCGCCTGCTGGAACGAGGCGCAGAGGTCGGCGACATCCGCATCGCTCAATGGCGCGATTTTCTCCGCTTCGAGGCGCAGCGCCGTCTTGAGGCCGGACAGGGAAAAATTGGCGTCATGGCGCCCGGCCATGGGTCGCGGCAGCGCAAACCGCTTGGGGTCGCCACGCACCGCCTCCTTCTCGACCAGCGGGCCGCCGGGAAAGCCGAGGCCGAGCAGCTTTGCGGTCTTGTCGAAGGCTTCGCCGATCGCGTCATCGACCGTCCCGCCGAGCCGCAGGTAATCGCCCACGCCGAGCACGGCGAGGATTTGCGTATGGCCGCCGGAAGCGAGAAACAGGCAATAGGGAAACGGCGTCGCATCGGTGAGTCGCGCCGTGAGCGCGTGCGCCTCCAGGTGATTGACCGCGATCAGCGGCTTGTCGTGCACGAGCGCGATCGCCTTGGCCATGGTCAAGCCGACGATAAGGCCCCCGATCAGGCCCGGCCCGGCGGCCGCGGCGACGCCGTCGAGGGCGGGGAAGGAAAACTGCGCTTCGCTCATCGCCTTGGCGATGATGGTATCGAGCGCCTCGACATGGGCGCGGGCGGCAATCTCCGGCACCACGCCGCCGAATTCGGCATGCTCGTTGATCTGCGAGAGAACGATGTTGGACAAGATGCGGCCGTGTCCGTCCGCGGTCCGCTCGACCAGGGCGGCGGCCGTCTCGTCGCAGGTCGTTTCGATGCCGAGGATCACCATGTGTGTATTATAGGCGGCCTAGCACCTGAAGGTCCCATGCCACAATCCTCGACCCGAACCGCCATCCTGCGCATCGGCTCGCGCGGCTCCCCGCTCGCGCTGGTGCAGGCGCGCGAGGTGAGAAGCCGCCTCGCCGCGGCAGCGGGCTTCGACGCCGAGCGGATCGAGATCAAAGTCATCCGTACGACTGGCGACGTCATCCAGGATCGGCCGCTCAACGAAGCCGGGGGCAAGGGGCTCTTCACCAAGGAGATCGAGGGCGCGCTCATTGCCGGCGTCATCGACCTCGCCGTGCATTCCTCAAAGGATATTCCGACCGTCCTGGCGGCCGGCCTCTCGCTGGCGGGCTTCCTGCCGCGTGAGGATGTGCGCGACGCGTTCATCAGCCGCAAGGTCAAGGCATTGCGCGAGCTTTCGCCGGGATCGGTGGTCGGCACCGCATCGCCGCGGCGGCAGGCTTTGGTGAAACGGTTGCGGCCGGACATTGCGGTCGTGACGCTGCGCGGCAATGTGGAGACGCGGCTGCGCAAGCTTGATGCCGGAGAAGTGGACGCGACGCTCCTTGCCATCGCCGGCTTGAAGCGGCTTGGCCTCTTATCGGCGGCGACCGCGATCCTCGAACCCGACGAGTTCCTGCCGGCAGTCGGCCAGGGCGCGATCGGGATCGAGACCCGCGCGGACGATGCCGCAACGCGGGCGCTCGTCGCCATGATCGACGACCCCGATACGGCGACCGCTCTTGCCACTGAGCGTGCCTTCCTCGCCGTGCTCGACGGCTCCTGCCGCACGCCGATCGGTGGCTATGCGAGCGTGGGCGGGGAAATGGTCCGCTTCCGCGGCATCATCGTGAGGCCCGATGGCAGCGAGGCGTTCGAGGTTTTGCGCGAGGGCGGTCGCGAACAGGCGGCGGAGCTTGGCGCCGATGCCGGCCGCGAATTGCGGGATCGCGCCGGCGCCGACTTTTTCGTGCAGATTTGACCGTGCGGCTTCTGGTGACGCGGCCCGAGCCCGATGCGGAGCGCACCGCCGCCGCACTCCGTGCCCGCGGCCACGAGGTGGTTATCGCCCCGCTCCTGCGCATCGAGGCGGTAGCAGATGCCGAGATCGGCAGCGGACCGTGGGCGGCGATCCTGGTCACCAGCGCCAACGCGGCGCCGGCCATCGTCCAGCACAAACGCTTCGCGGAACTGCGATCTTTGCCGGCGTTCGCGGTCGGCGAGCGCAGCGCGCAAGCGATGCGTACGGCCGGTTTCGCCGATGTGACCTCCGCCGACGGCAAAGTGGGCGACCTCGCGCGTCTCATCGCGCAGCGGACCAAACCCGGAGCGCCGCTCCTCTATCTTGCCGGCGCGAACCGCTCCGGCGACCTCGCCGGCGATCTTGCCGCCCACGGCTTTATTGTGCGCACGACCTTGATCTATCGCGCCGTTGCCGTGGCCGTCCTCCCGCGCGCGGCGGCGGATGCCTTGGCAGGCGGCATCGACGGCGTGTTGCATTTTTCACGCCGCAGCGCGGAAGCTTTCCTTGTTGCAACGCACGGCGCCAGCCTGCACGACGACGCGGTCAAAAAACCCGTCCATTTTTGTCTTTCCGCCCAGGTGGCGGAACCGCTCGCGCAAGCCGGCGCCGCCGACATCCGCATCGCCCCACGGCCGGTCGAGGCCGCCATGATCGAGCTCATTCCCTCGCTCTAAGCCGGGTGATTCTGTCGCTTGTCCGCAGTCGATCCGGTGTGTTGCCGCAATCCCTCCCCCGTACTATGCCGTGGCGGCGAGCCGGCCGGGAGAATCGAATCGGGCGGCTCGCCTTGGAGAGCGCATGACGAGCGAGCCTGACAGCACACCGCGCCGACGGCCGCCGACCATCGATCTAACGGCGAAAGAAGTCGAACCCGACGAACCGGGTTCGACGCAGCAGTCTGCTGCAGCAGACGCGGCGAAGGATCGGATGGCGGAGGCAGATGCGCCGCGCGAGCGAGCAGGCCGGAATTTTCTCAGGAGCGGAAAGCCGTACGCCGTTGGCGCCATCGTCGGGGCGATCGCGGTGGGCGCGATTATTGGCGGATTTTGGATTGCGGGCTTCGTTCCGTCGCACGAGACGGCAGCGCCGCCCAGCGCCCAGGGCGCAAACGCCACTTCAGCCGACGAGATCTCATCCCGCCTCGATAAAATCCAGCAGGCGCTGCAAGCGCCGCGGCCCGAACAGGCGCTCACCGCCCGCGTGGCGGCAGCGGAAGCCCAAACGAAGTCGCTCGGCGACTCGCTTGCCGCCCTCAATCGCCGCCTCGATGACGTCGCTGCGGCGTCCCAGAGCGCGCTGGCGCAGGCCAAAGCCGCAGAGGCTGCGGCGGAGGGGGCGAAGAACGCCGCTCAGACCGGCGTCCAGCGTAGCGACGTCGACGCGCTCAACAGCCGCATCGCGGCGCTCGAAAGCGCGGTCAAATCGCTCTCCGCTGACGTAGCGCACCGCACGCCGAGCGCGGACGACCGCGCGGCGCGGTTGACTGTCGCCACCGAGGGGCTGCGTGCCGCGGTCGAGCGCGGCGCGCCGTACCAGGCCGAGCTTGCCGCGGCGAAATCGCTCGGCGCCGACCAGAACGCGACCGCGTCGCTCGAGCCATTCGCCGCCGACGGCGTACCGGACGCCCCCGCGCTTGCGCACGAGCTTTCGATGCTCACGCCGGCTTTGCTGCAAGCGTCCGGCGCGGCGCCGAGCGGAGGCTCGTTCCTGGGGCGGCTGCAGGCCAATGCGCAAAAGCTTGTCCGCATCGCTCCGATCGATGCGCCGGCGGGCGATGCTGCTTCGTCGATGATCGCGCGGATCAATGCCGACGCCGCGCGCGGCGATATCGCCGCCGCGCTTGCCGATATCGGCCGCTTGCCGGAAGCCGCCCGCTCGCTCGCGGAAAACTGGGCCAAGAAGGCCGAGGCGCGCGAAGCGGCCATCGCGGCGAGCCGGCGCATCGCCGCCGACGCGCTCGCCGCGCTCGGCAGGCCGGCGCCGCAATGATCCGCGTCGTTTTATTCCTGATCGTCGTCGGCGTGCTGGCGCTCGGCGTGGCCTGGCTCGCCGACCGTCCGGGCGACGTTATCGTCACCTGGCAGGGCTGGCGCATCGAAACCTCGCTCATGGTTCTGGGCGCGGCGGTGCTGGCGGCGATGGTGGTTCTTGCCCTTCTCTGGAGCCTCCTGCGCGCGATCCTGGGCTCACCGTTCATCTTGCGTACGCACCTGCACCGTCGCCGCGGTGAGCGTGCCTACGAGGCGATCTCGCGCGGGCTCATCGCCGTCGGCGCCGGCGATGTCGGCGCCGCGCGCAAGCACACGGCCGAAGCAAAACGCATCGCGCCGGCCGAACCGCTCGCGCTACTGCTCAGCGCCCAGGTGGCGCAGCTTGCCGGCGATCGCGAAGCGGCCGATCGCGCCTTCCGCGCCATGGCGAGCCGCGCCGATACCAAGGCGCTCGGGCTGCGCGGTCTCTTCATCGAGGCGCGGCGCCGGGACGATCACACGAGCGCTCGCGCCTATGCCGAGGAGGCGGCGCGCGTGAGCCCTTCGCTCGGCTGGGCCGGCAAGGCGGTGCTCGAATTCCGCTGCGCGACCGGCGATTGGGCCGGCGCGCTTGCGCTCCTCGAAGGCAACAAGCGCGCGCTCGACAAGGCGAGCTATCGCCGCCAGCGCGCGGTGATGCTGACTGCGCGCGCACTCGCCGCGGAGGAGACGGACCGCGACAACGCCAAGGCCTTTGCGCTCGAAGCGGCAAAACTCGCGCCGACGCTGGTGCCGGCGGCGGCGCTCGCCGGCCGCATGCTCGCCGAGGGCGGCGAGCTGCGCAAGGCGACGCGCGTTCTCGACAAGGCCTGGCGGGCCAATCCGCATCCCGATCTCGCCCAGGTTTTTTCCGAGCTTCGCTTCGGCGACGCGGCGCGCGACCGCCTCAAGCGCATCGAAGGGTTGGCGAAAAAGGCGCTCGGCCATATCGAAGGGGCGCTGGCGCTGGCGCGCGCCGCGATCGATGCGCAGCAATACGCCAAGGCACGGGCCGCGCTCGCTCCCTATCTTGCGGCGCCGACCAGGCGCGTCGCGCTGTTGCTGGCCGAGCTGGAGCGGGCCGAGCGCAACGACGAAGGCCGCGCCCGCGAATGGATCGCGCGTGCGGTCAACGCCGCGCCCGATCCGGCATGGACGGCCGACGGCCACGTTTCCGATCGCTGGCTGCCGGTCTCGCCGGTGAGCGGCCGGCTCGATGCCTTCGAATGGCGCGTTCCGCTCACCGGCATAGCTGGCGCGGCGCTGGTGATCGAGCCGGAGCCGTCCGCCGCGGCGCCGGTCGCGATCGCGAGCGAGCCGCAGGGCGGCACTGCGCAGATGGCGCTTGCGAAAGCGGAAACGCCGGCCGCTGCGGCCGCGCCCATCGCCGCCACGTCCGCCCGCCGCCGCGGGCGCGGCCGGCCGGCGCAACCGAAGCCGGAAGCAGTGATCCCGCTGGTGCATGCGCCCGACGATCCCGGTCCCGAGGCGGCCGAGGAGAGCGAACCGCGCGAGGCGCAAAATGGCGGCTGGCGGAAGATTTTCGAGTAAGCAGCGCGGATGAGCGGGGCGGAAGCTTGCCATCTCCCGGCCGCGCGTGCATTATAGCGCATGAACTATAATGCATAAGAGCGGATGACCGTGGCCGAGCCGATAGCAAAGACCGCGTTAAGCAAATCGACCGTCCCCGCCCCGCCAAGCGAAGCTACCTACGCGGCCGCGTTCCTCGCCGCGATCGGGCGCGGGGTGCGAAAGAACCGCGCCAAGCGCGGCATGACGCGCCGGCAATTGGCGCAGGCGTCGCTGACTTCCGAGCGGTACCTGGCGCAGATCGAGAGCGGCGCCGGCAATCCATCCGTCAGCGTGCTGCGCGCGATCGCGCAGGCGCTCGACCTTCCCATTGCTGCCCTCTTGCCGGAAACGGGCGCGCGCACCGCGGCGCTGGGCGCCATCCTCGATCTCGTCGCGCAACTGCCGGAAGGCGAATTGCCGGCGCTTGCCAAGGAGATCGAGGCGCGTCTGGTACTGTCCGCCGGTGCCGACCGTGCCCGGCGCATTGCCCTGGTCGGCCTGCGCGGCGCGGGCAAGTCGACGCTCGGCCGGATGCTGGCCCAACACCTCGGCTGGCCATTCATCGAGCTCGACCGGCGCGTCGAGGAGGATTACGGCGCCAGCATTCCCGATTTGATCGAAATGGCCGGCACGGCGACTTTCCGCCGCCACGAGCGCGGCGCGCTCGAAGGCGTGATCGCCGAGCACGAGGCCGCCATCATCACCACCGCGGGCGGTATCGTCGCAAACCCCGAGACTTACGCTCTGCTCCTGCGCCACACCCACACGGTTTGGATCAAGGCGCGGCCCGAAGATCATATGAGCCGCGTCATGGCACAGGGTGATTTCCGTCCCATGGCGCAGAACCGGCAGGCCATGGCCGACCTCATGGCGATCCTCGAAGCGCGCCGCGCCGACTATGCCCGCGCCGAGGCCGAAGTCGATACGTCGGGCGATGCCATCCAGAAAAGCTTCGCCAAGCTGCTGGGGATCGTGACGCCGTGGCTCGGGCCGCATGCCGCACGCCAAGCAAAGTAGGCGCCATGGCGCTCCCCGACGAAGGCTTTCTCGACCTTTCCCCGATGCGGCTCGAATATCGCATGATCGGGCCGCGGCCCGATGCGGCGCCGACCATCGTGATGCTGCACGAGGGCCTCGGTTGCGTCGGCCTGTGGGGCGCCTTCCCGGAGCAGCTTGCGTCGGCGACGGGAGTCGGCGTCTTCGTCTATTCGCGCGCGGGCTACGGCAGGTCGAGCCCGGCAAAGCTGCCGCCCTCGCTGTCCTTCATGGACGAGGAGGCGCTCGACGTGCTGCCGCGCGTGCTCGCGGCGATCGGATTTAAGCGCGGCATCCTGTTCGGCCACAGTGACGGCGCCTCGATCGCGACTATTTACGCCGGCAGCATCCAGGATCACCGCGTGCGCGGCCTCGTCCTTATGGCGCCGCATTTCTTCACCGAGGAGATGGGGCTTGCGGAGATCCGCCGCGCGGGCGAGGCGTTCGCGGCCGGCGCTTTGCGCGAAAAGCTCAAGCGCTGGCATGCCGACGTCGACTGCGCGTTCCGTTCTTGGATCGAGCCGTGGCTCGATCCCGATTTTCAAAAGTGGGACATTACCGATGCGCTCGGCTACATCCGCGTGCCGATCCTGATCGTGCAGGGCGCCGAGGATCAATACGGCACGCTCAAGCAGATCGAGGCGGCGAAAGAGGAATGCTTCTGCCCGGTCGAGGTGGCGGTGCTGCCGGGCGCCCGCCACTCGCCGCATCGGGACGCTCCCGAGCCGACGCTCAGCGCCGTCGCCGCGTTCATCAATAGGCTTTTGCTTAACCATCAGGAAGGAGAGCTTGGCACCTATTCACCGATGGCGACTTGATCCGCTGTAATAGATATTCAATCGCAGCGCGCAGGAACTCATTCACCCGATCGGCCGCCTGCCTCTGCCCATAAGTAGCACCACTGAGCAGCAACCACTGAGATGATTGAGCGGAGCCTGCCCGCCTTCGTACTCGGCGCCTGCCTCATCGCGGCGTCTGTACTGCCCGTCCTCGCTCAGCCGAAGCCGCCGCCTTGGCAGGGTGTCTACGAAGGCACCATCGGCAAGGCGCACGTCGTCGTTGCGCTGACGCCGGACGCCGCGCGCTATTTCTATGTCGGAAAGACCAACGATCTTGGCCTGATCGTTTCGGCGGAAGGCGATCACTTGAGCATCGTCGAGACGCTGGCGCCGACCATCGAAGCCGACAACGTCAAGGACCAGCCCGACCTCGTCAGTGGCGCCTGGTCGGTCACCTTCGCAAACGGCGCGATCAAAGGCGTATGGAAGGACGCACATGGCGAGCGTGAGCGTCCCATCGCGCTCAGCCGTGTGTCGAGCGACGACGAATCAGCCGATTCCTTCTTCCAGCAGAATGCGCCCGGCGCCTATGGCGAGCGCTGGCTTCGGACCGCGCCGGCCCTGGTCGCCGACCGCGCCGAGAAAACGATCGGGCCGTTGTCGTACCGGTTGATGCGCGATCCGCAATTCGGCAGTACCGTGCCGCGGCTCGTCAAGGCGCCGAAGCCCGTTAATATCGATGCCGTCAACGCAACGCTCGATCGGCTGCAACGCTACTTTCGGCTTCAGGACCGCGATTGCCTCCAGGGCGTGCGCGAAATGCACGCGCGCGCCGGCGCCGAGCGCTTGGCTCAAGCTGACAAGGAAAACGCCGACACCACGAGCGATTCCCCCACCGAACTGAAACCGATCTTTGCGACGGACCGGCTTTTGACGCTGGAGCGGACGGAAATGGTCTTCTGCGGCGGCGCGCATCCCAACCTGGTCGACGAGGATTATGTCTTTGACCTTAGCGACGGCGCTCAGCTCACCGAGCGCGACGATAGCGACCAAGCCGGCAAAACCGGCGATACCGGCGACCTCGCTTCGTCGGGTCTCGGCCGGGCGCTCGATCTCGCCGACCCCAAGGAGCGGGCGAAGTTTGACGCGCTATGGATGGCGTCGATCCGCGCCGGCATCGCCGCCCGTCACGTAGACGATGAGCCCGAGTGCGGCGATGTGATCAAAGAAATGCTCGACCAAAGCGACCGCGATCAACCGGTCTCGATCAACGCCTATCCGATCGCGGCGGGCCTCGCCATTCGCGTGACGGGCTTCCCGCACGCCATCGCGATCTGCGAAAACGGCCAGTCGTTCAATCCGACGATCATTCCCTATGCGGCGCTCAAGCCGTTCCTGAAGCCACGGCAGACGCTGCTGCCCGCGGGCTCCCCGTCGCCGCAGTAAAGGCGAACGACTCCCCCGACGGCGAAGCCGATTCTGGGGTTGTGGCCTGATGCATTATAATACATAATATTGCTTGGCAGGGCGCCGATCCTGATGCATTATAATACATCGACCCCCAACACCGATGAACGGGCGGGTCGGCGCGCGGGTGGAATGGTCGAGGAGCGAGATGGCCGACGCGGAACGGGCTCCCGGACATGCTCCGGCCAACGGCAAAGCGCGGATCGATTTCCAGACCGAGCCGTCGCGCTACCGCCATTGGAAGCTCAAGGTCGACGGCGACATCGCCACGCTGTTCATGGACGTCGACGAGAAGGGCGGGCTGTTCGAGGGCTACGATCTCAAGCTCAACTCCTACGATCTCGGCGTCGATATCGAGCTCGCGGACGCGATCGAGCGGCTGCGCTTCGAACATCCGCAGGTGCGCGCGCTGGTGCTGCGCTCCGGCAAGCCGCGGGTGTTCTGCGCCGGCGCCAATATTCGCATGCTCGCCGGCGCGAGCCACGCGCACAAAGTCAACTTCTGCAAATTCACCAACGAGACGCGCAATGGCATCGAGGATCTGAGCGAGAATTCCGGACTCGCCACCATCTGCGCGATCAACGGCACCGCCGCGGGCGGCGGCTACGAGCTCGCCCTCGCGGCTGACTACATCATGCTGGTGGACGACGGCTCTTCGGCGGTCGCTTTGCCGGAATTGCCGCTGCTCGCGGTGCTGCCCGGCACCGGCGGTCTCACCCGCGTCGCCGACAAGCGCAAGGTGCGCCGCGACCATGCCGATTTCTTTTGCACGACCGAGGAGGGCGTCAAGGGTAAGCGCGCGGTCGAGTGGCGGCTGGTCGATGAAGTGGTGCCGGGCTCGAAATTCGAAGCAGCAGTTTCCGCACGCGCGCGAGAGTTTGCCGCGAAGTCCCGCCGCGGCGTGGCGGGGCAGGGCATCACGCTCGCGCCGCTGACGCGCACCTTCACGTCGAGCGGCGTCGAATATGGCTCGCTCTCCGTCGCATTCGACCGCGCGGGTCGGATCGCCACCATTATGCTGCGCGGGCCAGCCACGCCGCCGCCCGCATCGGCCGACGCCATGGCGGCGCTCGGGGCGGAGTTCTGGCCGCTCCAAGTCGCGCGCGAACTCGACGACGCGATCCTGCATATCCGGCTCAACGAGTTCGATGTCGCTGCGATCGTGTTCAAGTCGTCGGGCGATCCCGCCGAGGTCGTGGCCTACGAACATTTCCTCGAGGCCAATAAGGACCATTGGCTGGTGCGCGAAATCCGCCACTTCTGGAAGCGGGTGCTCAAGCGCATTGATCTCACCTCGCGCTCGCTGGTGACGCTGATCGAACCCGGCTCTTGCTTTGCCGGCACGCTCGCCGAACTCGCCTTCGCCAGCGACCGCTCGTACATGTTCCTCGGGCAGCGCGACGGCGATAACAAGCCGCCGGCCACGATGGTGCTGACCGGAGCTAATTTCGGCGCTTATCCGATGTCGAACGGCCTTACCCGGCTCGGCAGCCGGTTTCTTGCCGATGCGAACGATCTCGAAGCGGCCAAGGCCGAGCGCGAGAAAATGCTCGATGCCGAGCGCGCGCAAAAACTCGGTCTCATCACCTTCGCGCTCGACGACATCGATTGGGATGACGAGGTGCGCGTATTCCTCGAAGAGCGCGCCAGCTTTTCGCCCGACAGCCTCACCGGGCTTGAAGCCAATCTGCGCTTCGCCGGACCGGAGACGATGGAATCGAAAATCTTCGCCCGGCTGAGCGCGTGGCAGAACTGGATCTTCCAGCGACCCAACGCGATCGGCGAGGAAGGCGCGCTCAAGCGTTACGGCACCGGCCAGAAGCCGGTGTTCGATACCCGAAGGGTTTGAGTTTGGATGACGGAGGTCGGATGACAGAGATCGGATAAGACGACGAACGGAAGCGATCCACTTCGTCATCTGACATCCGACATCTGTCCTCTGTCCTCCGGTAAGGAGCCAGCCATGAAAATCGACAACGTCGACTACACGACCAAGATTCCGAACAACGTCAACCTCGCCGAAGACCGGCAGGTGCTGCGCGCGCTGGAGAGCTGGCATCCCGGCTATATCGACTGGTGGATGGACATGGGACCGCAGGGTTTTCAAGAGTCGCAGGTCTATCTGCGCACCGCGGTCTCGGTCGATCCGAAAGGCTGGGCGAAGTTCGACTATGTGAAGATGCCGGAATATCGCTGGGGCATTCTGCTTGCCCCGAGCGAGGAGGATCGCAAGATTCCGTTCGGCCGCCACTATGGCGAACCGGCCTGGCAGGACGTGCCCGGCGAGTATCGCGCCATGCTGCGCCGCCTCGTCGTCATTCAGGGCGACACCGAACCGGCCTCGGTCGAGCAGCAGCGCCATCTCGGCAAGACCGCGCCGTCGCTCTACGACCTGCGCAACGTCTTTCAGGTCAACGTCGAGGAAGGCCGGCACCTGTGGGCGATGGTCTATATCCTGCAGAAATATTTCGGCCGCGACGGCCGCGAGGAAGCGGCCGAGCTGTTGCAGCGCCGCTCCGGCAGCGCCGACAAGCCGCGCATGCTCGGCGCCTTCAATGAAGCGACGCCGGACTGGCT
>JBEKNW010000108.1:0-15178 GCA_049522435.1 Xanthobacteraceae bacterium
ATCGCCACCATCCATCGAAGATTGATCGTCGGCATCGCCAGAACCCTGCCGCGATGCCCATGCTGTGCCCGCAGCTTCAAACCGAACACCCGCTATGCTTTATGACGCAGTAAGACTAGCCGCCTACGGTCGGTCATTCGCCCCCGACGGATCATGCCATGATTCAGCCAAGGCTTTGGTCATATGGTTTCATTGCGGTCAAGGGCGGAGGGCTCCATTGTTTCCAGCACGCCGGTTTGTTCCTGTAGTCACGGCCTTGCTGCCGATCGCAGCTGCATGTTTCGTCTTGCTTATCTCAGCCGTGGACGCGCGCGCCGCAGGCTTGTTCGGCAGCTGCGAAGACTCAGCCGATATCGCGGTGTTGTCCGCCCCGTTCGCGCCGTGGACCGGCGCACCGTTGCGCGTCATTTTCGCCGCGGAGAAGCCGCTCGAGGGCGAGCTTTCGCTGATCGCGCCCGAGGGACGGGTCGCGACCAAATCGCGCGGCCGGCAGGGCGGGCCGCCCTATTTCTGGTTCGCCGAGATGCCGTCGCCGGCCGCGGGGACGTGGCACGCGACGCTCGCGGACGCCGGCTGCAGCCCGATCACGCGCGACATCGTCGTGCGCGACGCCGCGCCGCCGCCGCCGCCGCCGGCGGCGCCGGGCAGCGTCTGGCCGCTGCGCAATAGCTGGAACCGCGCCACCGAAAACCTGTATTCGGCATGGATCGAGAAACTGTTCGACGCGCCGCTCGATGCCGAGCCGTCGTGGCCGACGCTGCGTGAGGTGCTGCATGACCGATCGCGCAATGTCCTGTTCAATTATTTGAGTCTCGGCGAAGACGAAGCGAGGATTGTCATCAGCCCCGACTGCGCGGACCTTCCGTACTTCTTGCGCGCCTATTTCGCCTACAAGATGGGACTGCCGTTCGGCTACTCGAAGTGCTCGCGCGGCGGCGGCGGCAGCCCCCCCAAATGCTATGGCTGGTTCACCAATCAAAACCCCGACGCCGCGCCGCGGCCGGGGCAAGCGGTCTCGTTCGGCGACTATTTGCGGGTCGTCGGCGACGCCGTGCAGTCCGGCGCCGTGCGCGTGGCCGCGACCGACGACCGCACCGATTTTTATACCGTGCCGCTGCAGCAGCAGACGCTGCGCCCGGGAACCGTGTACGCCGATCCGTACGGGCACGTTATGATGCTGGTGCGGCGCGTGCCGCAGTCGGGCGGCGCGGCCGGCGTCTTCCTCGCCGTCGACGGCGAGCCCGACGGGACGGTCGCGCGCAAGCGGTTCTGGCGCGGCACTTTCCTGTTTGCGCACGAACCTGCGCTCGGCAGCCCCGGATTCAAGCGCTTCCGGCCGATCGTGCGCGAGGCGAACGGCACCTTCCGGCGGCTGACCAATGGCGAAATCGCAAAGGATCCGCAGTACGGCGATTTTTCGCTCGAACAGTCGCAGCTTGGGGTCGAAGATTTTTACGACCGAATGGATGACGTGATGTCGCCTGAGCCGCTCGATCCTGTGCGCGCGATGAAGGCGGCGATCGACTCGCTGGAAGAGCAAGTGAAGACGCGCGTGACGTCGGTCGAGAACGGGCGGAAGTACCAGAACGGGCACGGCGACGCGAGCATGCCGGACGGCGCGGCGATCTTCGCAACGACCGGCGCGTGGGAAGATTTCGCGACGCCGGCGCGCGATTTTCGTCTGTTGATCGCAATCGATGTGGTGCGCTTCTACCCGGATCGCGTCGCGCGGCAGCCGCAACGGTACGCCATGCCGTTTGGCAGGAGCGTCGCCGACGTCAAGGCCGAATTGCAGAGCGTGCTGGCGTCGGAGCTTTCGGCGCGCAAGTTTACCTATACGCGCAGCGACGGCTCGGCGTGGACGCTCACGCTCAAAGACGTGGTCGACCGCGCGGCGGATCTCGAGATGGGGTACAATTTGAACGACTGCGTCGAGTTGCGGTGGGGCGCGCCGGCCAAAAGCGACGAGGCGTCGACGTGTACGCGGCACGCGCCGCCGGCGCAGCGCGCGAAGATGACGGAGTACCGTACCTGGTTCCGCGAGCGGCACTGGCCGACGCACGCTTAGCGTATTCCGCCTCATCCTCCCCCGCTTCGCTACGGGGCGGATAACACGGTCTTCCCCGGCCATTTGCACAGATCGGCGATCAGGCATTTTTCGCACAATGGGCGGCGGGCGAGGCAGACGTAGCGGCCGTGCAGGATGAGCCAGTGGTGGGCGTGCAGCCGGTAGCGTTCGGGCACGACCTGCATGAGCTTCATCTCGACCTCGAGCGGCGTCTTGCCGACTGCAAGCCCGGTGCGGTTGGCGACGCGGAAGATGTGGGTGTCGACGGCGATGGTCGGCTCGCCGAAGGCGACGTTGAGCACCACGTTCGCGGTCTTGCGGCCGACGCCGGGGAGCGCTTCGAGCGCCGCGCGGTCATGCGGGACCTTGCCGCCGTGCTCGGTGACGAGCTTTTGCGACAGCGCGATCAGGTTTTTCGCCTTGGTGGGGTAAAGGCCGATGGTCTTGATCAGGTCGCGCACGCGCGCTTCGCCGAGCTTGACCATCTTTTCCGGCGTATCGGCGAGCTTGAACAGAGCCGGCGTCGCCTTGTTGACGCCGGCATCGGTCGCCTGCGCGGAAAGCACGACCGCAACCAGCAAAGTGAACGGGTTGGTATACTGCAACTCGCTGCGCGGGTTCGGATTGGCGGCCGCGAAACGGCGGAACGCTTCGGCGACTTCGGCTTTAGTCCATTGCGGTAATTCGCCGTGGGGGGCGGGCTTGCGGCTTTGCCGAGTGGTCTTTCGCGCCATGTTTCCCGTATAGTGGGCGCCATGAGTTCCGACAACGACGCCTTCGCCGAACCCACGATTTTTTCGGCCATCATCACGCCGCACCGTTCGCTCAACTCGACCGGGTTCCTCATCCTCATGCTGATCATCGGCGGCATCAGCTTCGTCTCAGGAATGATGTTCCTCGTCATCGGCGCCTGGCCGGTGTTCGGCTTCTTCGGGCTCGATGTCTTGCTCATCTACTGGGCATTCCGCGTCAACTTTCGCGCAGCGCGCGCCTACGAAGAGGTCACCGTCACCGCCTCGGAGCTGACGGTGCGCAAGGTCAGCCATCGCGGCGGCGTGCGCGAATGGACGCTCAACCCGGTCTGGGTGCGGCTCGACCGCATCGTGCACGAGGAGTTCGGCATCGAGCGCCTGTTCCTGGTCTCCCGTGGCCGGCGGCTGCCGATCGCCGCCTTCCTGGGGCCGCATGAGAAAGCGAGTTTTGCCCGCGCTCTGTCGACCGCGCTGGGCGAGGCCAAGCGCGGGCCGACGCGGACCGTGCTGGAGTAAGACAGAAATCGGGTGGTTCGACCGACGGCGGCGGCCTAGAGCATGATCCCGAAAAGTGGAAACCGGTTTTCGGAAAAGATCATGCTCCAATAAAATCCGGAGCGGAGAGATGGAGGCATCCATGCTGTCGCCCGATCGCATCCCGGACCCCACACCGCTCGCCGCCGCAGCCGCCGATTATGACGTCGTGCGCCGCGCCATCGGACACATTCGCGGCCATTGGCGCGAGCAGCCCGAAATCGAAGCCATCGCGGAGGCGGCCGGCGTCACGCCGACCGAGCTGCACCATCTGTTCCGCCGTTGGGCGGGGCTCACGCCGAAGGCCTTTTTGCAGGCGCTCACGCTCGACGGCGCCCGGCGCTTGCTGCGCGATTCGGCGAGCGTGCTCGACGCCACCTATGAAGTGGGCCTCTCCGGTCCCGGCCGGCTGCACGACCTGTTCGTGACGCACGAAGCGATGTCGCCGGGCGAATGGAAGTCGGGCGGCGAAGGCCTGATGATTCACTTTGGCTTCCATCCGTCGCCGTTCGGCAGCGCGCTGGTCATGGCGACCGAGCGCGGGCTCGCCGGCCTCGCTTTCGCCGATGGCGGCGAGGAAGAGGCGGCGCTCGCCGACATGCGGGGGCGTTGGCCCAAGGCCAGCTACGTTGCCGACGCCGCGCGCACGGCGCAGATCGCGCAGCGGATTTTCGATCCGTTGTTGTGGCGGCCGCAACAGCCGTTGCGCGTGGTGCTCATCGGGACCGACTGGGAGGTCCGCGTCTGGGAAGCGCTCCTGCACATTCCCATGGGCCGGCTCGCGACCTATTCCGGGATCGCCGGCAAGGTCTGTACGCCGGCCGCCGCCCGCGCCGTCGGCGCCGCCGTCGGCAAAAACCCGATCGCCTTCGTCGTGCCCTGCCATCGCGTCATCGGCAAGACCGGCGAGCTGACCGGCTATCACTGGGGCCTCACTCGCAAGCGCGCCATGCTCGGCTGGGAGGCGGGGCGGGTCGGGGCGATGGCGTAGTTGTTTTACCCCTCCCCGGAGAGGGAGGAGAATGCTACGCCGCCAAGTCCCGCTTGTCGGCTACGGTCGAATCGGCGTTGAGCCGGTAGATCAGTGGCACGCCGGTCGCGATTTCGCGCGCGACGATCTCCTGCGGCGACAGGTGTTCGAGCACCATGACCAGCGCGCGCAGCGAATTGCCGTGCGCGGAGACGAGCATGTTGTCGCCGCGCAGCACGCGCGGCAGGATTTCCTGGATGTAATAGGGAAGAACGCGCGCGGCCGTGTCCTTGAGACTCTCGCCGCCGGGCGGAGCGACATCATAGGAGCGCCGCCAAGTGTGCACCTGCTCGGCGCCCCATTTTGCGCGCGCATCGTCCTTGTTGAGGCCGACGAGGTCGCCATAGTCGCGCTCGTTGAGCGCCTGATCCTTGAACACGGGAATGCTCTCTTGCCCCATCTCCTCGAGCATGAGGTCGAGCGAATGCTGCGCACGAACGAGCGCGGAAGTGAAGGCGGCATCGAAGCGGATATTCTGCGCCTTAAGCTTGCGCCCGGCCGCGCGCGCTTCCGCGATCCCGTTCTCGGTGAGATCGACGTCGCGCCAGCCGGTAAAGAGGTTTTTCAGATTCCAGTCGCTCTGACCGTGACGCACGAGCACGAGGATGCGGTCACCCATTCATTTTTCCCCTTTCCTTCGTCATTGCCGGTGACGCTGTTCAGATGTCTGTTAGCCCCAACACATCCACCATCGTATAGAGACCGGGCTTCTTGCCGCGCGCCCACACCGCCGCATGCAGCGCACCGCGGGCAAAGATCATGCGGTCCTCGGCGCGATGCGTGAGTTCCAGGCGCTCGGCCGGGCCGGCGAAGATCACGGTGTGGTCGCCGACGACGGTGCCGCCGCGCAGCGAAGCGAAGCCGATGTCGATCGCACGGCGCGCGCCGGTTAATCCGTCGCGCCCACGCACCGAATGGGCGCCAAGATTGATGCCGCGGCCGGCCGCCGCCGCGCGTCCAAGCATGAGCGCCGTGCCGGACGGTGCATCGATCTTCTTGTTGTGGTGCATTTCCAGGATTTCGATGTCGTAGTCCGCGCCGAGCGTCTGCGCCACGCGCTTGACCAGGGCGGCGAGCAGATTAACCCCGAGGCTCATATTGCCGGATTTGACAATCGTCGCGCGGCTGGCCGCCTTGGCGATCACGGCTTCCTCCTCCGCCGAATGGCCGGTCGTGCCGATGACGTGCACGATGCCGGCGGCGGCGGTCAGTTCCGCCAGCGCCAGCGTCGCGGCGGGAATCGTGAATTCGATCAGCCCGTCGGCCCCTTTGAGCAGCGGCGCGACATCGCTGACGACTTTGATGCCGTTCACGCCAATCCCGGCGAGTTCGCCGGCGTCGCGGCCGATCACGGCCGAATCCGCCGCCTCGGCGGCCCCGGCAAGCGTGACGCCTTTGGTCGCGGCAATCGCATGGATCAGCGTGCGTCCCATGCGCCCGCCGGCGCCGGCGATCACTAACCGCATGTCGGACATCGCTCGTCTCCAATCGCCGCGGGTATAGCGAGGCGGTGGGAGGGCAGCAACATGAGGTATTTTCCTCCCCCGCAAGCGGGGGAGGAAAGTCTATGACGGCTGCGGGCCGTCGTAGCCCTCGACGATGACGAGGTCGACGGTCGCGTGCGGCTGCCGCACCTTGATGTTGGCCTGGTATTCGGGCGAGCGGAAGCAGGCGAGCGCCGCCGCGTAGTCGGGAAACTCGATCACCACATTGCGCGAGTAGCTCGTTCCTTCCACGCATTCGAACTTACCCGCGCGCACGACGAAACGGCCGCCGTATTTGCGGAAGATGGCGGGATTGGCGGCGGCATAGGGTTTGTAGCCTTCTTCGTCACGCACATCGACGCGCGCTATCCAGTAACCCTTGGCCATGTCATTCCTTCTCCGTTGCTTGCTGTGCAATTTCCCCGATGATCGCCTGTGCCGCCGCCTTGGGATCGGCGGCGGCGATGATCGGCCGGCCCACCACGAGATAATCGGCGCCCGCAGCAATGGCGGCGGCCGGCGTCATGATGCGCTTCTGGTCGCCGCTTTCGGCGCCGGCCGGCCGGATGCCCGGCGTCACCAGCACCATTTTCGCCCCGACGATCGAGCGCAGATTGGCCGCCTCCTCGGCCGGGCAGACCAGACCATCGACGCCGATATCGCGCGCCTGCGCGGCGCGCTCGGCGACCAGTTCGCGCACAGTGAAGTCGTAGCCGGCGGCGGCGAGATCCGCATCGTCGTAGGAGGTGAGCACCGTGACGGCGAGGATGCGCAGAGGCGCCTGGCGCGCTTCGACGGCGGCCTTCATGGTCTGCGGATAGGCATGCACGGTGAGAAAGGTGGCGCCGAGCCGCGCCACGCTTTTCACGCCCTGCGCCACCGTGTTGCCGATGTCATGGAGCTTGAGATCGAGGAATACGCGCTTGCCGGCGCCGGCCAGCGTCTGCGCAAAGCTAAGCCCGCCGGCGAAGGCGAGCTGGTAGCCGATCTTGTAGAACGACACCGCGTCGCCGAGCCGCGCCACCATGGCCTGCGCCGCCTCGACCGAAGGCAGATCAAGCGCAACGATCAGGCGCTCGCGCGGCTCCATCGGCATAGATTCCCGGAATTATGTAGCTGACTCACCTCATGCCGCTGCCGAATGGGCTGCATTGATTTTGCTCGGGTTTTTTTTAAGGCCCTTGAGCGAAACATAGAGGGCCGGCTCTTCATTGGCGATATATGCTGGGCTGCGATCTTCAACCAACGGTGCGGGCGAACCTTCGTACCACTTTTTGGCTTTGCCGGTCTCGTCCTTTCGTTCCTTCTTCTCGAAAATGTCCCTGTACCTGCGTGGCGAGATGCCGATGAAGGGTTCGAACAGCACCTTTTCCGGGATATCAGTCTCAAAGGTGATGGAATCGCTATGCAACTTTTGGGATAAGCTTTTTGGATAGGGCTCAAGGAAGACAACTCGATCAATCCCGGCTGCAACGATGTGTTTTGCGCAAATATGACAGGGAAAGGTAGTACAGAAGAGGGTTGCGTCCTTGGTCATGCGACCTAATCGCGCGGCGTCAGAAATGGCTGACATTTCGGCATGGATCACTCTGCTGAACTCAAGAATATCCATCAACTGAGAATCCCCTAGCACCTTACTAGCCAAGAACAATTTTGCCTGTTTTTGAGCGGTCTTAAGTTTCATCAATCCGCTGGACAGTAGCTTTTCCTTCCCCATGCGCGTAAGCAAATCATGCACAATCTCGGATTTTCGATCCTGATTTGGGTCAAAGCCGATATCAACGTCTCTGTAGATGGCACCCTCGTCATCAGTCCAATAATTTCCACCGCCGGCTCTCGGCGCTTCGTTGCAGCCAAGAGAGATTATCTCTCCGTCCTTGCTAAAGATGGCGGCGCCTACTTGCCGAGACAGGTCTGCGGATCGCAGCGCAGCGGCGCCAGCGATATAGAGTCCATATTCGTCTTTTGTTGGTGATGATTTGGTATCTCCGAAGAAGGCCTTAATGAAACGGCGTATTGTCCTTTCCGCCATAACGGTGTCTATCCCGTTGACAAAGACATCACCTAAGTGAAACACTTCAGAAACGCGTTGACCGTTCACGTCATCTTTCTGATTGTAGTCAGTCTCGATTAGCTCCACGGCTTGTCGTTCGCACTCTGCATCTGTTTTCGGTGACGGTTCGTATCTGTGAATTTTTTCCATCATGACCCGCCGACGATCTGCGGCACTGCCGAACACGGATACCTGAACAAACTTTCGTCCGTACACTCGTCGCATCAAATCAATTTCTTCTTCTCTTTTGAACTGACGCACTATGTACGCCGTGCCTCTCGCGGGAGATTTCTCGTCTTTTGTGATCTGAGAACGTAGCCGACGTATCGTCAGAATCGCGATGCCTGCGAGGGCGGCAGAACTTTTTGCGAGCTTGCGGTAAGCATTGGCGTACGCAATCAAGGACTGAAATCGAGCGTAATAGGTGCTGAGGTCTCGCTTTACCTTGATTCTCCGATCATCAATAAGGTCGGTGAGATGGATGGGCACCGGTCGATATTGAATGTCTTTCAATGCTTCGGACAGGGCATCCATTACCGCTTCAACGTTGACTCCAATTGGGCCGACAATCCCGAATACAAGCTCTGGATTCGGAATAACTTCCGTATCCTTCGGCCTGCGATTGGTGCGGGGTTTCTTATCCAACGATTTCTTTACCACGGCCGTCTAGGCTGCTCTGGTCTTGGCGATTCGGCTGGTGTAGGCTAGCGATTCGTGACTCTGTGAGGGAATCTGCGATGGCGCGCCGTGAACCAGCAATTCCTTTACCACATGATTCAGATCAAGCCACTTGGATAGACGAGGCTTTAGAGGCAATTTGTAGGAGCCTTCTCGAACGTCCGCTCGATTGTCGCGGGCCTTTTGTTATCTCCAATCGCGAATTGCAGTCGCCTGACAAGGTTAGGTCCCGGCGGCGGCTTCGGGTGGCGACTTAGGATTTTTGGGTAATATTCATTAGTCGACCTCATCCTCCAGATGGAGGGTACGGCATCCTATGGCCGTCAGACACTGCACGAAAAAGACGGCCGTGAAGCTCCCTCGCGCGATTTTGTTCGCGATGTTCCGCTCCATGCGCACGCTTTCCCGCCGTGTCGGCGCGTGCCTGCGAAATCTGCGGAAGAAAAAGCTGGTGATGATGACACGACCGCCCGGAAGCCTTGGGCTTTGGCAGATCGCGGATTAGTCGCCGGGTTTGGATTGCCGTTCAGCCTGCAATTTCTCGTATCGCTCAGCCGTCGCTTTGTCGCGTTCCAATTCCGCAGGGATGAACACATCGAGCGCGGCTTGAACGATTTCGGTTGCTGACCCAGAAAAATGAGCGGTACAAAAATCGGCGAGCTTGCCATCCCACGGCTCACCAAGATTAAAACGCGCCCCGGTAGAACGCTTACGCATGGGGACCAGCCAATGTACGCGGTGTACATTAATGTACCTCATGTACATTCCGCTTGACTATGTAATCTGACGTAGGCACGGTAGAAAAAGGAAACGGGCGGCTAGGACCGCCCGTTCCTCGCGCCCTTTATGGGCACTTTACTCGGTTACTCGCGGCCACGCCTTAAGCGTGGCCGTCGCCGTTTGTGGGCAGTGACAGTCTGCCACACGCCTAACCGGCACCTTAAGTAGGACCGCACTTCGACGGTCTTGTCGCCGATAGTCAGACGCGGGGGGAAGATAGAAATTGCTCTCACCTCCTTTCGCGGGGAGACACCCCGGTTCCAAGGAGGCCGTCCCGCCCCGTTCTGGAGGCGCGCAATCCAACGTCTGACTGATTCGGAATCGACGCCGCGCGCTAGCTCAGGTCAAGCTAGGGCTTGTGGTGATCGGCGTTATCCACATCGGCGCTGGTATGGATAAGGTGCAATTCACCGCACAAAGTACGGCAACTTACCCTTGCGGCCCGGTTGGATGGCAATATTTGAACAAATAGTAGACTGGCAATCTAGGAGATTGCGCAATGCAGGCTGTGCTTCCGTCAAGGATTGCTGATGCCCAACTGGCCGAAAACGATGCCTGGAAACGTTATGCTGCTGCAAAAGGCGACAATTGGCGTGCAGCCTTCGACGAATGGGCGGAAGCACGCGAGGCAACGTTGGAGGCATATCTCGATGAGGCCGCCCGCTGGCCTAGGTGAGACAGCTACATAATTCCATAGATTCCCCTCATTCCATTCCACGCGGCATCACGCCGGCCATCTCGACGAGGCGCCGCGCCAGCGCCTTCAGCGCGGCGGCGAGGTTCTCATCCTTGAGATTGTCCATCTCGTCGAACGCCTGGTCGGGGCGCGCGACCGTGACTTGTTCCGGGAGCACCAGCGCGCCGCAGCCGAGTTCGAGAATTTGCCGCAACGCCATGAGCGAACGAAGGCCGCCGGCCGAGCCGGGCGAGGCCGAGCCGATCGCAAACACCCGGCCCTTGAAGGCGGCGTAGGTCGGCTCGCCGCGCTCGCGCACGCGCGAAATCCAGTCGATGGCGTTCTTGAGCAACGGCGTCACCGAGGCGCTGTATTCGGGGCTGGCGATGAACACGCCCTGATGCGCGGCGAACATATGCTTGAGCTGCACCGCATTGCGGGGCAGGCCGGCATCGGCGGCAAAGTCGGCGTCGAACAGCGGCAGCGGATAATCGGCGAGCGAGATGCGGGTGACGTCGGCCTCGGCGAGCGCCAACTCCTTGGCCGCGAGCGCGGCAAGGCGCGCATTGTGCGAGCCCGAGCGCAGCGAGCCGGCCATGACCAGGATTTTCGGAGCGGGCATGATCAGAGGTCAGAGGTCAGAGATCAGAGGTCAGATGACAAAGGTCAGAATAACAAACTTCTGTCATCCGCCCTCCGTCATCTGTGGTCCGCCTTCCGATGGTCCGTCTTCCGATAAACCCACACCCGCGCCGGCGGGATATTCATCCAAATGCGTTCGGAGGCTTCCGCCGAGAAGCCGCCGAGCCGCCTCGGCAAGGGGGAAGCCACCGAATAGGTGAACTGTACGAAGGGCGCGCCGGGCAGCATGAGGTCGAAGGCGTCGCGAATGAGCCGCAACCGCATCTTGATCGGCTTGGTGACCAGAGGCAGGCCCGAGACGACCGCGGCAGCGGGTTGCAGCAGCAGGGTTTCGAGCAGGCGCCGCAGGCTGTAGGCGTCGCCCTGCACCAAAGTGGCGTCGGGGTAGCGCGAGCGCAGAATTCGGCAGAACGTCGGATTGAATTCGACGAGCACCAGGCGCGACGGCGCCACGCCGGCCTGGACCAGCGCTTCGGTCACCGGCCCGGTCCCCGGTCCCAATTCGACGACCGGTCCGTCGCTATCGGGATCGACATAGCGCGCCATGGTGCGGGCGAGAATCTTGCCGGAGGGCGCCACCGCGCCGATCGTCAGCGGCCGTTCGAACCAGGAGCGGATGAAGCGCACCTCGTCGTCGAGCCGAATACCTCGCTTACGCTCAAATTGCCGGATCTGCTCTTCGATCTTCTTGCCGATGCCGTCGCGCTTTTGCTCGAACAGCCGGATTTGGCGCCCGATGTTGCGCTCGATAATGCTCTTCCTGAGCCGCAGCTGCCGCTCGATCTTCTGTTCGAATCTGCGCAGGGCGGGAAGCGGCATGGCAATCACACGAAACATCGCCGTTCTAGAACATTCGCTGCGCGAAGGCCAGCCGCTCGCCAGGTGAGCCGATCGAGCGTTCAGCCGGAATTCGCACGGCTACCGCCGAAGCTGTCGAGGAACTCCTTGACCTTGCCAAAGAATCCCGCGGATTCGGGCTGTGTCTCCGTCGACGACAGGCGGTCGAACTCGGCCAAAAGCTCGCGCTGTCGCTTGGTGAGTTTCTGCGGCGTCTCGACAACGACCTGCACATACATGTCGCCGCTCTGCCGCGCGCGCAGCACCGGCATCCCCTTGCCCTGCAGGCGGAAGCGCCTGCCCGACTGCGTGGCCTCGGGGACTTTCACGCGCGTTTTGCCGCCGTCGATCGTCGGCACCTCGAACTCCCCGCCGAGCGCCGCCGTCACCATGGAGACGGGCACGCGGCAGTGCAGATCGGCGCCTTCACGTTGAAAGAACGGGTGCGCGCCGATCGACAGGAAGATGTAGAGATCGCCCGGCGGCCCGCCGCGCACGCCCGCCTCGCCCTCGCTGGCGAGCCGGATGCGGGTGCCATCCTCGACGCCGGACGGAATGTTCACCGACAACGTCCGCTCGCGCATGACGCGGCCGGAACCCGCGCACGACGCGCACGGACTCTCGATCACTTGGCCGCGCCCCTGACAGCTCGGGCAGGTGCGTTCCAGTGTGAAGAAGCCTTGAGCGTGGCGGACTTTGCCCTGGCCGCCGCACATTGGACAGGCCTTCGGCTTGGTGCCGGGCCTGGCGCCGGTGCCGGAGCAGACCTCGCAGGTGACGGAGGTCGGGATGCGGATTTGCGCCGTCTTGCCCGCATAGGCTTCCTGCAGCGAAATCTCCATATTGTAGCGCAAATCCGCGCCGCGCTCGCGTCCGGAGCCGCGGCCGCGCCGGCCACTCATGCCGAAGAGGTCGTCGAATATGTCGGAGAAGGTCGTGGCGAAGTCGCTGCCGAATCCATGCGCCGCGGCGCCCATGCCGCCGCCGTGCTCGAATGCAGCGTGGCCGAAACGGTCATAGGCCGCGCGCTTGTCGGGGTCCTTGAGAACCTCGTAGGCCTCGTTGAGCTCCTTGAATCGATGTTCGGCGTCGTTATCCCCGGGATTGCGATCCGGATGCCACTGCATCGCCTGTTTGCGAAATGCAGTTTTGATGTCGCCGTCACTTGCGGTGCGCTCGACCGCCAGAGTTTCGTAGTAGCAGCGCTTGGCCATCACTCCCCACCCGATGACGTCCAATCATTCCAAGTCGAAACGTTCCAAGCCGAAACGTTCCAAGTCGAAACGTTCCAGGTCAAAAACATGCACCCCCGTTTTGCTTCCGGGGGTGCAATTCTGACATTTCGCAGCGGCATGAAGCGCCTCGCCGGATCAAGCCGATTTCTTGTTCTTCTTATCGTCGTCGACTTCGGTGAACTCGGCATCGACCACGTCGTCCTTCTTGCCCTCGGTCGCTCCGGCGTCGCCACCGGCCGGTTGCCCGGCGGACTGCTTGTACATCGCCTCGCCGAGCTTCATGGAAGCCTGCGCCAGCGCATTGGTCTTCGCCGTGATCGCGTCCGCATCACTGCCCTTCAAGGCCTCCTTGAGGTCGGCCATGGCGTTCTCGATCGCGCGCCGGTCAGCTTCGCCGACCTTGGACCCATGTTCGGCAAGGGTCTTCTCGGTTGAGTGGACCAAAGCCTCGGCGTGATTCTTCGCCTCGACTTGCGCCTTGCGCTTCTTGTCCTCTTCGGCGTGCGCTTCGGCGTCCTTGACCATCTTCTGGATGTCGGCCTCGGAAAGACCGCCCGACGCCTGGATGCGGATCTGCTGCTCCTTGCCGGTGCCCTTGTCCTTGGCCTGGACATTGACGATACCGTTGGCGTCGATGTCGAAGGTGACCTCGATCTGCGGCACACCGCGCGGCGACGGCGGAATGCCGATGAGATCGAACTGGCCGAGCAACTTGTTGTCGGCCGCCATCTCGCGCTCGCCCTGGAACACGCGGATCGTCACTGCGGTCTGGCCGTCCTCGGCCGTGGAGAACACCTGGCTTTTCTTGGTCGGGATCGTGGTGTTGCGATCGATCAGCCGCGTGAACACGCCGCCCAGCGTCTCGATGCCGAGCGACAGCGGCGTCACGTCGAGGAGCAGCACGTCCTTGACGTCGCCCTGCAGCACGCCGGCCTGAATAGCGGCGCCGACAGCCACCACCTCGTCCGGATTGACGCCCTTGTGCGGCTCCCTGCCGAACAATTGCTTGACGATTTCCTGCACCTTCGGCATGCGGGTCATGCCGCCGACCAGAACGACCTCGTTGATCTCGGCCGCGCTCAGCCCGGCATCCTTGAGCGCCTGCCGGCACGGATCGATCGTCTTCTGGATGAGGTCATCCACCAGCGCCTCGAACTTGGCGCGGGTGAGTTTCATCGTCAGATGCTTCGGTCCCGACGCATCTGCCGTGATGAACGGCAGGTTGATCTCGGTCTGCGTCGTGGAAGAGAGCTCGATCTTGGCCTTTTCCGCGGACTCTTTCAGCCGCTGCAAAGCGAGCTTGTCGCGGCGCAGATCGATGCCCTGCTCTTTCTGGAACTCGTCGGCCAGATAGTTGACGAGCCGCATGTCGAAATCTTCGCCGCCGAGGAAGGTGTCGCCGTTCGTCGACTTCACCTCGAACACGCCGTCGCCGATTTCGAGAATCGAAACGTCAAACGTGCCGCCGCCGAGGTCGTAGACCGCGATCGTGCCGGTCTTGCTCTTGTCGAGCCCGTAGGCGAGCGCGGCGGCCGTCGGCTCGTTGATGATGCGCAGCACTTCAAGGCCGGCGATCTTGCCGGCGTCCTTGGTGGCCTGGCGCTGGGCGTCATTGAAATAAGCGGGAACGGTGATGACCGCCTGCTCGACCTTGCTGCCGAGATAGGCTTCGGCCGTCTCCTTCATCTTCTGCAGGATGAAGCCGGAAATCTGCGACGGCGAATAGCTCTTGCCCTCGATCTCGACCCAGGCGTCGCCGTTTGAGGCGCGGACGATCTTGTAGGGAACGAGCTTCTTGTCCTTCTCCACCATCGGGTCGTCGTAGCGTCGGCCGATCAGGCGCTTGACTGCAAAAATCGTGCGCTCGGGATTGGTGACCGCCTGTCGCTTGGCCGGCTGGCCGACCAGCCGCTCGCCCTCGTCCGTAAAAGCGACGATGGACGGCGTCGTGCGCATTCCCTCCGCGTTCTCGATGACCTTCGGCGTCTTGCCTTCCATCACGGCGACGCAGGAATTCGTGGTCCCGAGATCGATACCGATGACCTTGGCCATGGTGTTAATCCTCTCTTTATCGGCAGGTCGGGCGGGCCCAAAAAGGCGCCCTTGGTCCAACCCCCATACAGTTCTCACCCTCGCCCGGCGCTATTTCCAGGCGATTTCCCTTCGCTCATATAGGAGGGCGGGATCGAGCCGCAAGACAGGATGGCCGGAGCGAACACACGGCACTTGCCGGGGCGTGCTGATAACGGGTGAAGGCGTGCGCATGAACTTACCGACGAGCTTGGCGGGGCTCCGCCTCTACCCCGGACATCTCGATCGCAACGGACAGGCGCAATTGCTCGCCACTGTGCGCGCTATGTCCGCCGCGGCGCCGCCCTACACGCCGCGCATGCCGAAATCAGGACGGCC
>JBEKNW010000109.1:0-14963 GCA_049522435.1 Xanthobacteraceae bacterium
CCACCATGGCGATCACTTCCTGCGACAGATGCGCGAAGGTGATGATGGCGTCGAGCCGGTTGCGGAATTCCGGCGCGAACATCCGCGTGATCGCCTCCATGTCGTCGCCCTCGCGCTTGCTGTGCGTGAAGCCGAAGGCGGCCTTGGCCATGTCGGCCGCGCCGGCATTGGTGGTCATGATCAGGATCACATTGCGGAAGTCGACCTGCTTGCCGTTATGGTCGGTCAGCTTGCCGTGATCCATGATTTGCAGGAGCACGTTGAACAGGTCGGGGTGCGCCTTCTCGACTTCGTCGAGCAGGAGCACGCAATGCGGATGCTGGTCGACGCCATCGGTCAACAATCCACCCTGGTCGAAGCCGACATAGCCGGGCGGAGCGCCGATCAAGCGGGACACGGTGTGACGCTCCATATATTCCGACATGTCGAAGCGGATGATTTCGACCCCCAGAGTGGCCGCAAGCTGCCGCGCCACCTCGGTCTTGCCAACGCCGGTCGGGCCGGAGAACAGATAGCAGCCGATCGGCTTTTCCGGCTCGCGCAGGCCGGCGCGGGCAAGCTTGATGGAGGCTGCGAGCGCCTCGATCGCCTTGTCCTGGCCGTAAACGACGCGCTTTAGCGTCTCTTGCAGGTGCTGAAGCACCTCGGCATCGTCCTTCGACACCGCCTTCGGCGGAATGCGGGCCATGGTGGCGATCGTGGTCTCGATCTCCTTGATACCGATGGTCCGCTTGCGCCGGCTTTCCGGCAGCAGCATCTGAGCCGCGCCCGACTCGTCGATCACGTCGATGGCCTTGTCGGGCAGCTTGCGGTCGTGGATGTAACGCGACGACAGCTCGACCGCCGCCTTGATCGCGTCGTTGGTGTATCTGAGCTTGTGATAGTCCTCGAAATAGGGCTTGAGCCCTTTGAGGATTTCGATGGCGTCGGGGATCGACGGCTCGTTGACGTCGATTTTCTGGAACCGGCGCACCAGCGCCCGGTCCTTCTCGAAATATTGGCGGTATTCCTTGTAAGTGGTGGAGCCGACGCAGCGCACCGTCCCGGACGCCAAAGCAGGCTTGAGCAGATTTGAGGCGTCCATGGCGCCGCCGGACGTGGCGCCGGCGCCGATCACGGTATGGATCTCGTCGATAAACAGGATGGCGCCGGGATAGGCCTCAAGCTCCTTGATGACCTGCTTGAGCCGCTCCTCGAAGTCGCCGCGATAGCGCGTGCCGGCAAGGAGTGTGCCCATATCGAGGGCGAAGACGGTCGCGTTGCGCAGCACGTCCGGCACCTCGCCATGGACGATGCGGCGTGCCAGCCCCTCGGCGATCGCGGTCTTGCCGACGCCGGCCTCGCCGACGAACAGCGGATTGTTCTTCTGCCGCCGGCATAGGACTTGGATGGTACGGCTGATTTCGGGGTCGCGGCCGATCAGCGGGTCGATCTTGCCCTCGCGCGCTTTCTTGTTGAGGTTGACGCAATAAGCGTCGAGCGCATCGCCCTTCTTCTTTGGCTCGTCGCCGTTCTTGGTATCGGTGTCCTCCTCGGCGCCGCGCACCGGACGCGCTTCCGACATGCCCGGCCGCTTGGCGATCCCGTGGCTGATGTAGTTGACCGCGTCGTAGCGCGTCATATCCTGTTCCTGCAGGAAGTACGCGGCGTGGCTCTCGCGTTCCGCGAAGATGGCGACCAGCACATTAGCGCCGGTCACTTCCTCGCGGCCCGACGACTGGACGTGGATCACCGCGCGCTGAATGACGCGCTGAAAGCCCGCGGTCGGCTTGGAATCCTCGGCCCCGTCGGTGACCAGGTTGTCGAGCTCCGATTCGAGATAGGCGACGAGGCTGCGGCGCAGCTTGTCCAAGTCGACATTGCAGGCCCGCATGACCGCTGCCGCGTCCTGATCTTCGATCAGCGCCAGCAGCAGGTGCTCCAGCGTGGCGTATTCGTGATGGCGCTCATTGGCAAGCGCCAGGGCCCGGTGGAGCGACTGTTCGAGGTTACGCGAGAAAGTGGGCATTCAGGACCTCTTCATTTGTATTGGCCGTCCCCCGGAATCACTTCTTCTCCATGATGCACTGCAAAGGATGCTGATGTTTGCGGGCAAAGTCCATGACCTGCGTCACTTTGGTCTCCGCCACCTCGTAGGTAAAGACCCCGCACTCGCCGATCCCATGCTGGTGCACATGCATCATGATCCGATGTGCCGACTCGTGGTCCTTGTTGAAGAAGCGCTCGAGTACGTGGACCACGAACTCCATCGGCGTGTAGTCGTCGTTAAGCAGCAGGACACGATAGAGGTTTGGCCGCTTGGTCTGCGGGCGCGTCTTGGTGATGACCGCGGTCCCCGGACCGCTCTGGTCGCTTTTGCGCTTGCGGTCTTCGTCCGCCAAGCGGACGGGCAGCTCGGTGGTGGGATTGTCATTCGGCGGCATTGCTTCGTCTATCGTCCAGACCAGTTATTGCGCGATCGGTGGTCCGCGGGGACGCCGGGGGCATTCGCCCCGGCAATCTCCAACATACTATCATAGAGTTGGAACGGCTCGCATTCCAAGATCGATTACGGGGGCGCCGATCGCAGAACCGCGTGGCCCTCTCCCCGCGTGCAGAACCGCGTCGCCCTCTCCCCGCGTTCAGCCTGACGTTCGCGCGCCGTTACCCGCGCACGCAGGGCACCTCGATCACTGCGCGCGCGATCAGCGCGAAACGATCGCAGCTAGATTGCGGGCGAATCGCGGCAAAGTCGTCGAGAACCTTCGGCACGGATTGTCTCGACGGGGAACGAACCCATATCAACTTCGGCTTGACGGCGATTGATTCGCTGCCGGGCGGACGATTTTTAAAGCGACCGGCACGGCCACCCATGCCTGTCCGGTTTGGTGCCAACCGCCGACTCGGATATTCATCGCCTGCGACAGGAGACAACTATGGTCGACCCCGCACGCCGAGCGAAGCTCCTCCGCGACCTGGAGCAGATTTTCTTACCGGATTACGACGCCCAGAACATACCCTCGGCCGATAAACGGGCGGCCTACGCGCTTGAGCACATCGCCTTCCGGGTCGGACGCATCGAAGAAAGCCTCGCCAGGATCGCGGCCGCCATCGAAGCCGTTCTGTCGAAGGCATAACGCGCGCGACATGCGGACGCCTGGCGCGGTTTGGCATAGACAATATAGGCAGTAGCCCGTCTCGATGAAGCCGGGCTCTCGCGCGGCTTGGCTTGCCGCGGGCATCACTTCATTGCGGAGGCCTTTGCGAGCACGCCTTCGAATGGCTTGTAAGCCTCCTTGGCGAGATCGACGTAAAGCTCGCCGAGCTTGGTCGACTGAGCGACGAAATCTTCATACGAGGACTTGAGGTATTCGCTCTGCACCTCCATGGCCTTTTCCAGGCTCTTCGCGCCCACGAGCTTCTCCCATGCGGCGGCGGATTCCTCGAATGACTTTTTCGAGTAGTCGACGACCTCGGACGCTATGGCTTGCGCATTCTTGGTCCAGGCGCCGAACGATGTCATCGCCATATCCATGCTGTCTTTGCCAAACTTATTCATCTGATCGGTGGTCATAAAGATCCTTCCGGCAGGCGCGCGCTGCCTCTGGCTAGGGTTAACGGCAGTCGGCCTTTGCCTTGAAAAGGCCTTCTCCGGCGTCAACCATGGTTATAGTGCACTGCACAAAAAATACAACTGGGAATTCACGCAGTGCACAATTCGGCGGCGCTGTGGGGTTAACGCTTTCGCAACAGCGTTCGCCTAGCGTGCTTGACCGTGTCGTCCGTGTGACGACCGGTCCTTGGTCGGGGGAATGCCGCACCATCGGACGGGTGGCCGGACCGAACCGGCTGCTTGCCCCGGGGGACGCATTGTTCCGAAGGAGCAAACAGGGTGGGCTCCCACCGGGAGCTCCATGCGCGTCAGGGACGGGGTGCGTAATGGGTCGGGTGCGTTCTGGAGCCTTGTATGGGCTTCGTTGTTGCGTCGTGGGTCTTGCCGCCGTCGTAGCGGGTCTCATCGTCACCGGCGATTCAGCCGACGCGCGGCATCATCATCGCTTCCACGTGCATTTCTTGCACCATGCCGTGCGCGCTCACCATCGCGCTCACGCCGAAAGCTATTCGCCGCCGTTTGCTTCGATCGTGGTCGATGGCAACAGCGGTGAAGCGCTTCACGTGGCGAACGCCGACGCGTTGCGCCATCCGGCCTCGCTGACCAAGATCATGACGCTCTACCTGCTGTTCGAACGGCTCGATGCCGGCAAGATCAGGCTCGACACGCCGCTTAAGGTCTCCGTCCACGCGACCGAGCAGGCGCCGTCGAGGCTTGGCCTTAAGGTCGGCCAAACCATCGCAGTCGAGGATGCGATCAAGGCGGTGGTCACGAAGTCGGCGAACGACGCCGCCGTTGTCATTGCCGAGAATCTCGCCGGGGACGAGGACGAGTTCACCAAGCTCATGACGCAAAAGGCCCACGCACTGGGCATGAGCCGCACCACCTATGTGAATGCGTCCGGACTGCCGGACGATGACCAACTCACCACCGCACGCGATCAGGCGCTGCTCGGGCGCGCGATCCAAGAGCAGTTTCCGCGCTACTACAAGTATTTCTCCACGCCGGAGTTCGTCTATCACGGCAGTGCGATGCGCAATCACAACCACCTGCTCGGCATGGTCGGCGGGGTCGACGGCATCAAAACGGGATATACCCGCGCCTCGGGCTTCAATCTCGTTACCTCGGTGCACCGCGACGGACGCTATATCGTCGCCGTCGTGCTCGGCGGCCATTCAGCGTTCGAGCGCGACGCTCACATGCGCGAATTGATCAGTGCGCACATCAAAGAGGCGGCGCTGCGGCGCACAGCACCTGTCCTCGCCGAGAAGGCTGAACAACGCGGGGACCCGCAACCGGTAGCGTTTGCAAAGGCGTCGCGTGCCGACCCGACGCCCACGGCAAATGTGAATGCCCGTGTGACGGTCGGCTCCAACGACCCGATCCAGCCGCTTCTGGTGAAGACAATCTCCTATCGCACCGCACCGGTGCAAACGGCCTCGCTCGCACCCATGCCCATGCTGGTGCCGGTCGCCGCTCCCTCACCGCAACCGGCCGCCTCGCCGGCGGTCCGCACGCCGCCGGCAGCGCAATTGCTTGATGTGCCAAGCACGATCGTTGTCGCGTCGGCCGAGCCTGCCGCGATCGCCAGCAAAACTGAACAAGCCAAGGCTGATTTCGCAAAAGCTGAACCGGCCATGCCGCAGGCCCACGCGCATGGCGGATGGCTGATCCAGATTGGCGCCTTCGACGGCGAAGACGAGGCCAAGCAGCACTTGAGCGCCGCGCAGCTCAAGGTCCCCGCCATGCTTGCCGCAGCGGACCCATTCACCGAGCGCGTCCAAAAAGGCGACAAGGCCCTCTACCGGGCGCGCTTCGCCGGTTTCGACAAGACGGCAGCAGAAGCCGCCTGTAAGCAGCTCAAGCGCAGCGATATGGACTGCATGGCTGTGAAAAACTAGAGCATGATTCCGAAAAAGCCTGCCCCGGACGTGATCCGGGGTGGATTCCGGTTTTCGGAAAAGATCATGCTCCAATAAACAAAGCTCCGGCCAACCGGGGCGCGAGTCGAGACGTCATTGACGGACGGGATGCCACGCGAGGACCCTTTTGGGGAATCTCAGCGATGGCGGCGAAGCAGAACATCCTTGGCCTGATTGACGCGGGCCGCGAGGTACGTCGACCCCCCCTGGTCGGGATGCAGTTTCTTCATGAGGGATCGGTGAGCACGACCGATCTCCTGCGCGCTCGCCCCGGACTGAAGGCCAAGGATCTGATAGGCTTCCTCTTCAGTCATTTTACCGCCGGGCGTGGCGCCGCTCCCCTCCCCCGCTGCCGCATCATGCTTCGCGTGTTCACGCCAGCGGGGCTCCCTGCGGTCAAGATAAGCCATCAGTAGCTGGCGGCTATCGTTGTCGATCTCGCCGATGAGACCGATGAGGGTCGGCGGGTCGAGCGCATCGAGCGAGTCGCCCGCGTACCGTCCGGCGAGAATGCGGCCGCGCATCGCGCCGCTGTCGTGATCGAGCTCCATCTCGAGGAAGGCCGAGCGTACGCGAGAGACCTGGCCCGGACGTTTCTGCGTGCGTCCTCCGAAGGTCGCCGGCCACAGCGAAAGCCAGCCGAGCAACCCGAGCCCGACGGCGCCGACCGGGATGGCGAGCCCGATCTCACCCCGAACCAGAAGAAATACGGCAAAGATCAGTGCGGCGCCGCCACCAATGAAGCGCAAGAGCCGTGCGGCCTGCTTGGGATCGGCCTTGGAGAAAGCGTTGACGGCCCACAGCAGCAGAATAAGGACGACGACGCCGAGAAGAAAGGGCATGGCTATTTCAGCTGCTCGATCAGCCGGACCGCGCCGGTTGAGTGCCTCGCTTGAAGATCGGCGAGGGCTTTCATACCGCCGGCGGCATAGGCCGCCGCCGCGCGCAAGAGCTCCGCCAGCTCATGCGCGGCACCGGGCGCGAAGCGGCAATAGGCTCCACGCGTGAGCCGGGCTATCTCGCGGAAGGCCTGCTCGCAGACCGGATCGTAGCCCTCCTGGAACATGAAAGCCGGAACATTGCGCAGGCCAAGCTCGCCGGCACCGGCGCATAAGTAGTCGAGTGCTTCCTCCATGGCGTCGCCGACGAAGACCAGGGCACCGATCTTGGCGCTATCGTTTTCGCGCCGCGCGTGGGCGAGGACCTTCGCAATTTGGGTATGACCACCGCGGCAATCGATGCGCGACATCAGTTCGCCGAGCCGTTGCGGCTCGGCGACCCAAGGCGAGGCGCGGCATTCCGCAAGTCCGCGATAATAGACAAGCTGGATGTCGAGGCCGCCGATAGCCGCCGCTTCGCGGAACATGTCGGCTTGCAGCACGCAGGCCTGATCCCACGTCGGCTGCCGACTCATTGTCGCGTCGAGCGCGAAAACGAGCCGACCGCGCCCGCCAGTGTTTGCCGCAGGGCCGAGCGTGCTGACGCGGGTGAGGAAGGCATCGAGCTCCGCGCGCGA
Organism: Xanthobacteraceae bacterium; assembly: GCA_049522435.1. Taxonomy (GTDB): domain Bacteria; phylum Pseudomonadota; class Alphaproteobacteria; order Rhizobiales; family Xanthobacteraceae; genus BOG-931. Next base: position 7,031 of record JBEKNW010000109.1, read on the forward strand.
AGAGGCCGCCGAGGCCCGGTCGGGCGCTCTGGAATGGATCAGGTCATCGCTCGGCGCCGGCGTGCGGCCGGACCGGTCTTTGCTCATTGCGGAGCCCTTCGCGGCAAAGGTCAAAACCTCGCTATAAGGTGGCCTCCTCGGGCAACCGGCGCAATGGGGCGGCCGATCGTCTCAATCAGCGAGCAGGCCGTGGGTGTCGAGCGGCTTGCCGGCGGCGGCGACCCATTCGGCTCGTGCCGCAGCGCGGCGCTTGCCGCGCTCGTCGATCGGCAGCTTCAGCGCATCGATCAGGTTCCTTACCTCGTCGCGGGCGGTCATGTGCGAGAGATTGGGGCGCTGCCCAATTGTATTCTCGTCGATTTCATCCAGCGCGGTCAGTCCGCGCGGAAAGAACTCACGGTAGACGACGCGTTCGGCAAATCCATCGATGGCGCGAAAGCCGAGCCGATTGCCAAGCGCATCGACGCCGATCCCGACCAGCCGCTTGTTGCGCGATCCGAGCGTCGAGAGCCGGTTGCGTACGACCACCCAGTCGGTCAGACCGCCATCGACCAGGCGGCGTTGCCGGCGCGCCTCGCGGACCATTCCCGCATAGTGGCTGACCCCGGTTACCTCGAAAGTGGTCGGATCGACCAAGCCGAGCACATCGAAATCGACGAAGCTGTCGTTAAGCGGGGTGATCAGCGTATCGGCCATCGAATGGGCGAGCCGCATCAGGTACGAATCGGTGCCCGGCGTGTCGATGACGACGAAATCGTATCTGCTCTCGACCGCGCTCACCGCTTCGGCGAAGGCACCGAACTCTTGCGCCTCGATTTCATCGAGGCGCAAGCCGAGCCCGCGCGCAACACAATAATGCCGGGGAAGTTCGAGCTTGACGCCGGCGCGCGTTGCCCAGTCGCGCCGGTTTTCGACGTAATGAGTAAAGCTGCGCTGGCGTGAGTCGAGGTCGATCGTGGCGACGCGCTGGCCGGCCTGCAGCAGCGCGACGGCAACATGCATGGCCGTAGTCGACTTTCCAGAACCGCCTTTTTCGTTGCCAAGCACGATGACATGTGCCGAGACCGGCTTGCCAACATCCGCCTGCATGAACATGGATACGCAACCTCTGCGGGGCGATCCCTTTCTCCGGCTTGCAACGCGTGGGGTCAAGATACAGCATTGTCCTCGATAAGTTAATCATTAACCACACGGCGCATGACGAATGCGCGCAGTGTGTGCTTGCGCGCTAACGCCATGACCGGACGTTTCTCACGATCGACACATAGGCCGCGTATCATCCGCACCTTGCCGGCGCTCAGGCGTGCGCTCGCGGATTGGCGCGCGCGGCGGCACACGATTGCGCTCGTTCCGACCATGGGCGCGCTGCATGCCGGCCATCTCGCTTTGGTGCGCGCGGCGCAACGCCGCGCCGATCGCGTCGTTGTGTCCATCTTCGTCAACCCGGCTCAATTCGCTCCGCACGAGGATCTCAAGACCTATCCGCAAACTTTTTCCGCCGATGTTGCGGCGCTCGCCAAGCTCAAGGCCGATCTTGTCTGGGCGCCCAAAATCGAGACCATGTATCCGCAAAACTTTGCCACGCGGATCGTGCCGGGAGGCCCGGCCACAGCCGGCCTCGAAGATGCCTTCCGGCCGCATTTTTTTACCGGCGTGGCGACCGTGGTCGGAAAACTCCTGATCCAATGCGGGCCGGACATCGCGGTGTTCGGCGAGAAGGATTACCAGCAGCTCAAGGTGGTCACGCAGCTCGCGCGCGACCTCGACCTAAAAACCCGCATCGTCGGCGTACCGACCGTGCGCGAGGCGGACGGGCTCGCGCTCTCCTCGCGCAACCTCTATTTGTCGCCGGACGAGCGCGCCGTGGCGCCGACGCTGCATCGCGTGCTCGCCGACTGCGCAAAAAAAATCGCCACGGGCAAGCCGATCGGCTCCGTCATCGGCGAGGGCCGCGCGGCGATCATGCATGCGGGCTTCGCCCTCGATTACCTCGAAGCGCGCCACGCCGAGACGCTTGCGCCCGTCGCCTCCGCCAAGGATGGGCCGCTCCGCCTTCTCGTCGCCGCGCGCATCGGCAAGACACGGCTCATCGATAATGTCGCGGTGTAGAGCGCGGGCGATGTGGCACACGAAAAGGAAGGGGCGGGCCGCAGCCCGCCCCATTTTGTGCATTCGCTTGTTAACGGGAGGCCCTCAATCACCAGACCGCTAAGTCTTTCGGTTCCCGAACGTTGCACCCATTGATTGTCGTGCGGTAGGTTTCGCAAGTCAACAGGTCTAGCGAGCAGAGGGTCAGTCGCAACTCAGAACCATTGGCACATGAGAAATGAGCCGACGAATCTGAACCGAAGAAACATATGGCCTACGATTTTCGTTTGCAATGGTTCTGAAAGGACTTGATTTATGAATTCATACGCCCCCATGCTTTGCCTCTCTCGAAGTGATTCGTGAGTGGTCGGGGCAAGGAGGCGGAAGCAGATCGGCGAGGCATCGGGTCGAAGCGTTGCTCGACCTGATTCGCTTCCGCCTGACATGCTTCGGGGAGCATGAGAAGTGAAAACAAGAAAGACAAGACCTTATCGTCTGGGCCTCGATCTCGGAACGAACTCACTCGGTTGGTTTACCGTCCGGCTCGACCAAGACGGCGATCACTGGCGGCCGACGGGCCTGGGCGCTGGCGGGGTGCGCGTATATCCGGACGGGCGCGATCCGCAATCGGAAACATCTAACGCGGTAAGTCGCCGGGTGGCCCGCAGCGCCCGCAGACGCCGGGACCGCTTTGCAGATCAGTATTTCGGTCGTCGTACCGAGCTCATGAAAGCCCTCGTCCACCATGGGCTGATGCCCGAGGACGTGAAAGAGCGCAAGGCGCTGGAGGCGCTCGATCCTTATGAGTTGCGCGCAAACGCGCTCGATGGTCCGTTGCTCGCACATCATATCGGGCGCGCCATTTTCCATCTCAACCAGCGCCGCGGATTTCTCTCTAATCGCAAAGCGGAGAAGAAGGAGGACGACAAAGGCGCGATCAAGCAGGCCGCGGGCAAGCTCAAGGAGGCGATGGAGGCTAAGAAGGCGCGCACGCTTGGAGAGTTCCTCTGGCACCGTCATCAGAAACGCGAGGGTGTGCGCGCACGCAACACCGCAAGCGGACCCAAAGCGACCTATGACTTCTATCCGACGCGCGACCTGCTGAAATCCGAATTCGATGCGATCTGGTCAGCGCAGGCGCCGCATCATCCCTCGATGACGGACGCCGCGCGAGAAGAGATCGACAAAGTCATCTTCTACCAGCGTCCATTGAAGCAGCCGCCGGTAGGCAAGTGCTCGCTCGATCCGGCGACTGAGCCTTTTGAGAAAGATCCCGAAGGCTATCGCTGCCCGTGGGCACATCCGCTAGCGCAGCGCTTTCGCATCTACCAGGAGGTGCGCAACCTTGAGGTCGGCGAAACCGGGCGGACCATGACAAGACTCACCAAGCAGCAGGGTGACCTTGTTGCGCTCGCGCTGCTGCAGAACAAGGAGATGAAATTCGACAAGCTGCGCTCGCTGCTAAAGCTTTCTCCGGAAGCCAAGTTCAACCTCGAATCTGAGCGGCGCGTCACGCTCGACGGCGACGAGACCGCGGCCCGCCTTTCGCACAAAAGCCTATTCGGAAAGACCTGGCGGGGCCTCGATGTCCAACGCCAAATCGCCATCGTCGAGAAGCTTTTGAATGAGCCCGACGATGCTGAGCTGGTCCAGTGGCTGGAAGACAAATGCGAGCTTGCTGCCTCGACCGCGGAAAAGGTCGCCGATGCGTCGCTGCCGGACGGCCATTGTCGCCTGGGGCTTCGCACGATCAAGAAGCTGTTGCCGCTTATGGAGAGCGGATTGCGCTATGACGAGGCTGCCGCAAACGCCATCGGTGGTCACGCAAAATTGCCGACTGGCGAAGTTCGCGACAAGCTGCCTTATTATGGCGAGTGGTTATCCGATGCGGTCGTGGGTAGCGGCGACCGCCGCGACAAGAGTGAAAAGCGTTTCGGTCGGCTGCCCAATCCGACGGTGCATATCGGGCTCGGCCAGCTTCGCCGCTTGGTCAATCACCTGATCAATGAATTCGGCCCGCCCACCGAGGTCGCCATCGAGTTCACGCGCGCGCTCAAGCTCTCCCCTAAGGAAAAAGCTGAGTATCAGCGCGAGCAGCGCCGGAATCAGGAAAAGAACGAGGCACGCAAAAAAGAGTTGGCGGAACACGGCCTGTCCGCCAATCCGCGCAATCTACTCAAAATGCGGTTGTGGGAGGAACTGAATCCCCGCGATTTGCTCGACCGCAAGTGTCCTTTCACCGGCGAACAAATCGGACTCGCGAGACTGATGTCCGACGAAGTCGAGATCGAGCACTTGGCTCCCTTCAAAGAAAGCCTCGACGATAGCGCCGCGAACAAGACGGTCTGCATGCGCTACGCAAATCGTGCCAAGCGTAAGCAGTGGCCGTATAACGCGTTCGGATCGAACCCGACGATCGATGGCTTCACCTATCGATGGGACGAAATTGCCGCACGCGCGGCCATGCTTCCGCGCAACAAGCGCTGGCGTTTCGATGCCGATGCACGTGAACAGTTCGAGAAGAAGGGCGGTTTCCTGAACCGCCAGCTCAATGAGACTGGATGGCTCGCGCGATTGGCCAAACAATATCTTGGGGCCGTGACCAATCCCTACAATATTTGGGTCGTTCCAGGGCGTCTTACATCGATGATCCGCGGTAAGTGGGGTCTCAATTCCCTGCTGCCGGACCATAATTATGCCGGCGTACAGGACAAAGCCGAAGACTTTCTTGCCGCCACCGACGACATGGAATTTTCGGGCGTCAAGAATCGCGCCGATCACCGCCACCATGCCATCGACGGTCTGGTGGCTGCGCTCACTGACCGCTCGCTGCTGTGGAAGATGGCGAACGCCTATGACGACGAGCGGGAAAAGATCGAAATACCCACGCCGTGGGACAAGGAAAAATTACGCGACGACCTCAAGGCGGCGCTCGATCGGATGGTGGTTTCGCACAAACCTGACCACGGCGTGCAAGGCAAGCTGCATGAGGACACAGCTTATGGCTTCGTTAAGGAGCCAGAGAGGGAGGGCGCCAATCTTGTCTATCGCAAGCCGATCGAGGCGCTCAACGAGAACGAAGTCGAGCGCATCCGCGACCGTCGCCTGCGCGACATGGTGCGCGCCCATGTCGTGGCCGAGAAGGCGAACGGCGTGACGCTCGCCGACGCGCTGCGGAAGCTTCACGCCAAGACAGATGATCCGCACATTAAGCACGGCCTGCGCCGGGTGCGCCTGCTAAAGCCGGAGAAGCCTGAGTATCTGGTGCCGGTGAACGATCGGCGAACCGGCGCGCCCTACAAAGCATATTCAGCCGGTGAGAATTTTTGCGTCGAAATATTTGAGACAGCGGATGGAAAATGGATCGGCGAGGCAGTGCGCCGGTTCGACGCCAACCAGGAGTGCCATGGGCCGCGCTGGCGGCAGGAACATCCGGACGCCAAGCTTGTCATGCGCGTTCACAAGGGCGACCTAATTCGTCTTGAGAACAACGGCAAGAGCGAAATCATGGTCGTTCATCGGCTCGATGCGGCGGCTCGACGATTCAAACTGGCTCAGCATAACGAGACCGGCAATCTCGACCGCCGCCACGCCACGAGCAATGAGATTGATCCCTTCCGCTGGCTGATGGCCTCTTACGGGACGCTAAAGGATAAGGGTGCTGTGCCGGTGCGCGTCGACGAACTTGGCCAAGTCTGGCGTATCCAAACCAGCCATTAACCAAATATTAACCAAATCGTTGCTCGCGTCCGGACTTGGCCGCAACCTGCCGATCTGTGCTCGGACGGACGCGAGAGGCGCAGACGGCGATGGTCGGACGGGTGGTCGAGGTCGCGACGGACGGACGGCATCTTGCCGTCGATCGCGGATTTTTGACGGTCGCCGAGAAAGGCGTAGAGGTCGGCCGGATTCCGCTCGATGATCTCGCCGCCGTGGTCGCGAATGCGCACGGGCTGACCTACTCGAACAACCTAATGGTCACGTTGGCGACGCGCGGCGTACCAGTGGTTCTGTGCGGGCCGAACCATCGGCCGGCCGCGGTGGTGTGGCCAGTTGACGGCCATCATGCCCAGGCTGGCCGTATGAGCGACCAAGCGCAGGCGACCGCGCCCCTGAAAAAGCGCCTTTGGCGGCAAATCGTCCAGGCGAAGATCATGGCGCAAGCCGCGACCCTGGCCGCAGTCGGCGCCGAGGCTGGTGGATTTCGCCTGCTTGCACGAAAGGTTCGGCCTGGTGACCCCGACAACGTCGAGGCGGAGGCCGCGCGACGGTACTGGCCGCTACTTTTTGGACCGGAGTTTCGCCGCGAGACTGACGGTGATGGTCTCAACGGGCTCCTGAACTATGGCTATGCCATTCTGCGCGCGGCAACGGCGCGCGCAGTGATGGCCGCTGGGTTGCATCCCAGCCTCGGCTTGATGCACGCGAACCGAGGCAACGCGCTAGTGCTGGTGGACGACTTGATGGAGCCATTCCGTCCGCTCGTTGATCGCGAAATCCATCGTCTCAAAGGCGAGGGAGTGACCGAGGTGTCGTCGGAGGGAAAAGCGGCGCTCGCTCGCATTATGGTGATCGATCTGCCGGCGGAGGAGGGAATGAGTCCGTTGATGACCTGTCTCGATCGGCTCGCCAACTCGTTGGCCAAGACCTACGCCGGAGAAGCCGATCGGCTTGTTCTGCCGCGGACCGGCCTTCCGCTTGGATTCTGAGGTAAGCGTGGGTGCGCGCGGAAATGGCGCGCCGGCCGCGTTATCGGGCTATCGAATCATGTGGCTGTGCGTATTCTTCGATCTGCCGGTGGGGACCAAAAAGGAGCGGAAGGCCGCCACACGCTTTCGATTGAAGCTGCTCGACCTCGGCTTCGAGATGACGCAGTATTCAGTGTATCTACGCTTCTGCGCGGGCAAGGAGCAGGCGGAGAGCTACGAGCGCAAGATCGAGCAGGCGATGCCGAGTGCCGGCAAGGTGCACATCCTCGCAATCACCGATAAGCAGTATGAAAACATCCGAACCTATCGTGGCCGAAACCGTGAACAGAGCCTCAAAAATCCCGAGCAATTCGCCCTATTTTGATCTGAACGGGCTCGTTCTTCATGTCTCCACCCAAGAAAAAAGGCCCTGTTTCCAGGGCCTTAAGCCAGTAGCGAGCTTAGCGGTCTGGTGATTGAGAGCCAACCGCAACGCCAACTGGCGCATAGCCCGCGAAGCCGGCAGCTTAGCGGTCTGGTGATTGAGAGCCAACCGCAACCGGTGGCGCAGGACGCCATGGCGAGCCTGGAGCTTAGCGGTCTGGTGATTGAGAGCCAACCGCAACTCCGTTCGCGCACGGCATTGCGGACGCAAAGCTTAGCGGTCTGGTGATTGAGAGCCAACCGCAACCATCGGCTCATCATCCGGATCGAAGGAAAAAGCTTAGCGGTCTGGTGATTGAGAGCCAACCGCAACCGACGCCTTCACGTCGCACGTCGAAGTCCGAGCTTAGCGGTCTGGTGATTGAGAGCCAACCGCAACATGGCCGGTGGAGCGCCGCTTCCGCTGCCTAGCTTAGCGGTCTGGTGATTGAGAGCCAACCGCAACCGAATAGGGCGGTGGGCATTGCGGCCTTCAAGCTTAGCGGTCTGGTGATTGAGAGCCAACCGCAACGATCGAAGGCATCGACGTCGAAGGATTGCTAGCTTAGCGGTCTGGTGATTGAGAGCCAACCGCAACGACGCCTGGCCGGTCTGCTTGGCGACCGCGAGCTTAGCGGTCTGGTGATTGAGAGCCAACCGCAACCGCGCTCCGCGGCGGGAAAATCCCCTCGTGAGCTTAGCGGTCTGGTGATTGAGAGCCAACCGCAACAGGA
>JBEKNW010000110.1:0-14868 GCA_049522435.1 Xanthobacteraceae bacterium
GGGCGCGGCCGCCGCCGCGGACCAATCGCTCGTAACGCTGACGCTTCCGACAATGCCGGCGATGGTGGGGCCGCTCGTCTATGCCGTGCCGGTGCAACTTATCGCCTATCACACCGCCGTCGTCTTGGGCACCGATGTCGATCAGCCGCGCAATCTGGCCAAGTCGGTGACGGTGGAATAGACGCCGCTTTTCGCCACCGCGGTACCTCTGTGCGAGCGCGCCGTGTCCCTATATAGATGCAGCCGCGAAGCCGGGCAGGTGCGACCGAACCGATGATAGATGACAGCGATCAGAGAGCGGGAATGTCCGCCGGCGCAGCCAAGTCTACGGCCGGAATCGTCAGCCGCATCCGCAATTACTTTTTGACCGGGTTGATCGTTGCCGGACCGGTGGCGGTGACGTTGTGGTTGATCTGGTGGTTCGTCACCTGGGTCGACAATTTGGTGCGGCCGGTCTTTCCGGTGACGTACCGGCCCGAGACCTATCTGCCGGTGAATATTCCGGGTCTTGGTCTGATCATCGTCTTCGTGGCGCTGACGCTGCTTGGCTTCCTGACCGCCAATTTGGTTGGCAGCAAGCTCGTCACCTTTGGCGAGAGTCTGTTGAACCGCATGCCGATCGTGCGGCCGATCTATCGCACCACAAAGCAGATCTTCCAGACGCTATTTTCCAGTTCCGACTCGAGCTTCCGTCGCGTGGGTCTGGTCGAATTTCCGGCGCCGGGCATGTGGTCGCTCGTTTTCCTGACGCAACCGCCGAGCGCGGCTATCGCCGCGCACCTGCCGCAGACGGAGCACGTATCGGCCTTCCTGCCGTGCACGCCGAACCCGACCACCGGTTTCTTCTTCTACGTGCCGCGGCGCGACGTGATCGACCTCGACATTTCCGTCGAGCAGGCGATGACGCTTCTGATCTCCGCCGGCATCATTCAACCCGGCGGCGACCCGCAGCACAAGCTCGCCGGACTCGCGGAGACTGCCCGCGCGGCGCCGAGCCCGGCGAAATAGAGCGAGACGCTCAGCCCGCGCCCAAGAGCCTGATCGCTTCGTCGCGCGCGAATGGCGAGACAGCCGCCTCTATCTTTTGGATCGTGATCGCGGCATGGCGTGGCGCCGGCTCAGCGCGCGTTGCACATCACGCCCCCCATACAAAATTCGATCGATAGTCACGGTGCTGGGTGCCACGTGGAAGGCGATCGTCACGCGCCGCTCAAATCCAACAATGCGAAGGCCGAGACGTATGTCATCACACCTCGTGCCATGCTCTGCGGAGAACTCAAACCCGGCACAATATGCCTCGATGCGATCGATATAACCGATGGCGCGCCTCGGTCCTGCTCGCTCGGCGATATATTCGTACAAATTGATTAGATCGGCGGCGGCTTCCGGGGAAAAGACGACCCTACGCTCCACGTTTCGCGGCCTTCAGCTTTGCGGCATGACGGGCGCGAACGACTGCAAAAGCCTTTTTCGCCGAGACGGCGCGCTTGGGATTGGCCTTCATGGCGTCGTAAACCGGCCCCACCTCCGATCGCAGCCAACTCTCAATGGCGGCGTCGCGCTCCTCCAGAGCCCGCAGCCCCGCTCGAACAACCTCACTTGCCGACGCATAGGTCCCGGCACGAACTTTGGTATCGATGAACTTTGCCTGCTTGGCCGGCAAACTGAAGGTGCGCTTTTGTACAAAGCCCATGGGGCACCCTTGGCGAAAATCTCATTACCTTCTCGGTATGATAACTTCATACCGTCGACGCTGCAAGTGACGCTAGAGCATGATCCGGAAAAGTGGAAGCCGGTTTTCCGAAAAGATCATGCTCCACCAAGGAATCTAGAGCGCCAATCGATTCAACCTGAAGGGATTGCGCTCTAGTGGATAAAATCTGACGCTTGGTACCCTCCATAGGAGCGCACGTTCGCCCTCTTTGCTGTTGGATCGGAAGTGTCTGGTGCACGTTCGAAATGACATGGATGGCCGACAGCATCGATGACCGCAATGCAGCAATTCGGTAGCGATCGGAGGCATCGCGGAAGTCCCCGGCGCGCGCTCGAACCGACGCGATTGACCCGAAGCGGACATGCGGCGAACCGCTAGCGTTGCGCCCAGGCTCGCTCAGACCCTTGGGAATCCCCGATTCGATGCTGCCGGCATATGCCCTAATGAAGCAGGGCCAGCAGAATGATGATCGGGATTGGAATGCCTATCAGCCAGAGAAGGATGTAGCCCATGTTCGCCTCCGTTTAGCTGGTTCGCACAGTGCGGTATTTTTTCCCGCCGATGACTCCCCTCCACGTCCCATCACGGAGCTGCCCGCCCTCGATCGCGGCGAGACTGGCAGCAAATGCTCCGATCAGCAGGGAGGCCGTCAACCACATCGACAGCTTGGCAGCAGCCTTGCGCGCTTGATCCGCGGCTTCTTTTGCTTGTTTGGTCACTTCCGCGACTCTTTTGTCGGCGTCCACTTGGCTCATGCCGGTCTGCGCCGATACTATTTGTGCCACGTATGTACTGTCGGCGGCAGAAAGATCATCACCTTCCCTCAAGGCCGCTTTGGTGAAAATGGTGATGACTTCGCGGCGCGCGGCAGCGGGGTCTTTAGCGGGTTGGACTGCTGTAGAGCTTTGGCCGCCCGGGATGGGACGGAACAACATGTCAACGAAGTAGCTGGTCGGCGATCCCGCCGATTGTGCGGCAGGTTGACCGACACCCTGCGCAGTCCCGCCCACGACATAAGTCGCAGCCGCTCCCAACGCGGCCGCGCCCAGGATGGCGGCGAATGCCCAAGCCAGAAATCCGTGCGCTGTATCCCGGAACAAGACCTCTTCACTGTGGAGGCCGACCCATTTTGTTCGCAGGCGACCGGCGATGTAGCCTCCAATCGTCGAAGAAAGCATCGAAACGATAATTAAATACACACCAGTTGCGAGCTTGAACGTACTGGCAGACACGCCGGCATTCGACCAAGGAGAAACAGCAGAAAACCCCATTCCACTGCCGAATGCCAGCAACACCAAGGTCAGCGCGGCTGCGGCAACTCCGCCAGCAATAATCGCGGCCCAGGAGGTCGCGGACTGGCCCGATTCTACGACCGTGGCCGTGTCACTTCTGATCGTGTCCATCATGGCACCACTCTGGCTGAAGGTCGTCTCTCCAACATTAGCGGCAGGAAAAAGTTCCGTTCCGAACAGGAAGATTACGAACAGGAAGATCCGAATAGGAAGATGGCGGCCGAATGGGTAAAACTAGCGGATGCTGCCCTGGCCCCTACAGCGGATGGCATGATTTAACGTGATGCCGGTCGCCTCAGGTTCTAGAGGCTAGCTCGGCACGGAGTGCACAATGCAATCTGTGCTCAATATGTTCCTGAGGAGGTTCATTACCGTTGGCCGGCTGACGGTGTGTTGGCCGGACGGTAGAACGCAGATCTATGCGGGGCGACCAGGGCCAGAGGCCGGCGTCATGTTGCGCAGTCGGCGTACGGTCTGGCGGCTGATACTGAACCCCGAGCTATCCGTCGGGGAAGCTTATATGGATGGTGGCTTGGTCCCACTCGGCGGTTCGATCCACGACGTGCTCGCCGTGCTCATCGCCAATCTCCGGACAAATCCCAATGGGCCTTTGGTCAATTGGCTTCGGCGTGCGGCTGCCCGGATTTGGCGCCCGATCGATCAGTTCAATGTGAGAGCGCGTGCTCGGCGGAACGTCGCCCACCACTATGACCTGAATGGACGGCTGTACAGCCTGTTCCTCGATCGGGATCGGCAATACTCCTGCGCCTATTTCCCCAAGGGAACCGAAACGCTTGAAGAAGCGCAGGAGGCCAAGAAGCGTCACATCGCCGCCAAGCTCTGCTTGGACCGGCCCGGTTTGTCGGTACTCGACATCGGCTGTGGCTGGGGTGGCATGGCGCTTACCCTCGCGCGGGACTACGGCGCCACGGTAACTGGCATCACCCTGTCAACAGAACAATTGGCAGAGGCCCAGGCTCGCGCCGAGGCCGAGGGGTTAGCGAATCGCGTCTCGTTCCAACTGCTAGATTATCGGGCGGCGGATCGGCACTTCGACCGGGTCGTCTCGGTCGGCATGTTCGAACATGTCGGGGTCTTCCACTACCGCGCCTTCTTCGACACGGTCTCCCGCTGCCTGAAGCCGGACGGCGTGGCGCTGCTGCACAGCATTGGTCAATGGGACGGCCCGGGAATCAACAATCCCTGGATTAGCAAATACATCTTCCCCGGCGCCTATTGCCCGGCGCTCAGCGAGGTAATGCCTGCAATCGAACGTTCCGGCCTTTTGACTACTGATATTGAGGTGCTCCGGCTGCACTATGCCGAAACGCTTCGCCACTGGCGGCGGCGCTTTGCTGCCAACCGCGATACGATTACCTCGCTCTATGACGAGCGCTTCTGCCGCATGTTCGAGTTCTACTTGTCGAGCTGTGAATTGGGTTTCCGCTACGGCAGCCTGGCGGTCTTCCAGATCCAGCTCTCGCATCAGCAGGCCGCCGTGCCGCTGACCCGCGACTATATCACCGGTTCTGGGCGCGGCTTTGTTCGCTCAAATAGTGAGTACCGGCAACCCCGGAGCGGATAACCTTACTAATCCGGAGGAGGAGCTTTCTCGTCCGTAAGTTCGGCCTTAGCGCCAAAGAAAGCTTAGCATGTTATTCACCTAGGCATTGGGCAGATCAAGCTCCGCCGCGAGGGTGCTAACGAGGGCGGCGAGAGCGATGGAGGCGATTCTGGTGCGAAGGGATGGAAATGTGCCAACAATGGCTTTCGGTCGCGGGCTTAGTCTTAGACGTAATTGGATTCCTAATCATCGCATTTGAATGGCGACACACATATTTGCACAGCGTGTTCCTGCGCGAGGCCCGGGTGCAAGAAGACCGCGACAGGACTAAAGCCGATGAGCAGGGCAAGAACTACGAAGATTCGACGCAGGCTGACGCCTCAATGTGGCGCCACACACAACGGGAAAATCTCAAGGATAATCGTTACCGCGCCCGGCTGTTTTTCGTTGGTGTGGTTTTGGTCATTTTCGGATTTCTCGGACAAACTTTAGGAAGCTTTCCGTACGGAATTCCCTTCTTTGGCTTTGGGAACTGCTCGGCTGTGGCCGGTTAGTGCTTTTGCACTGTGCACCTTCGGCAAAGCACAACAAGAGCGAACGCGGCCAAAATCGTCCAAAGCACGGCGAAGGCCATCGCCGAGGTCAAGCGGATGCTGGTCGAGCGGCAGGTCCTAAGGAACTTTACTATGCCGCTTGCCGTTGGCAAGGCATGACGAAACAAGATCATCTCGATCGAGTGTGGGATATTATCGAGCGGGTGGGCGTGTGTGTGCTCACCACGCGCTTTGCGGGGGGTTTAAGAGCCCGGCCGCTTGAAGCACGGCCCGATCGCACGGCGGGCATCATCTGGTTCGTGACCGATCTGCGCAGCAGCAAGGAGCACGAGATCGAATCCGAGCACGACGTTGGGCTCGTATTCGTTGACGCCAAGGCCAACGCCTACCTCTCGATCACGGCGCGCGCCGACGTGCGGCGCGACCCCGCCAAGGCGGCGGAAATCTGGAAGGCCACCGACGATATGTGGTGGCAAGGATCGGACGATCCGAACGTCTGCGTGCTAAGCGTTCACCCGCTAACCGCGGAACTATGGGACGGGCCGTCGAGCAACGCCGTCGCCGCGTTCGAGTTCGTCAAGGTGCTGCTCACCGGCGAAAAGCCGAACCTCGGCGAGAATCGCAAGGTGACGGTTTCAATGTGACCCGAGCAGAAAGACAGGCCGAGCATGTCATGCGCTGGGTCATCGATGAAACTCGCGGTCCGCGCTTTGTCACTCCATGGATCACGGCGAACGTCCGTTGCCCGGCATTTTGGTGCAGCAGCCTGCTTGTCATATCCGCCTTCCAATATTGGTAGTCATTCGCCTCGTCCCCAACAGGATCATGCCCGCAGCAATGTGGGGAAGGTTATCACGCCCTAATCAGGAGGTCTGTCACCGGCTTCACGCTGGTCCGACGGCGTAAAGGCTCACTGTTTTGTGCACGGCGGGAGGCAGTTCATGGCCCATCGCGTCAGATATTGCGGCGCAATGTAATATCAGCATTCGGGGGTACTGCGGCAGGGGCCGACGCGCGTTCAAAACGTCGAAATCGGGCTGAAGCCGATGTTCATGTCCGGTCCATTTCGCGTGTCGGGGCGGGGGTCAAGCGTCGGATTTTATCCACTAGCCCGCGCCCAACAGCCTGATCGCTTCGTCGCGCGCGAACAGATAGAGCAGGTGGCGCAACGCGGCGCCGCGCGCGGAGCCGAGGCTGGGATCGCGGCTAAGCACGAGTGCGGCGTCGTCGCGCGCCGCTTTGAGCAGCTTGCCGTGGACCTCGATGCGGGCGAGGCGGAAGCCGGGCATGCCGCTCTGCCGGGTGCCGAGCACGTCGCCTTCGCCGCGCAGCCGTAAATCCTCCTCGGCGATGCGGAAACCGTCGTCGGTCTCGCGCAGGATGGCGAGGCGGGCTTTCGCCGTTTCCCCGAGCGGGGCTTTGTAGAGGAGGAGACAGGTCGAGCGCTCGGCGCCGCGGCCGATGCGGCCGCGCAGTTGATGAAGTTGCGCAAGCCCGAAACGTTCGGCGTGCTCGATGACCATGACGCTCGCCTCGGGCACGTCGACGCCGACCTCGATCACCGTCGTCGCCACCAGGATGCGTGCCGCACCACCGGCAAAACGCGCCATCGCGCGATCCTTTTCGACGCCGCGCATGCGGCCGTGGACCAGCTCGACCGTGTCGCCGAAGCGCTGCTGCAAGGCCTGGAAGCGTTCCTCGGCGGCGGCAAGATCGACGCTTTCGGATTCCTCGACCAGCGGGCACACCCAATACACGCGCCGGCCCTGATCGAGCGCGCGTTTGACCGCGTCGATCACTTCGGCAAGCCGTTCGAGCGGCAGCGCGCGGGTATCGATTTTTTCCCGGCCGGCGGGTTTTTCGTGCAGCTCGGAAACGTCCATGTCGCCGAAATAAGTGAGCACCAGCGTGCGCGGGATCGGCGTCGCCGTGAGCACCAGGAGGTCGACGGCCTCGCCCTTGCGCGCGAGCGCAAGGCGCTGGTGCACGCCGAAGCGGTGCTGCTCGTCGACGACGGCAAGGGCGAGATCGCGGAACGCCACGTCCTCCTGGAACAAGGCATGAGTACCGACGATGAGATCGATATCGCCGGCCGCGAGCGCGGAGAGAATTTCCGCGCGCTCGCGCCCGCGCTCGCGGCCAGTGAGGATGGCGAGGCGGATGCCGGCGGCGCGCGCGAGCGGCGCGATCGTGGAAAAATGCTGGCGCGCCAGAATTTCCGTCGGCGCCATGAACGCCGCCTGGCGGCCGGCCTCGATCACGGTTGCGGCCGCGAGCAAGGCAACGAGCGTCTTGCCGGAGCCGACATCGCCATGCAGGAGCCGCAGCATGCGATGCGGTTGCGCGAGATCGGCGACGATGTCGGCAACGGCGCGCTGCTGCGAGGGCGTCAGCGAATAGGGCAGGGCGGCGATGATGCGCGCGCGCAAACGTCCCTCGGCGGCGCTGCCGCGGCCGGCCCTTACGCGCATATGCGCGCGCAAGAGCGCGAGCGCGAGCTGGCCGGCGAGCAATTCGTCATAGGCAAGCCGCGACCACGCCGCGCTTTGTGGCTCGAGGTCGGCCGGCGCCGCCGGACGATGGACGTTCCGCAAGGCTTCCGCAAAGCCCGGAAAGCTATTGCGCTTGAGCCATGCCGCGTCCTGCCATTCGGCCAGCTTCGGTACGCGATCGAGCGCGAGATCGAGAGCCTTGCGCATCTGGTTCGGATGAAGGCCTTCCGTGAGCGGGTAGACCGGGTCGATCAGCGGCAGGTTGGCAAAGCCGGCGGCGTCCACCACGCGGTCGGGATGCACCATCTGCAGATGGCCGTCGTAGAAGGCCGTCGTGCCTGAGACGTAGCGCTTTTCGCCGACCGGGAAGAGCTTTTGCAGATAGTCCCGGCGCGCATTGAAATAGGTGATGATGAGATCGTTGGTTTCGTCGCTCGCATAGATGAGGTAGGGGGCGCGCGGCCGGTTCGGCGGCGGCGGCCGGTGGCGATCGACGGTAACGGCAACCGTCACCACTGTGTCGGGCTTGACGGCGGAAAGCTTCGGCTGGTTGCGCCGATCGACGTACCCGGTCGGCATGTGAAAGAGGAGATCGATGATGCGTGGCGGCTCGCCGTCGCGCCCGATCAGGCGCTGGAACAGTTTCTCCAGCTTCGGCCCGATCCCTTGCAGAGCCGACAGCGGCGCAAACAGCGGATTGAGCACGGGAGGGCGCATCAGATTCTCATACGTAGTTCCGTCACCCCTGAGGTGCGACCCCCGATTTGATCGGGGGGAGCCTCGAAGGGCGACGGCATCCAAGTCGGCTGCTGCCGACTTGGACACTAAATATCTCGAAATCGGGCAATCCCGATTTCGATTGGCCGATTCATCCTTCGAGGGCCGCGGAGCTTGTCATCGGGCCGGCCACTTCGGGCCGGACCCGTTGGCGGCCGCCTCAGGATGACGGTGAACACCCGCTGACATCGTCTGCCTCCCCCTTTATATATGCCTCGCCCGGCCGCGTCCGGGCTTTTGGCGTTGGACCTTGTCATGACCGAGCGATCGAGTGCGGGATTGGACGTGCGGCGGCGAAAACTCCTGTTCCGAGCCTGGCGGCGCGGCGTGCGCGAGATGGATCTGATCGTCGGCCGCTTTGCCGATGCCCATATCGACACGCTCGACGAGGCCGCGCTCGATGATTTCGAACGCCTGATCGAAGCGCCCAATGCCGAGCTTTACGCCTGGGTCATCGGCGCCGAGAATGTCCCGGCGAACTACGACACGGAAGTGCTCGCTAAGCTTAGAGCGTTTCACATGCACGCGAGCAAAACGCGCGCCGAGGGGGAACGGTGACTGCGCCGATACGATCGCCGGCGCGATCGCCGGCCCAGCGTCTCGCTCCCGGCCGGCCGCTCCTTCTCTCCGGCATCGCCGACGGTGCCGAAGGGCTTGTCCTCGCCGACCTTGCACGCGCGATTGCGGCCGGCGCGACGGCGCCCGCGATCAGCCTTGCCGTCATTTGCCGCGATGGCGCGCGCCTGGCGATGCTGTCTCGCGCGCTCGCGTTCTTCGCGCCGGACATCGAGGTGCTCGAATTCCCGGCCTGGGACTGCCTGCCCTACGACCGGGTGTCGCCGCATGCCGGCGTCGTGGCGCAGCGCATGGCGGTGCTGGCGCGCCTCGCTCGCGTAAAGGTGCACGAACGGCCGGCAATCGTGCTCACGACAGTCAACGCCGTGCTGCAGCGCGTGCCGCCGCGCGAGATCGTCGCCCGGCAATCGCTTGCGGTCGCAGCGGGCCATTTGTTGCCGATGTCGGGTGTCGCGCAATGGCTCGAACTCAACGGCTTTACTCGCGCCGCCACGGTGCGCGAGGCGGGCGACTACGCGGTGCGCGGCGGCATCCTCGATCTGTTCGCGCCCGGCATGGATGCGCCGGTGCGCCTCGATTTCTTCGGCGACACGCTGGAATCGATCCGCAGCTTCGATCCGGAAACACAGCGCACGACCGATGAGCTGCGCGCGCTCGACCTCGTTCCCATGGCGGAGTTCCAGCTGACCGCGGAGACGATCCGGTTGTTTCGCACCGGCTACGTCGCGGCCTTCGGTGCGGCGGGTCCCGACGATGTGCTCTATGAAGCGGTGAGCGAGGGCCGCCGGGCCGCCGGATTGGAGCATTGGCTGCCGCTGTTTCACCAGCGCCTTGCGACGCTGTTCGATTACCTCGAAGCGACGCCGGTTGCGATCGAGCCGCTGGCCGAAGAAGCCGCACACGAGCGCCTCGCGCAAATCGCCGATTATTATCAGGCGCGCAAGGACGCACTCAATCAAGCGGGCGCCGGCGCGCCCTATAAGCCGCTGCCGCCGGACCGGCTTTATCTCGCCGAAGCCGAATGGCGCGGGCGCCTGGACAGATCCGCCCTCGCGCGCCTGTCGCCGTTCGCGGTGCCTGAAAGCGCCCCGGCTGCGATCGAGATCGGGGCGCGCGCCGGGCACAACTTCGCCGGCGAACGCAGCGAGCCCGGCACCAACGTCTTCGAGGCGGTCAAAAAGCACGTCGAGTCGCTGCAAGCGGCCGGCAAGCGCGTCCTCGTCGCGCTGTGGAGCGAGGGCTCGCGCGAACGCATGGCGCACGTCCTCTCCGAGCATGGGCTCTTTAATCTGGCGCCGGTCGCGTCGTGGCCGCAGGCGCTCACGCTCTCGCGCCACGAGATCGCGCTTGCGGTGCTCGGCATCGATGCCGGTTTCGAGACCGCCGATGTCGCGCTGATCACCGAAGAGGATATTTTGGGCGAGCGCCTGGTGCGCCCGCGCCGGCAATCGAAGCGGGCGGAAAATTTCATCGCCGAGGTGACGAGCCTTGCCGCCGGCGACATCGTCGTCCACGTCGATCACGGCATCGGCCGCTTCGTCGGGCTGCGCGCGATCGAGGCGGCGGGCGCGCCGCACGACTGCCTGGAAATCCATTACGCCGGCGGCGACAAGCTATTTTTGCCGGTCGAGAACATCGAGCTGCTCTCGCGCTACGGATCGGAAGCGGCGGGCGTCGAGCTCGACCGGCTCGGCTCGACCGCCTGGCAGTCGCGCAAGGCGCGCATGAAAAACCGCATCCGCGAGATGGCGGGCGAGCTGATCAAGATCGCCGCCGCGCGGCAATTGCACGAAGCGCCGCTTCTCTCCGTCGACACCGGCCTCTATGACGAGTTCTGCGCCGGCTTTCCCTACGAGGAGACCGACGACCAGCAGGCGGCCATCGCCGCCGTGCTGGCCGATCTCGTCTCCGGCAAGCCGATGGATCGTCTGATCTGCGGCGACGTCGGCTTCGGCAAGACCGAAGTGGCGCTGCGCGCCGCCTTTACGACAGCAATGAACGGCAAGCAGGTCGCGGTCGTGGTGCCGACGACGCTGCTCGCGCGCCAGCACATGAAGACGTTCGGCGATCGGCTGCGCAACTATCCCATCCACATCGCCCAGGCCTCGCGTCTGGTTTCCGCCGCCGAACTCGCCAGGGTGAAGAAGGGCCTCGCAGATGGCCAAATCGACATCGTCATCGGCACCCATGCGCTGCTCGGCAAGACAATCAAATTCAAGGACCTCGGCCTCATCGTCGTCGACGAGGAGCAGCATTTCGGCGTCGGGCACAAGGAGAAGCTGAAACAGCTGCGCGCCGAGGTGCACGTGCTGACGCTGACCGCAACGCCCATCCCGCGCACGCTGCAGCTGGCGCTGTCCGGCGTGCGCGAAATGTCGATCATCGCCACCCCGCCGGTCGATCGGCTCGCAGTGCGCACCTTCGTCGCGCCGTTCGATCCGATCGTGGTGCGCGAGGCGCTGCTGCGCGAGCGCTATCGCGGCGGCCAATCGTTCTATGTCTGCCCGCGCATCGAGGATCTCGCCGAGGCCAAATCGTTCCTCGACAAGAACGTGCCCGAGGTGCGGGTCGCGGTCGCGCACGGGCAGATGCCGTCGGCGGTGCTCGAAGACGTCATGGCGGCGTTCTACGACGGCAAGTTCAACGTGCTCCTTTCGACCTCGATCATCGAATCCGGCCTCGACATCCCCACGGCGAACACGCTCATCGTGCACCGCGCCGACATGTTCGGCCTGGCGCAAATCTATCAGCTGCGCGGCCGCGTCGGCCGCGCGAAATTGCGCGCCTACGCGCTGCTCACGCTGCCGAGCGGGCGAAAAATCACGCCGCAGGCGGAACGCCGGCTCAAAGTGCTGCAATCGCTCGACACGCTGGGCGCCGGCTTCCAGCTCGCCTCGCACGATCTCGACATCCGCGGCGCCGGCAATCTGCTCGGCGAGGAGCAGTCCGGCCACATCAAGGAAGTCGGCTACGAGCTTTACCAGCAGATGCTGGAAGAGGCGGTGATGAGTCTCAAGGCCGGCATCAGCGGGCCGGTCGCCGACAAATGGTCGCCCCAAATCACCATCGGCACGCCGGTGCTGATCCCGGAGGATTACGTCGCCGACCTGCCGGTGCGGCTGGCGCTCTACCGGCGGCTGGCCGAGATCGAGGACGATCGCGACATCGAGGCGTTCGCCGCCGAGCTGGTCGACCGCTTCGGCCCGCTGCCGCAGGAGGTCGAGTATCTGCTCCAAGTCGTCGCCATCAAGGGGCTGTGCCGCCGCGCCAACGTCGAGCGCATCGAAGTCGGACCGAAGGGCGCGGTGCTCTCCTTGCGCGACAACATCTTCGCCAACCCGGAAGGCCTGATCGCCTATATCGCCAAGCACCCGGAGGGCGCCCGCGTGCGGCCGGATATGAAGGTGGTGTTCTTCGACGAGTGGGAGACTCCGGCCGCGCGGCTCAAAGGCGCCGCCGGCATTTTACGCACGCTGGCCGGCCTCGCCGAGCGCGGTGCCAAGGCGGCGTGAGTTTGATCCGTCACCCTGATGAGGTGTTCGGCGCGCAGCGCCGAGCCTCGAAGGGCGACGGCCCGGGCGCCTCGGCCGTTCATCCTTCGAGGCTCGCTGCGCTCGCGCCTCAGGATGACGGTTCACACGCTTCGCTCGCAATGACGGGTGGATAGAATCTAACACTTGGTGCCCACGTTGACGGTTGCGATGAACCGCGCTTATGTCGGATCGGGCCGTGGAAATTCCGCGTCCACAATGCACGCTCAAACCGCGTTCAAAAAGGGAGGATAAAGATGCCTTTGTTCATCACCTATGTCTCGTATTCCCATTCCGGCGTAAAAGGAATGGTCGATAAACCCTCGGATCGCTCCGGTGTCCTCAAGGCATTGGTCGAAAAAGCAGGCGGCAAGTTTATAGCAATGTATTTTACGACGGGCTCAAACGACGTCGTGCTCGTCACCGAGGCCGCCGATGGATCGGATGCGGTAGCCGTTGGAATGGCTGCAGCGGCAACTGGCTCGATATCCAAATTAGAAACAGTACGGGCCTGGACGCCAAGCGAATTCAAAGGCATCGCGGAAAAGGCAGCCAAGGTTAGCGGTGCTTACACTCCGCCCGGAAAATGATTGAGCGATGCACGGTGTTTCACAGCGCCGTGCATTCGCATTGTGCAAAAGAAGCGCGTAGGCGGGCACCGCGCATTGAGAGCCAAGCCGCGTGGGCAAAATCGTTCACACGAGTGCCCACGCGGTTACGCAGAGCAGACGATTTCGCCCGCCCCGAGGCGATCGCGCGTTTGCGGCGCGCGTTATCATGGGGTTATCATAGGATCGTCTCGCCCGGTCGCGCCCCCGACAGCGCTCCGGCAGCTGTTGTCATGAAGGTGCGCGCGGAAAATGCAGGTCCGCTCCGGCTTTCCGATCAGCCAAGATGTACAGGGAGCCTTACATGTATCGTCATATATTCTCCGCCATGGCCGTCCTGATCGCGACCGCACCGGCCGGCGCGCAGGAGACCATAAAGATCGGCATGGTTACGTCATTAACCGGCCAGTTCACGGTGGTCGGCCAGGAAACGCAGGGAGCTGCGAGAGTCTATCTCCAACAGCATGGCGATTCCTTCGGCGGGAAGAAAATCGAGCTGATCGTCAAAGACGACGGCGGGGTTCCCGACGTCAGCAAGCGCTTGGCCCAGGAGTTGATCGTTCGCGACGGCGTCAAGTTTGTGGTCGGCATGACCCTGACGCCGATCGCGTTGGCCGTCGCGCCGCTTGCCACGGAGGCCAAAATACCGTTGGTGGTCATGGGCGCCGCCACCTCGACTATACCGGCGGCCTCTCCCTTTATCGTCCGCACCTCGTTTGCAGTCCCGCAAACCGTTTCGGTAGCCGGCGACTATTTCGCCAAGCGGCAAATTAAGAACGTCGTCACCGTCGTGTCGGATTATGCTCCCGGCATCGAGACCGAAACGGTGTTCAAGAAGTTTTTCGAGGCCGCGGGCGGCAAGGTGACCAGCAGTCTGCGCGTGCCGCTGGCAAATCCAGATTTTTCGCCGTTCCTGCAGCGTGCCGCCGATGCCGCACCCGATGCCTTGTTCATCTTCGTGCCGTCCGGCCAAGGCGCCGCACTGATGCGTCAGTTCAAGGACCGGGGGTTGGACAAATCAGGCATCAAGCTCATAACAACCGGCGACGTCGTCGACGACGAGCAGCTGGACCAGATCGGCGACGTCGCCCTCGGCGTCGAGTCGACGTACCATTATTCCGATGTGCATCCATCGGAACTGAACAAGAAATTCACCACCGATTTTGAAAAGCTCACCCACATTCGCCCCAACGCCTTTGGTGTAGGGGCCTACGACGGTATGGCTTTGATCCAAAAAGCCTTGGAGAAGGCCGCCACCACCGATGGGACGAACCTAGTCGAAGCCATGAAAGGCCTTGCCTGGGAGAGCCCGCGCGGTCCGATCAGCATCGATCCGCAAACGCGTGACACCGTGCAGAACGTTTATGTTCGCCGGGTCGAGAAAGTGGGCAACGCGTTGGCTAATGTGGAATTCGAGACCTATCCTCATGTGAACGGTGCGGTGAAGTAGCGTAAGCCCGGATGAGCCAGCGGGTCCGGCCCGACGTGGCCGGTCCGATGACAGCAAGCGTAGCCCGGATGAGCGGAGCGACATCCGGGGTCTGCCTATCCGGGCGCTGTCCCGCATGTGGCTTCGCTCATGCGGCTCCTTGCTCACTCATAATTCGAGTGCGTGATCGGAAGCGCATAACGTCCGCTCTGCCCGTGCGCCGTGGAAAGGCGGCGCTTTCCAGTGGGTGTAAGTCCCACCCGGCAACCGCTCCAGCCGGAAGCAACCGGAGCAGCTATGGAGGTAACGAAATGGCTGAAGCCTTCGGGTAG
>JBEKNW010000111.1:0-14790 GCA_049522435.1 Xanthobacteraceae bacterium
CCATCTGTTCCCTCCGAATCAGACGGTCAAAGAATCACGCCTCGCAACCCGAAAACAACCCATTCCGATCTTTAGTCCCCGCCACCGCAACCTTTCGATTCAATCAGCTATGGAAGCGGTATAAGACCGCTCCGGCACCGTCACCGCCGGCAGGTTCACGCGGGCGGCGAACACTAAACATAAACCATTCGGTCTGCCAGACTCCGACGCTTTTGCTATCCCGCCAAACTATTCAGACAGTGGTTTGTATTTTCCCATTCGCCAGAGACCAAGTATCGTAGACCCCTCAGCCGCCTCGTGCCGAGAATCCACACCGCTGATAGCTTGCAAGGCCGCGATCGCCTTATCGGTAGCAATGTCCAGGCAGTACATACCCGCCTTCTCTCGTACTGTGACGAGCGGATGATCGAGCAGAGGCACCAGCGTCGCGAGCTCACCGCGCGCGTTCAATTCCTTTGCGACGGCGTAGGGTTCGCCTGACACTTTATTATAAGCTTTCATGCTAGGTCCGCCGCCCTGCTCGTCGGTGAGAAAGCGTGTCGAACCGTAGCAACGCTCGCATGCGTCAACGAATCGATCCACCAATTGCGGCACTGTCATTTCGTCAGGTCTGGGGCGTTTGGGCACACCACGCAAGATGCGATCCCGCCACGCCAATACCTCACGCGCGCTGACATTATAGGAAAGGCCCGTTAGCGTTGCCGTCGCCGAATCCGGGTCAACGGAAAGAAACTGCGCACCAGCCCAGCCCCGAACGTCCGGATGTTGGTCATCAAAAAGGCGCCGCAGCTTTGCAATAGGTTCTCGCCGCCGCAATTCAGCGCCAAGTGCCTGCATCTCCTGCACGCGCGCTTCGCTGTGTCCGGCGTGTAACGCAAGCGCAGCTTGTAACAAGCTCTCCTTATCCAGTCGAGATTTCAGCCCAAACACGCTACCGGTAATTTTGGCTGCATCAATGAACTTTTGTATGAGTTCATCGGTGCTCATTTTTGCATAATCAACAGCGCTCATTTGAGGATTCCACACTTACGCAAAATTCTCAGGCCTTCCTCACGCTGCTGCTGGAAATCCATTTAGCGGCCAAGGGGGCGAGCGCTGCAGCGTGAACAAAAGCGTGCACTCAGCGCCCCCGTGCTATCTAAGAACATAACAAGAACAATCGGTCAAGCCTACATTATTATGCGCTGGATGATCGGAGTGTGCCGCTTCTCACTCCATCGCCTCCACCACTGCCTCGCTCAACCCCTCGCGGATCTCATCCGCCATCTCCGCGAGCGAGGATCGCAAGTAGGACCGCTCCGGCATCGTCACCGCCGGCAGGTTGACGCGCGCGGCGAACGCCTGCTCGCCTCGGATTGCAAAGGCGAGTGCCTTGACCTTCGCGTCAAACCCTGACGTCCTTTAGATCGTCCGGAAAGGCGCAATACTGCCCCTTACGCCACAGATCGAGCGTCCAGGAGGCGGACGAAGACTCGGGTAATTCCTTTGTTGCAGCGACCTTTTCTAAGGTCGCGATCGCCCGTTCTGTGGCGACAGGAAGGCAATAGCGTGCGGCCCTTTGTCGGACCGTTATGAGCGGGTGTTTGAACAGCGGCACCAGGGCGCGAAGCTCGCCGCGCCGGTTGAGCTCCTTTGCGGCAGCATAGATGTCGCCGGCGACTTTGTTATGAGCCTTCATGCTAGGTCCGCCGCCCTGCTCGTCGGTGAGAAAGCGTGTCGAACCGTAGCAACGCTCGCATGCGTCAACGAATCGATCCACCAATTGCGGCACTGTCATTTCGTCCAATCTCGGGCGCTTGGGCGCCCTACGTAAGATACGATCACGCCAAGCCAGCACTTCCCGTGTGCTGAGATTGTAGCAGAGGCCCGTGAACGTTGCGGTCGCCCAGTCTGGATCAACCGAAAGAAATTGCGGCCCAGCCCAGCCGCGAACGTCTGGATCGTCGTCCTCGAAGAGCTGCCGCAGCTTTTCGATCGGTCTCCGTCTTCCAAGCTCGGCGCCGAGCGCCTGCATCTCCGGCACCAGCGTCCGGCGCTGCGGATTGAGAAGTTTGGATTTATCCTCACTGAAAATGGTGCCGGCACGCTTTGCTGTTTCCGCGAAGCTTCGCAGAAGCTCGTCAGTGGTCATCCTCGCGAAAT
The DNA here is from genome assembly GCA_049522435.1 of Xanthobacteraceae bacterium. Classification (GTDB taxonomy): domain Bacteria; phylum Pseudomonadota; class Alphaproteobacteria; order Rhizobiales; family Xanthobacteraceae; genus BOG-931. The sequence continues at coordinate 2,143 of JBEKNW010000111.1, forward strand.
TGACCGTGCTCATTTGAGCACTCCGCACTTGCGTAGAATCTTCAGACCTTCTTCATATTGGTTGTCAAAATCCATATTGTTGACGATTTCTCTTACCAGCGGTGTTCCAGAACCGTCGGAATTTTCGCTGTACTCGGCGTTGACGCATTCATGTTGCAGCCGCGGCAGCCAGACGATATTACTCGGGTCATTGATAAGTTCGCTTCCGAATTTTTCGAAGCTGTCCTTCGCCAGATTATCCGGATTTTGATTCACTATGTGATGCTGCTCGTAACCGAGATTATCTTCCGTCGGCTCTTGTTGCAGCTCTTCCAGCGTCTTGGGCGGCTCAAAAGCCGATTTCAGTTGCGCGATCAGTCGGTCTTCGCCTTGATTAAGTTCGACCGGAGTGAACCCAGCAAGAAATCCTTCAATCCAGGGGACCAACCTAAGCCCCTGGACTAGAACTTCCCCCGCGTTTCTTTCCACCAAGCCCAGAGCCGATCTTACAGCAGCGCGAGCCGCCTCGTTGACATACGGAAGGGGCCAGCCAGCCCGAGGCTTGACGCTTGGAACCGAAGTCGGTTTCGGCACCGGCGCGAACCGGCCGGGATTTGGCTTTGTGCCGGTGCGAGGATGCTTTGCTGGGTCCCAACTAGCCTTCAGCAATCCGCTGCGGCAGAGCTCCGCGGCGCGACGGATGATCTCATCGTCCGATTCCGCTGCCTTTGCCAGCGGCGGCGGGTCGGGAAATTGCATCTGCACGGTCGCGATGGCTACCATTGCGAGGTCGCCGCGATTGAGTGCAATCGCAATCAATGCCAATGCGCCAGCCTTCGCCATAAGATCTACAGGGAGCCGATAACGAGCGGATAGCTCGTCGTTAAGCTTGGCTGCAGGCCGAACAGTCCAAGCACCTTTCGCCCCCGGCGTCGGCTCGCACCAGCAGCGGAACATTACCAACGAAAACCCCATCCGGGCCGCAACAAATGCCGCCGCTAGCTCGATCGGCCGACACTGAAAACGCACGCAATCCCGGCAGCGCAAGCATTGCGGTCAAGCTCCGTCGTCATGAGAACATAACAGGAACATTTGGTCAAGCTGACATTATTAGTAGTAGTCGCGGGATGATGGGAGTTGGGCCGATCATTACCTCATCGCCTCCACCACCGCCTCGGCCAGCTCCTCCCTTATCGCATCCGCCATCTCGGCGAGTGAGGAGCGCATATACGACCGCTCCGGCATCGCCACCGCCGGCAGATTGACCCGCGCGGCGAACACCTGCTTGCCGCCGATCGCGAAGGCGAGCGCCTTGGCTTTATCCGGCACGATCTCGTGCGGCGGGATGGTGCCGCCGAACTCGTGGATCGCGGCGTATTTCACGTCGCCGGAGGTGGCGATGCTCACGGAAACGTTGGCGGACGAGTCCTCGATCGTGGCGATGATCGAGCCGGCGAGCGCGCCGGTGCGCGCATTGAGCACCGTACCGGCAAGCTTTTGCTGAATCCTTGCTTCGAGCTCGGCCGCAAGCGCGTTCGCTTTTTCCGACAGCGCGTCGCGCACCCGATCGGGCATGTTCGCAAACGCCGCGGACGCGCCGTCGCGTAGAGCGAGCGCCAGCATCAGACCCCCACCACGCTGCGGTAAGGATCCAGCGAGGCGCGCACGAAATCCGGCATGTCCTTGAGGCTGTACGAGGCGGTCTGCTGGCCCTGCACGGTCTGCGCGCTCTGCCCGATGCGGGTGCGGTAGCGGTAGCGCTCGGCCACCCACTCGATGCAGCTATTGTTGATCGCGGCGGGGATAAAGCCGTAGGAGATGAGTACGGCGGCGCCAGCGTCGGCCGCGGCGAAGCTATAGACGCCGCTCGATACATTATATTGGCCGGCGCCGGGGCTGCCGGTCACTGCCGCCAGCGCCGTGCCGTTATTATAAGTGACGCCGCCGTTGCTCGCCCACGGACCGAACGGTGCGGCCGCCGTCACCGTGTAAGGACCGGGCGCTACGGGCACGCTCGCGTTCTCGTTCTCGACCGCGTAGCCGGCGTTATAGCTGACGACGACGTTCTGCCGGCCCTTGCGGAAGAATATGTGGAACAGATCGAGCGCTTGCGGCCGCCCTGGCGGCAGGCCGTCCCAAGCTTCGAGCAGATAGCCCTTCGTGAACGGCGCGCCGGCGGCCGGCGTGAGCGCCGCCGGCACGGCCACATTGTCGATGGCGAGCGAAATCATTTGCAGCACCGGATAGTGCCGCAAAAAAACGCGCGCCTTGCCGTTGCCGTCCATGCGCTCGACGAACGGCCGCGGCGTCAGCGACGGCCGGCCGAGATAGGCCGTGATCGCGCCGCTCACGTCGGTGATGAGGCGCGCAATGAGCGTGTCATCGGACGAGCCGATGCCGCTCGAACCTGAGAGCCAGGTTTTCACGTCGGCAAGCGTGGCGAGATCGGACGCAGCCATGTTGTTTGATCCTTAAGCTCAGGCCTTGCGCGCCGGCTTGCCCCGCCGCGCGGCGGGCGCGGCTTTGACCTTCTCGGTCGCGCCGGCCTCGACCTCCACGAAGCCGAAGCACTCGATCAGCAGCGCGCCGATCTCGGGCTCGACCTCATAGACGCCGTCGCGCGGCTGCACGGTCACGCCCGCGACGCACGGATTGCCGACGCCTTGCGGCGCTTTCAGCTTCATGGAATGCCTCGTGATTTTCTGGATACAGCTATTCGGCCGCTGTAGGAGCGGATGGGCCTAATATTTGTGGAACGCAGCCGGCAGATCAGGCATACCGTAAGCAGTTTTTGCGCTGGAGGAAGCACCATGGCAATCGAGGATAATCTTGATCAACTATACGCACTCTACGTCGCTAACAACATTCTGTGCATGCGCATGTGGGGATACGTCGCCAGTATTGGCGCAAAGGCGGAAGGCTTTAGCGAACAAGCGTGGATCGAGAAGCACCGCAAAATGTCACTCGAAAGCGCCGATCTCTGGAAGCTAGAGGGCCACCGCAACCCTAATCGTCTGCGTCAGATGATAAAGGAACAGCTTAATCAGTCGTGGAGCGCGATAATAAAGGGACCACCTTCAGGCACCCCGATACAATGACTTCTCGCTCGAATACTTCGCGGAAGAAGCGGTGTAGGTAACGGCGAAACACCCAATAGAACATGTGGAGATACTCCTATGGATGTTCAGCAAGTAGCCCGGATTGCGCCTAGCGCAATCCGGGAAACGACTGGCCGGCTTGCGCGCTGATGCGGGACCGCGCTGCGCGTTGTCTCCGGCGACAGTTGCTGTTTGTTACACAGGCGACGCGGGCAAGGCATTAAAGACGCGAACTAGCAATCAAAAGTGACGATATAGAAGTGACCGCCCATCGAGAAGTAGCCGAGAACGCGGCACTCGGCATCCGTTCTTGCGGCTCTTTTCGTCCAGCCCTCGGATTGCGTGTCCCACGGCAAGGTGATCTCGTCGCTCTCGTCATAAACAACCTCGGTCGATTTGAGTAACCAGCTCCTCCAATAGAACAGCTTGAGTCGCGGTTCATCAGACGGCAGTTTCGATATTTCTCGTAAATAAGACGGACGCATGACGTAGAAATGGATATACGAGCCCAGTTCCGCTCCGGTTCGCCAGACAAATCCGAGGTTCAATGCAGCGACGAGCGTGATCAACGGAAAGACAATGATCGACAAGAACCCCCGCCATTTCCTGGCCTGCGCTTGCACCGCGGCGTCGAAGAGCGCCGCCAGGGCCGATAAGACCCAGAGCAGCAGCACCAGCGGCGCGCCCACTATCAACAGCATCAAGGGTCCGGACCAGACCAGAACAAAGATCACCGGCCAGCCAACCGCGTTGATGATCGGCCAATAAACGATGCGGTCCGCAGTAGCCGGCAGCACAATCGACACGCCCTCACTGGCGTGGCGAGATTCGTCCGGACTGGTAAAGCTCATAGCCGATCTGCGTATCACGGACTTCGCGTGCAGACAACAATCGGAAATCTTGTGCTACATAGGCAGATTGAATCAACAACGCGAGCTGGTACGGAATGCCGGCCGCCGCCATATAGAGGCCAATCGCAGTCGTTGCATAGTCTTGATACTCGGTGACGTACTGGCCTTCGAACCGCTCAGCATCCCATGTCCCGCCCTGGCGAAATTGCGACAGTTGCTCAACCAGCAATGCCACAGCCGGGCCTGTGACCCCAGCCTGTGTCAGGCCAAAGAAGACCTGTTTCATCTGAAGCCCCGCTTGAACGAAGATTTCGGGCGACAAATCGGCGGGCCTCAGAAGCGGATTTCCCTTGCCATCCGTGACCGGCTCGCCCGCGCTGTCCACGAAGGATACCGGATGCTTCGGATTGGATGCCGGAATATCACGCGCGCGAAGTTTGTTATCCTTTGCACTTGAATTACCCGGCTTGTGCGCGGCAGCGGCTGGACCGCCGCCACTGCCGCCCGACCAGCGGCCGCTAATTTCACCGCTGCCTTTCGGCCAGCGCGGCTCATTTGGATCGTAGCCGGCCTTGGACAACTCGCGGCAGGCTTCGCGAATGGCCTCCGCGAGCAAGTCGTCATCGCGGCGGATGGCGGCAACCTCCGCTCGGCGTCGAAGCTGTTGGTCCTGTTCCTGCGCAGCCAGTGTGCGCATGGTTTTCACGATCTCCATGCGCACCGGCCAATGCTTCGGCACGGCGGTCAGGCGTCGCGAGAGTGGGAAGGTCATTCATTTCGATCCGTGTGGCGGAAATCCCTCTCCCGCTCCGGGAGAGGACGCCGAGCGAACGCGCAGCGTGAGCGAGGCGGGCGAGGGCCGGGCCGGGCGGCACTTCGTTGTGCGAGAACATAGCCCTCACCCGGCCGCGCGCTGTACGCGCGGCCGACCTCTCCCGGAACGGGAGAGGGGAAGCGTCATCACCCCGCGGCGATGTTTGAGATCACCGCCATGGACGGCGGGAAATAGTGCTGCAGCACCTCGTCGGCATAGACGCCGCTTTCGTAGCGGCGCGCGCGCGGCGGCCACTCGATCTGATAATAATCCTGGCGGGTGCGGATCTGCATGACGTTGCCGATGTTCGACAGCGGATAGGGCAAGGTGCGCGAAGTCATCAGCACGGTGCCCGCGGGCATGTTGGGATGCACGCGGATGTCGATTGTCTTCGGGCCGGCCATGGAGAACTTGTTGAGGTAGGTGCGCACCATGACGCCGCCGCCGAGCGCGCCCTGGTCGGTGTCGAACACGAAGCGTTGCGCGGCGTTGGTTCCGCCGGCGAGGATTTTTGTGGACAGATTGTTGGCGACCTGCGAGCCGACCCACATCGTGTCGGGTGAAAGCCGGTAATTGTCCCAGCGGTCCTTCAGCGCCGCGTCGATCTCGACGATGCCGCCGGCGCCGTCGCCGGTCAGCGTCGAGCCCGTTCCGGCAGTGCCGGTCGCCAGATAATCGACATAGGAATTGGAGCCCGACTTGAAGGCCTGGTAGAGGAGGCCGTCGAAAACGAGCGCGTTGGTCGAGTTGTCGCTCGAGCCCAACGAGGCCGCGGTCTGCGTGCCGGCCGCATTCGCCGTGATCACCAGCGAATTGATGGTGGTGATGGCGCCGAGCACCTCCGATCCGGCCGCGCCCCAGAACCAGGCATAGCCGAGCGCGCCGCTCACCGGCGCGACTGTCGCCGCAATCGAGCCGGTGGTGCCGGAGCTGATCGAGGCGGTGGCATTTGCCGATTTGGCCGCGGCGCCGCCGCCGAAAGTATCCGACGAGCCGTCGGCATTGCTGCGGGTGATCGCGCCCTGGATCCCGCCGGTGACGCTGCCGTTGACGACGGCGTCGAGCGAGAGCGCGACGCAGATGACGCTGAAGGGGCTGGCGGCCGCAGTGAGGCTGCCGCCGCTCGTCGAGGGCGCCAGCGACGGCGTCGGCGTCGTGCCGAGCGGCACCGAGGTGTTGCCGCCGAGAATGAGAATTTCCTCGCCGAGCATGCACGCTTCGAGTCCGATCTTGGCGCCGATCGCCTTGACGTCGTCAAAGCCCATGCCGGCATATTGGGCTTCGAAATCGACCGAGGTTTCGATGCCGATGCCCTTGTAGGCAGCGCTGTAATCCTGGGTGGCGACCGCCTGCACGCCGCCGCGGTTGCCGCCGGAGACGCCGATGCGCAGCCCGGTCGTATTGACGCCGGTCACCGCATGCCAGTTGGCCTGGATGCCGCCCTTGCCGGACACGCGCGGGGTCTCGTTGCGCAGCGGGGTGAGCAGCGGATAGAGGAATTTCGCGCCGAGCTCGAGGTCGTAATAGGTGAGCCCCGACGTCGGGGAAGTCGATTCCGAGAAAGTGCTCTTGGCGAGCGGATCGCCGGGGAGCGGATTTGAATGCGCTTTCTCGATTTCCGCAAGGAATCCGCCGGCGCTCGCGAGCGCGGCGTTATAGTCCTGAACGGTCCGGGGCATCGTCGATTTGGCCAGAACGTGCTGCAGATTCGGCTGATACATGGTGTCGTTCCCGTCTTTGGTTGGTTGTTGCTGATATTTCGTCCGTCATTCCGGGGCCGAGCGAAGCGAGGAGCCCGGAATCCATAACCACCCTCCCTGGATATGGATTCCGGACTCGCCGCCATCCAAGTCGGCTGTTGCCGACTTGGACCTGGGAGTGCCGATCTCGGGTAAACCCGAGATCGGTGGCGATCCGGAATGACAAGCTGAGAAAGCGGCTTACTCCTTGCGCGCTCTAAAACCCGGCATGGCGCGCATCGGATTCGACTGCGCCTTGCGAATGGCGAGTTCGGCGAGCGCCTCGAGCGTGCCGGGCCGATCGAGAAGCTGATCGGATGCGGCGAAGTGCGAGTCTTCACTCTTCTCCGCGACCCGCACCGAACTGGCGCCGAGCGGAAGCGGCTGATCCTCGATTTTCTTCACCCGCGCTGCCATCTCGTCGAGACGCGCCGTCACACCGTGAAGGACCTTGGCGAACGGGCGTTCGACGCGGCGTTCCAAAACTTTGGCGAATTTTTCCGCTTCGTCATCATCGGCGGCCTCGTCGCCTGTCTCGCCCGCCTGCGGGGAAAATTGCGGGTTAGGCTCGACGTGCGCACCTGGAATGCCGATGCCGGCGCAGCAATCGGGATCGAGCTCAGCCAGAAGATCGTGGATCTTTTTGATCCGCTCCTTGTCGACCTTGGAGTGGCGGGCGCCGATTTTGGCGAGCGCTTGCGCGAGCGGCGAGGTATCGTCCGGCGCGGCCTTGAATTTGCGCAGCTCCGTCGAGCCGTCCGCCTTGATCACCGCAAAGGTGGCTTCCGGCAGGCATGGATGATCGACGAGCGAGACCTCCAAAGGCTCGGCCGTGTAACGCATCAGCGCCGGCTGATCCGGGTCCGGCCAGCGTTTCAGGTAGCGTCCGCCCTGCGAGAAGCCGGTATAAACGCCCTCCTCGACCTTCTGCCACTCGGCGTCATCGACGACCTTGCCGCAGATTTCGACTTGCTTCGCCTCATCGTTGAAGGCGATCTCGACGAGCTTGCCAGCCGCGACATGGCCGTGCATGGCGCGAAGGTTGCCGAGACTCTTGCCGTCGGTCGCGCTGGCGAAGTTTTGCGACCATTTTTGATAAAACGGCTTGGTGCTGGCGTAATCGCAGACCTCGCCCATGACGTCGGGCTTCTCGGCGGTGACGACGCCATAGACCAGGCGCTTCGCCGCATCGACTTTCGTGATTGGAACGAAGATTTTCATATCCATCGCGCACTCCTCTTTTGCGTTGTCGCGGCGCATGTGTGGGCTTAGGCCAGGGCGCGGGGCGCCCTGGCCAGGAACCGATCGGGTTCGTATGAAGAATCACGAGTGGCGCGACGGACGCGCCTCGTTGGCCGATTTCAAGCATATCCGACAGGCAAAGATCGGCCATATGATCGGCCAATCCTATTGAACTACTGCGATTTATTATTTATATTCAATATTATCATATATCGAAGGATCGGCCAACATGGAGGAGGAAGAGACCCCGCAGCGGATCGAGCCGACACGGCTCGAGGAAACGCCGGAAGCAATATCCGATGTCGTCGCCGAACTCTCGGCCAAGACGGCAACGCTTGGAGCAACTCTCAATCCGCGTACCGCAGCCGATCTCGCCGATCTCGTGCGGATCATGAATTCTTACTACAGCAATCTCATCGAAGGCCATGTAACGCTGCCGACGGACATCGCCCGCGCCCTCGAAGGCAAACTCGACAAGGATCGAGAGCGCCGCAATCTGCAAATCGAGGCCGCCGCGCATGTTCGCGTGCAGGCCGAGCTCGATCGCATGGCCATAGAGGACCGGTTGCCGGAACCGGCTTCACGCGACTTTCTTCATTGGCTCCATCGCCAATTCTACAGCGAGGTGCCGAAGGAGATGCTCCTTATTCGTGGCGCCGACCATGAATTCCAGATGGAGCCGGGCGCATGGCGTTCACGCCCGGAGCAAGACGTCGCGGTCGGTCGCCACCTTCCCCCGTCGAGCGCCCGCGTTCCGGCGTTCATGCAGTATTTTGAAAGCCGCTATCGATTGAACGGGCTGGGAAAAGCGGGGCGCATCCTGGCCATCGCCGCCGCCCATCATCGCCTCAATTACATTCATCCGTTTCCGGACGGAAACGGCCGCGTCAGCCGCCTGATGAGTCACGCCATGGCGCATGTTGCCGGTATCGGCGCGCATGGGCTCTGGTCGATTTCGCGCGGGCTGGCGCGGGGTCTCAAAAGCCGTGGCGAATACAAGCAGATGATGGATCATGCGGATACGCCTCGGCAGGGTGATCTCGATGGCCGGGGCAATCTTTCGCTCCGCGCTCTCACCGATTTCACGTTGTGGTTCCTGCGAGTCTGTCTCGATCAAGTGCAATTCATGTCCGGGCTTTTCGAACTCGATACGCTCGCGCGGCGGCTTCGCAGCTGCGTTGAAAAGAGCGAAACGCTAAAGCCCGAAGCCGCACGCCTGCTTGAAGAAGCGCTCATCCGCGGAGAATTCGATCGCGGCGAAGCCTCGCGCATCACCGGCTTGCCCGAACGTACGGCACGGCGCCTCGTGAATGATGTTATTGAATCCGGATTTCTTGACTCAACGACCCCGAAAGGCCCGCTTTCGTTGCGCTTCCCCGACGCGGCGCTCGAAGTCCTTTTCCCGCGCCTCTTCCCGGAGACATAGTGGCACTCGTCGACGAGGTCCTTCACCCACTCGTTGGTGGGCTCCAGGCCCTTCCTCTTCGCTCTGCGCCGCCCCCACCCTACCCTCCCCCGCAAGCGGGGGAGGGTAGGGTGGGGGTAGTCCTGGAACTGCTTGATCTGCTCCGGCGTCCAACCGTTGGGGACGCCGATCAGCGTGTCGGGGACGGAGCCTTCGGTGAAATAATCGAGCTGCCAGAGCTGCTGCCGGCATAGGTCCGCAAAATCAAAGGAATTCTGCGTCTTCCCCCTGAAGAAAATCTCTCAGATTCTGAGATACTGGAAATCCATAGCCCTGGCCTGGTTCACTCCACATCAAGTTCCCCGATTTATGATAATCGCTTGTGTAAATCTCCGCTCCGATCATTTTGAGCGCAAATAGGAGCGATTGAACTGAATCTAACCCTTGCGCGATTCCTTTGCGCGTTCCTTCCGGCCAGTCAATTTCATATTTTGTCGCCCAAGCGCCTTCATTACGTTCCGGCAAAAAGATACGCACGGCCACATCGACGTCACTTTGCCCCTGATGTAACTTCAATGAGCGGTCCGCAATAATCATGGTTTGCCTCAGAAGCGTAACTGTGGGATCGATCGGCCGGCCAAACACGCAGCATAGCGCTCCATCGCACTGGCATAGCATAGTGGCGTGTGGACTAGATTACACTTGAAGATGTCGAGTTTGTACTGTTCGTCGCACTCGGCCTGATTTCGCCGGGCTGCCAAGATAATCGTCGCGTCGCCGGCACCGGAAGATTCGCTTCCACCCTCGCTCGTCCACTCGCCTCCACCCGTATGGTGCTTCGGCACCCGCGGCTCTTCCGGATTGTAGCCGTACTTGCGGAGATTCGACCGGATCAGCAACGGCCATTCGCGGCACAGCTGGCGAAGGTCTTGCGCAATCTCTTTCAATTCACGGCGCAGGCATGCGATCTCAGCTTGTCGCCGTCGGAGCTGCCCCTCCGCATCCGGTCCGGCGAGCGTGCGGACAGCTTGCATGATTTCCAGCCGCTTCTGCAAAGTCTGCGGCACAGAGGTTAGAAGAGGCGACTTATAGGGAATCATTGACTTCGCCCGCGATCCTATTGCCAATCGGCCGCCGCGACCGGCCTGTCGCCGGGCACGAACTTGGCGCGGCGGCGTTTGGCGAGGTCGCCGGCGAATTCCGTGTCCCAGTAATTCTGAAACTGTTTGATCTGCTCCGGCGTCCAGCCCTGGGGCACGCCGATCAGCGCGTCGGGGATCGAGCCTTCGGTAAAGTAATCGAGTTGCCAGAGCTGGCGGCGCAGCGCGATGTTGACCGTCATCAGCACCTGCTGCACCGGCGAATAGCCGTAGACGTCATCAACCAAGAACGCTGGCGGCAGTTAGACAGCCGGCCGCAAATAGAATTGCGGAAAGAAAGCATAGGACCATGGCTGTATACAGAAACCATTGGTGCTTTCGTTTAGCTAATAGCCCAACATAAAGCACGCTCTCTTCTTTGAAGAGCTGTAACTGGACCAAGTAGGCAAACATGAAGGCGAAGAGAGCCGCAAACAAGCCGCCGCAATAACAGAGAATGGCAGGCGTGATATTAAAATGCCTCGGCGTAGTCGAGTGCGCCGACAGGTTCCCAAGGTAGGTGAGAACTGCAACCGCCGCTCCTCCGTTTACGAACGCTAGAATTTTCAGGCAAGCGACGGATAAAGTTATGAGGCTCTTATAAGTTTCTTCAAGATGCCAACGCCACCGCTCTGGATCGTTCTCGCTCATCACCGCTCCTTCGTTTCCTCGTCGCTTGACATAGCATTCCACGAGACAGGCAGGTATGAGAATACCTGAAATAGAAACGGCCTAGCATTGCCATCTGAGGCCGAGCGAGTCGCGCATTTCGTTGAGCGTAACGGCGCCGAGTTTGACGCGGCCTTCGAGAAACTGCTTCTGCCTGGCCGAGATCGAGGCGCTAGCGCACCTCTCCCACGACTATGGGCAATCTATGTTTTACTTGTCTCCCTCAGTGACCGCCTAAACTCGTACAGAGATTCGAGCTGCTCCTTGCTCTCCAAATAAAAGAATGCAGGCTTCTCGCCGCGACGGTCACTTGCCTGGCCGCAACTCGCGCCCATATCGGTCAGAAACTTTTGCCCTAACTGATATTCTTCCTCATTTGCCCACGTGATCGTCATCTGCACCCCGGTGGCCTTGGTATAGATGTCCATCTTAAGGTTCAACATTGCCATCACCGGTTAGAAGTTTATCGGAAACGCAGTGTCGATCCGATACCCCTTCGGAGAATTTTGATCCGGCACAATGACTACCCGGACGCCATAGGTAGGCCGAACGTATGGCGTCGATCGGCCTGTTTGGGCAAAAGCTTCATATCCAGTAGGGGAACTAAAATCTGCATCCAATTCCTCGCGCGGCGACAAACCTCCCGTCACCAAATCCAGCTTATCTTGATTTTGTGCGATTGTCGCGTTTACCAGCTTATTCGCCGCTTCCAATGAAGGAAATGACCCTTCTCTCAGGCCGTTCGCAAAATCTACGGCGTCCCCGGCGCTTAACGCGGTTTTCCTGATGTCGGATAGTAAGGAGCTATCACTCCTTCCGACATGCGCGCCGATCGTGTGGCCGCCAAGTGCTTCCTCTTCCTGCAAATCTATCGGATATCCAGGCCGACCAGTGCCGGCTGCGACCTGAACGCCCGATTCGCCCACCGTTGCATCCGTGCGCGTGCCGGTATTTAGCGCAGCGTATCGCACGCCCGAGTTCGACTTGCCGTCCTCCGCCATTGAACCGCTCGACGATCCGCTCCCTCCTTCGCTCGTCCACTGCCCGCCATAGGGATTGCCGGCAGGCACGCGCGGTTGGTTGGGACTGTATTTTTGGACGGCGGGAGCTGCTTGGCCGTTCGTGTTCGCTGAAGCATCCCCGTTTCCGCCCGCATTGGCCTCGATCGGCACGATGCCGTTCGGCGTGAGGACCATCGGCCGGTCGGCGGCGGCGTTGGTGTAGGGGTCGAGGCCGAGGTGGTCGCGCATCTCGTTGAGCGTGACGGCGCCGAGTTTGACTCGGCCTTCGAGCACCGCTTCGTGCTGCGCCGGGTCGGCGTCCTCGTCGAGCCAGTGCAGCTCAAGATCGGGTGAGGTAAACTCCTCGGAAATGATCTCGTCGACGAGGTCCTTCACCCACTCCTTGGTGGGCTCAAGACCTTCCTTCTCGCTCTGCGCCGACTGGTTGTCGGCGGTGGCGCGGTTCATCAGCTTCACCGCCCATTGCGGCGGTACCGAAAAGGCGAAACAGATGATGCGGGCGAGCCACTCGTCGAAATCGTCCTTGTGCTGCGGCTCTTTTGTCTGGACGACTTTGGCGGCGGTGTCGCCCGGCACGAACTTTGCCCTGCGCCGTTTGGCGAGGTCGCCGGCGAATTCCGTGTCCCAGTAATCCTGAAACTGTTTGATCTGCTCCGGCGTCCACCCCTGGGGCACGCCGATCAGCGCGTC
>JBEKNW010000112.1:0-14779 GCA_049522435.1 Xanthobacteraceae bacterium
GCTACCCGAAGGCTTCAGCCATTTCGTTACCTCCATAGCTGCTCCGGTTGCTTCCGGCTGGAGCGGTTGCCGGGTGGGACTTACACCCACTGGAAAGCGCCGCCTTTCCACGGCGCACGGGTAAAGCTGACTTAGCGCGGACATTGTTTATCCGACGCGAATGTTGAAGGTTTCGGATGCCGGCCCATCGCGACGATGCGGCTTGCACCGTGGGCCGGCGTCCGAAAGCCTTCAATGAAAGAAAGCGCGCTTCAATCTCATAGCGGGTAGGATAAACTCCGTTTGCTGCTGATCCGGAAGCGCAGGCGACGATAGAGTCGGCCAGCGGCCGCGATTTCTCAGTGCTCCCCGACTTGACCGATCGGAAACTGCAGGTGATCGGAGTTCTTCACGAATGACTCTAATATTTTGTCTCCGCCACCGGCGGCACGCCAAACCTGTAAGCCGCCTGAAGCAGCAAACCGTACCGCTCCGTCTTGACCTGCTGGTCTTGAAGCGGGGCTGGGCAGGCTGCAGTACCAGTAGGCTGAGGCGGCTCTCTGCAATTCGTTCCGCTGGTGGTCCACATGGCCCAATAGCGTCCGCCGATACCTACGCTGAACTGCGGCGTCAGGTAATAGTTCAAGAACAATTCGGCCTGCGTGCCAATTCCGGTGCCGGTTTCGTCGGCGATGAACGGTATCATCGGATGAAAATTCTGCCCGTTGAGCTGCACATAGGGCAGAAAGGCGACGTCAGCCACCAATTTCCATTGCTCAGCCAACTGCGCTTCAGCATTGGCGCCTATACGCAGAGATTGCCAGTTATCGTTTTCACCGAGGATGAAACCAGAAGATGGCGGGTTGCAAATTCCATTAGCCGGCAAAGCGATCTGGCTGCATGTGAAAGAACTTTTGTTGTCCCTGTATTCATTGTAGCCGATAAACCCGCCGACCTTGTATCCAGATCCTCGGAAGAAGTCATAGCCGACATCGACCGTCGCATAGTTCAAGTTACCGCGCGCATTCCCCACAGTATTCGAATAGCCGTCATTCACTGCTGCGTGGGAGGTTCCCAACCCCCAATCCTCATCGTTAATCTTGCCGCCGGAAATTCCACCTCCTCCGATAAAGCCCTTCACGAAGACGTTCCAGGGGGTGTCGATGCGGCCGAAGGCTTCACCTGAATTTCCGGTGAGGTTATCCCACGTCAACCTGGAAATATTAAGCGTGGGATTCTGCGCGCCGGAGCGCGCATTCGCGATGTCCCTCTGCAACCGGCCTGAGCTGAGCCAATAACGCCCGCCGAATTCGAACTGCCAACCGGGGTCTGTCGCTGCAGGGGCGGCCTTGAGCGGGAAGTTGGACGCGACAGGCGCGGCGAACGGCCAGGCCAATCCCGATTCAGTGGGGAACGGCCCGGTATCCGGGCCGAACTTGTAGTTCAAGCCCAGCTCGAAAGCGTGCATCTGCTGCGAGACTTTGGTTCCGGGCACCGCGACAAACGCTCCCACTGGCATGCCAACCGCGGGACCCGTGGTAACGGAGGGAGTTGGAGCTGCCACATTGGACTTGCCAAAATCCATGTAGTCATACTCCGCTCTCACGGTCCAATGCGGCGTGAGTGCGAATTCCGCGCCGGCCCCGACGGTGCCGCCGGGAGCGGTGAAACTGCTGCTGCTCGTCTCGGCAATTCCAAACAAATTGTTGTTGATAATCGTATCCACATCGCTGTGAGACCACGCCGCCCCGCCTTTGACATACAGCAAACTGCGGTCGAACGGACCGAACGCCCAGCCGACACGCCCGGTAAAGGTACCGAATGCATCCGTATGCGCACGGCAGTTGAAGGACGTGAATGTTCCGGAAAATGCATAGCAGGTGTTGGTGCCGTCAAGATTTGCCAAACTCGCGTCGGCCTCTATTCCAAACACCCAATTTGAATTCGGCGCCTGCCAATTGTAGCCAATTTGACCGCCACCGAAAAAGCCCGGGCTATGGACCAAGTCGCCGAAGATGGATGGACCAAGTGGATCGGCGATGTTGTTAAGGCCCATCGCGGAACCGATGTGACCGCCGATATAAAAACCTGTCCAGCTCCAGAGGACGGGCGGCAGCGGAGCCGGCGCCTTAAGCGGCATCTCCGCCGCCAAGACCGGCGTCCCGATCAGCACGGCAGCAGCAGCAAAACCGATCGGTATTTTGTGCATGGAAGCCTCCGATAATTCCGAATCGAATAAATCAACTCGCATGATAGCGCGCGACTGCTCGCCGAGCTGTCACCGCTTCGCTACAGCGCATAGAAATCCGCAATTTCCACACGGCATCCCCGTACCGTGCTGGACCGCAACAAACAATCGCGATTTGCTTCGCCGAAGAGCAACAGAGACAAAAAAGACGCCGGTAATCTGGTCTGGCATCCCGCAGTAAACAGAAGTCCTCGATTTCAAACTGAGACACGACCGCGACGAGCCGCGCATGGCATTGCGCTTTTGATCCAGGCGAGCTTTGAGCTCATCCCGCAACGCCGGCTCATCGAGCAATAGGGGCCAGCTCCGTTGTAATCAGCCAATCCGAACAAATGAGGTGGCACCAGAATAAGGGGTCATACGTAGCCGAGAAAACCCGATATGTATATTCAGCCTTAACACTGCCGTCGCTACGAAGATTGGATCGCGACGCAGTCGAAAGCTGAAGTGGTCCCAAGAACCAGGCGGATCGGGGGCTATCATGAAAATCACGCTCGATCTCTCCAAGCTTCTGGAAGAAGGAAAACTCTCGCCAGCCGAGGCCGAGCGGCTGCGCGCATTGGCCGCCAATGATATCGGCTCGTTCGCAACCAACATCCTCGTTGGCTTCGGAGTTGTCGCAGTGAGCGCAGGAGCGGTGGCGCTGGTGCCGAGGCCTGTGACCGCGCTCATCCTTGGTCTCGTCGTGTTCGCGATTGGACTTGCATTCACGCTCCGGGGCAAAGAGCAATGGAGCCTGCTGGCGCAAATCTGCGTTGTGGTCGGCGCGCTGATGTTTTGCGGTGCTGTGCTCATCGTCGGCGAGGGCGCGCTTGCCGCCATGCTGATCGTCACCGCCGCGCTCGCCGGTGCCTCGATCGTCGCACGATCGAGCCTGCTCATGGCTGCGGCGGTGCTCGCCCTCAGCGCCTGCCTCGGCGCCCGCGCCGGCTACTCGGACGCAACCTATATGCTCGCCGTCTACGAGCCGCTGGTCACGATCGTACTTTTCAGTCTCCTCGCGCTCGGGACGTATTATCTCTCGAAGTTTCTCGCCCCCGATTACGAGCGCTTGGCGCTGATCGCAGCGCGAACGTCCGTGTTCTTGGTCAATTTCGGCTTCTGGGTCGGCTCGCTCTGGGGCGATCGCCTGCTGCTCATCCGCTCGCTGTGGCGCGGCGATCCGAGCATCCTGACCGACTACTCCGCCAGTTCGGAGATCATTCCGGCTCTGGCCTTCGTCATCGCCTGGCCGGTTGTGCTGCTTGGGGCCGGCATCTGGGCCGTTCGCGAGAATAGGCAATGGGTGGTCAATATCGCCGCGGTGTTTGGGGCCATCCATTTCTACACGCAATGGTTCGAGCGGCTCGGATTGGAGCCGGTGTCGGTCCTTGTTGGCGGTCTCCTGATGCTCGCCTTCGCGCTCGGACTGTGGATGTTCAATAGGCGCTTCGCCGTACGCCCTTAAGGCTCGGCGCGATGTGTATTGAACATGGGCATAACCGAAGCGCGCCCGCCGACGCACTCCCGAAGGCCATTAGAATGTCTGCTCCCGGCCCTTAGCTGAGATTCAGCGACGGAGGCAGAGAGTCCGCTTTTGGGCGCAAAGCGGAAATTGATCATAGACGATGCGTTACTCTCGATTTGTGAGTAAACGTCCAAGTCAACGAGGCCCGCGCGCAAGGGCGACCTCTCCCAACTTTCACCCCGTCCCGCCGACCGTAATGCGGTCGATGCGCAGCGTCGGCTGGCCCACGCCGACAGGGACGCCTTGGCCGTTCTTGCCGCAGGTGCCGATGCCGTCGTCGAGCGCCAGATCGTTGCCGACCATCGAGATGCGGCTGAGGTCGGTCGGCCCGTTGCCGATGAGCATGGCGCCCTTGATCGGCGCGCCGCGCTTGCCGTTCTCGATGCGGTAGGCCTCGGTGCACTCGAACACGTATTTGCCCGAGGTAATGTCGACCTGGCCGCCGCCGAAATGCACGGCGTAGATGCCGTTCTTCACCGAAGCGATGATTTCGCCGGGGTCGCGTGTGCCGGCGAGCATGTAGGTGTTGGTCATGCGCGGCATCGGCACGTGCGCAAAGCTCTCGCGCCGGCCGTTGCCGGTGGCTTTCATTCCCATCAGGCGGGCGTTCTGGCGATCCTGCATATAGCCGACGAGGATGCCGTCCTCGATCAGCACAGTGCGGTTGGTCGGGGTACCTTCATCGTCGATCGAGAGCGAGCCGCGGCGCAGCGCAATGGTGCCGTCATCGACCACGGTGATCCCTTTGGCGGCGACGCGCTGCCCCATGAGCCCGGCGAAGGCTGAGGTCTTTTTGCGGTTGAAATCGCCTTCGAGCCCGTGGCCGACCGCCTCGTGCAGCATGACGCCGGGCCAGCCGGGACCGAGCACGACGTCCATCTCGCCGGCCGGGGCCGGCACGGCGTCGAGATTGGTCAGGGCTTGGCGCACGGCGTCCTCGACTGCGTTCTGCCAGGTGTCGGTAATGATGAAGCGCGCGTAGCCCTCGCGGCCGCCATAACCGGCGCTGCCGGTTTCCTGGCGGTCGCCGTCGCCGACGACGACCGAAACATTCACGCGCACCAGCGGGCGCACATCGCGATAGGTCTCGCCGTCTGCGCGGACCACCTCCACCGCTTGCCACGTGGCGCCGAGGCTGATCGAGACCTGGCGCACGCGCGGGTCCCTGGCGCGTGCATAGGCGTCAATGGTTTCGAGGAGCCGCGCCTTCACTTCGAATGCGGGGCTGCCGAGCGGGCTGTCCTCACCGTAGAGCTTGGCGTTGGTGCGCGCGGGCGGGGCGGCGTAGCGGCCGGAATAGCCGCCCTTGACCGCGCGCACGGCATCGGCGGCCCGCTCGATCGCCGCCTCCGATACGTCGGAGGCATGCGCATAGCCGACCGCTTCGTCCTTCACCGCGCGCAGGCCGAAGCCTTGCGAGGTGTCGTAGGTCGCCTGCTTCAGCCGGCCATTGTCGAACACCAGCATCTCGGCTTGGCGATATTCGAGAAAAAGCTCGCCGTCGTCGGCGCCGTCGAGGCCGCGGGAGATGATCTTGGCAAGGTGCGGCCGGTCGAGCCCGGCGCGGTCGACAAGCGAAATGGGGGCGGATGTCATGCGAGGCTCCGGCAGGTTTCGGCTGGGCGTTGCCGCCTTACAGATAAGCCATGCCGTGCCGTATTTCCACGTACTTGGTCGTTAGCAAGTCGGCAAGACTCGGCGGCCTAATGTTCGTCCCGCGAAAGACGAAAACGGTCGGACTGCAATGAACGGCCCCGCAAATCGGCAAGTGCTCCCCTAGGTCGGCGGGGCCGTTCAATCCCCTGCCATACGGTCTAAATTATCCCGACAGCCGCTCGATCGCGGCGCCGCAGCGCGCGAGTTTGTCTTCCAACCGCTCAAAGCCGCGGTCGAGGTGATAGACGCGGTTGACGATGGTCTCGCCCTCGGCGGCAAGCGCCGCGATGACCAGCGAGACCGAGGCGCGCAGGTCGGTCGCCATCACCGGCGCGCCCGTGAGCCGCTCGACGCCTTCGATCGTCGCCCGCTCGCCTTCGAGCTGGATGCGCGCGCCGAGCCGCACCAGTTCCTGCACGTGCATGAAGCGGTTCTCGAAAATCGTCTCGACGATGTGCGAGGTGCCGCGCGCGCGCGTCATCAGCGCCATGAGCTGGGCCTGCAGATCGGTCGGGAAGGCGGGGAACGGCGCCGTCGTCACTTCGACCGGCTTAAGGTCGGCTCCGTTGCGCGCGATGCGGATGCCCTGATTGGTGGACGAGACTGTCACGCCGGTTTCCTGCAGCACGTCGAGCGCGGCCTGCAGCAGTTCCGGCCGCGCGTTCTGCAAGAGGATGTCGCCGCCGGCCATGGCGACCGCCATGGCGTAGGTGCCGGTCTCGATGCGATCGGGAAGGACGGCGTGGCGCGCGCCGTTAAGCTTGGCGACGCCCTCGATCACGATGCGCTCCGTGCCGGCGCCGGAAATGCGCGCGCCCATCTTGTTGAGGCAATCGGCGACATCGACGATCTCGGGCTCGCGGGCGGCATTCTCGATCAATGTCGTGCCCCTGGCGAGCGAAGCCGCCATCATTGCGGTATGCGTGCCGCCGACGGTGACCTTGGGAAACTCGATCTCGGCGCCGCGAAGTCCTTGCGGCGCCCGCGCCACGACGTAGCCGCCGTCGATCTCGATCTTGGCGCCGAGCCGCTCGATCGCCATGATGAGCAGATCGACCGGCCGCGTGCCGATGGCGCAGCCGCCGGGCATCGACACGCGCGCTTGGCCCATGCGCGCGACGAGCGGCGCAATCACCCAGAAACTCGCCCGCATCTTGGACACGAGCTCGTAGGGAGCGGTGGTATCGACGATGCGGGCGGCGGAAATGTGCAGCGTCTGGCCGTGATCGGCGGTCTCGCCGGGGCGCTTGCCGTTCACCATGATGTCGACGCCGTGATTGCCGAGGATGCGCTGCAACTGGCCGACGTCTGCCAGTCTCGGCACATTGTCGAGAATGAGCATCTCGTCGGTCAGCAGGCTCGCGATCATCAGGGGAAGCGTGGCGTTTTTCGCCCCCGAGATCGGTATCGTGCCGGTGAGACGCCGGCCGCCGACGATGCGAATGCGATCCATCATACCCCCGCGGCCCCGTCCCGGCTCCTAATCGCGTCCCCGATTGCGGCGAAAGTCGGGAGCTTCCGATCGAGGTCGGCTATTTCCGGCGGGTTCCTCCTCGTCACCTGGGCGGCTCTGCGCGCGGCCCCGCGCTTGCGCCTTGCGGCGCTTTAAGTTTTCGCGCAACGCCGCGGAGAGCCGCGCGCTGCGCGCCGCCTGTTGTTCGGCCTTTCCGCTTTTTTTCGGTTTTTCAGCCATCGCCGCTCCGGACCTACAATAAAGGCACGGCATGCGGCGCGAACAGCCCGAGCGCCAGGACGGCAAGCCCGCCGACGCCGAGCAAGCCGGCGAACCAGGCGAGCGCGATCATGCCGGTGATCACCGCCGCCGAGGCGAGCACGATGCCGATCTGAAACGCCGCGGAAGCGAGTTCGTAGTGATGATATTTCGCCATGGCGAGGTCGCGATCGTCCTCCTCGGCCTTGGCGCGAAGCGCGAGTTCTTTGCGGCCCTCCCCTGTTTTCGGGTCGGACTCGTAGCGCTCGGCGGTCTTGCGCCAAGCCTCGACCTGTTTATCGAGGGCGGCTTTGGCCGCAGGATCGGTCAGGCTTGCTCCGAGCAGGGTCGTCTCATCGGCGGCCGCGTTGACGACCGTTCTGCGGATGTCCTTGGCCTGAAAGAACGCCCACGTGTCGGTCGATTTGACGTTGGCGTCGATGGCTTCGGTCTGCGCGCTCTTGCCCAGCGTCTCCGAGAAGGAGAGAAACAGCGCGAGCACCGCGATCACCATCGCGATCTTCCTGTTCGAATGCGAAGCGTGCTCCGCCTCCTCGGCGTGTTCCATCTGTTCGTGTGCTTCCGGCATGATTTTTTGTCCCCGTTGCCTCGCTCGTCATTCCGGAGCGCCGCAAAGCGGCGAGCCCGGAATCCATAGCCACAGCCCTGTGAATATGGATTCCGGGCTCCTCGCGGAGCCTGTCATCGGGCCGGCCACTTCGGGCCGGACCCGTTGGCTCGGCCCCGGAATGACGGATAGCATGAATTAGGTTTACGCGCGTGGGTGCGCGCTGCGGTAGGCCTCGATCAGGCGCTCGGCGTCGACTTCGGTGTAGATCTGCGTCGTCGCCAGCGAGGCGTGGCCGAGGAGTTCCTGGATCGAGCGCAGATCGCCGCCGCGCGCCAAGAGATGCGTGGCGAAAGAGTGCCGCAACGCATGCGGCGTCGCCGTCTCCGGCAGGCCGAGCGCACCGCGCAGCCGCGCGAACGCCAGCTGGACGACACGGGCCGACAGCGGGCCGCCCTTGGCGCCGACAAACAACGGGCCGCCTTCGGCGAGAGGATACGGGCAGAGAGCCAAATAGTCGGTGACAAGCTTCGCCACCTGCGGCAGCACCGGAACCATGCGCTGCTTTTGCCCCTTGCCGGTCACGGTGATGGTGTCGCGCTCGCCGAAATCGGCGCGGCGCAGGCCGAGCGCTTCGGAAATGCGCAGGCCGCTGCCGTAGAGCAAGGCGAGCACGGCCGCATCGCGCGCGGAAATCCACGGTTCGCGCTCGCCGCCGGCGGCAAGTCTTGGGTCGGTCACGCCCTTGGCGGCGGCAACGGTAAGCGGCCGCGGCAGAGTCTTGCCAATTTTCGGCGCCCGCACCGCGGCGAGCGCGCCGACCTTGCCCTTGCCGTTGCGTTCAAGGAAGCGGGCGAAGCCGCGGACGCCGGCAAGCGTGCGCATCAGCGAGCGGCTGCCGATCCCCTTGGCCCGGCGCGCCGCCATGAAGGCGCGGACGTCCGCCGGAGCAAGCGCAGCCAGTTCCTTGAGCGACGGCGCGCCGCCGAGATGCTCGGCGAGAAAGCCGAGGAATTGCAGCACATCGCGCCGATACGCTTCGAGGGTTTTTGGCGAGTAGCGCCGCTCATCGCCGAGATGGCGGAGCCAGCTTCCCATCTCGGCGGCGACCTTGGGGGCTATGTAGCTTATTTCGTGCTTCGGGATCATCTTCCGCTCGTCCCCGCGCAAGCGGGGACCCAGGTCTTATCCCGCGCCAGATACTAGATTCCCGCTTTCGCGGGAATGAGCGGAGAATGTAGCGTCCCGGCCCTTTCCCCTTCCTAAACCGCCAAAACCTTCCTAAGCGCAAAGAATCGGGACAACCTGAGCATGATCCGGAAAAAGCCTGCCCCCGGACTTGATCCGGGGGTGGAAGCCGGTTTTCCGAGAAGATCATGCTCCACTAAAGATTGCCATGGCCAGACGCGTCGTCGATGTCCTCGTCCCGGTCGCTCTCGACCGGGCCTATTCCTACCGGGTGCCGGAGGAGCTTGAGCTCGCGCCGGGCGACATCGTGTGCGTGCCGCTCGGCGCCCGCGAAGCGACCGCCGTGGTCTGGGCGGAGAATCCAAAGCCCAATCCGCGGCTCGACAACCGGCTCAAGGACGTCGAGGAAAAACTCGAAATCCCGCCGCTGAAGCCCGAATTGCGCAGCTTCGTCGACTGGGTGGCGAACTACACCGTCAGCCCGCGCGGCATGGTGCTGCGCATGTGCTTGCGCATGGGCGAGCATCTCGGCGCCGAACGCGAGCGCGTCGGCGTGCGCGTTGCCGGCGCTGCGCCGCAACGCATGACAGCGGCGCGCGGGCGGGCGCTGGCGCTCCTCGCCGACGGCATGGTGCGAGCCAAAAGCGAAGCCGCGCGCGAAGCCGGCGTCAGCGCCGGCGTGATCGACGGCCTGATCGACGAAGGCACGCTCGAAACATTGGTGCTGCCGCCGGAGCCGGTGGCGGAAAAACCCGAGCCCGATTTCGCGCCGTCGGAGTTTACGCCGGACCAGAGCGCCGCCGTCGCGGCGCTGAAAGCGACACTCGCCGAGGGCGGCTACTCGGTGACGCTCCTCGACGGCGTCACCGGCTCCGGCAAGACCGAGGTCTATTTCGAAGCGGTGGCGGACGCCATCCGCCGCGGCCGGCAGAGCCTCATCCTCATGCCGGAGATTGCGCTCACCGCGCAGTTCCTCGACCGCTTCGCCGCCCGCTTCGGCGTGCGGCCGGCGGAATGGCATTCGGAACTCTCGCCGCGCAAACGCGCGCGCACCTGGCGGGCGGTCGCCGACGGCGAAGTCGCCGTCGTCGTTGGCGCGCGGTCCGCCTTGTTCCTGCCCTATGCCGATCTCGGCCTCATCGTCGTCGATGAGGAGCACGATCCCGCCTACAAGCAGGAGGACGGCGTGCGCTACCACGCCCGCGACATGGCGGTGGTGCGCGGCCATATCGCGCATATCCCGGTGATTTTGTCCTCGGCGACGCCCTCGCTCGAGACCGAAGTCAACGCCCGGCGCGGTCGCTACCGGCGGCTCGCTTTGCCGGAGCGCTTCGGCGGCCAGCTTATGCCGGCGGTCGAGGCGATCGATCTGCGCCGCGAGCGGCCGTCACCCGGCCGCTTTATCGCGCCGACGCTCGCCGACGCGGTGAAGACCGCGCTGGAGCGCGGCGAGCAGGCGCTGTTTTTCCTCAATCGCCGCGGCTATGCGCCGCTGACGCTGTGCCGCGCCTGCGGCTTCCGCTTCTCCTGTCCGAACTGCGACGCCTGGCTGGTCGATCACCGCTTCCGCAAGCAGCTGGTCTGCCACCATTGCGGCTTCGCCATGCCGCATCCGCCGGCGTGCCCGAACTGCCAGGCGGTGAATTCGTTCGTTGCGGTCGGGCCGGGCGTCGAACGCCTGGAAGAGGAAGTGCGCGAGCTTTTCCCGCAGGCGCGGATTTTGGTGCTGTCGAGCGATCTCGTCGCCACGGTCGATCGTTTACGCGAAGAACTCGACGACGTCGCCCAAGGCCGCTTCGACATTGTTATCGGGACGCAGCTTGTCGCGAAAGGCCATCACTTCCCGATGCTCAACCTCGTCGGCGTCGTCGATGCCGATCTCGGCTTGAGCAACGGCGACCCACGCGCGGCCGAGCGCACCTTCCAGCTCCTGCATCAGGTGGTCGGGCGCGCCGGCCGCGACGCCGGCGTGGGCCGCGGCTATCTGCAGACGCACCAGCCCGAGCACCCGGTGATGCGCGCGCTGATCGCGCAGGACCGCGAGGCGTTCTACGACGCCGAGATCGCCGCGCGCGAGCGCACCCACTACCCGCCCTTCGGCCGGCTGGCGAGCCTCGTCGTCTCCGGCCCCGACAAACACGACACGCAATCTTTCGCGCGGCAGCTTGCGCGCGCGGCGCCGCAACACGAGGAGGTGCGCGTCCTCGGCCCCGCCGACGCCCCGCTGTCGCTCGTGCGCGGCCGCCACCGCTTGCGCCTCCTGGTCAAAGCGCCGCGCGCCCTCGACCTCTCGGCCTATCTGCGCGACTGGCTCGCGGGAGCCCCGAGGGCGAAGGGCAGCATCAAACTCGACATCGACGTCGACCCGCAGAGTTTTTTGTGAGGAGCGAAATCACGATGCAACAAGATGAAATGATTGCAACCCTTGAGCGCTACAAGTGCGAACTCGAAGATATTCTATTGCGGTTCAAGAAGGACCGCGACGGCATTCATATTGATCCAAAGGATGATGCCCGCTTCAGGGAAATAGCGTTGGAACTGAGAGACCTATTTGATGATGCGTTTGTCGATGGCAGCCGACACTCGGAACCGCTTCTCGCCTACTTCAATGACAGTATCTCCAATTACATTGGCTCTCCATCCTACCACGGCGTCGAAAACGTGAGGGGTGTGGTCGCGTCTGCCCTGGCGCGCGTCCAGCGCAACCCGTTGGCACTCAAGAATGCGGCGATAGAGGCCAAAGCGAGTGGGACGAAAGACCCTGACTTTGTCGCAACACTCGCTGAACGTCTTCATACTGTGGTGCGTCAGCTACGTGAGCGGCGAGAAGGCCGCCCGACGCTTGATGTCAACGATGAATACGACGTTCAAGATCTCTTCCACGCACTTCTGACGATCTATTTCGACGACATCCGCAAGGAGGAATGGGCACCAACCTATGCCGGTGGGGCGTCACGCATGGATTTTCTTTTGCCCGAGATCGAAGCAGTCGTCGAGATCAAGATGACACGGCCAAACCTATCGACAAGGCAACTTGGCGAGCAACTCATCGTTGACATCGCAAAATACCAAAAGCATCCGGCATGCCGCACGCTCTATTGCGTGGTCTATGACCCGGAGGGCCGAATTTCGAATCCCCGCGGGGTAGAAAATGATCTCAAGCGGGATGGCGATGCGATGGCCGTGAGGATTATGATCGTTCCAAAGTAAGCAAGCGTAGCCGGGATTGAGCGGCAGCGAAATCCGGGATCAGCCTCCCCGCCGGCCCCGAGTTTCGTTTCACTCAACCCGGGCTACTTGCTGCAACAAATTGTTCCTGATTACGGCAGGTCGAATAGCTGCGCTGCCAGTTCAGCGATTTTCGGATCGAGTGGTCGCGGCTTCAGGCCTACTCCCTTGCCCAGGCGGGCAATGAGGATTTTGAACGCGGCAAGCCGTCCGAACGGCTTGTCGTTCGCCGGCACGAGGTACCAAGGCGCCCATTTGGTCGACGTCTCTTCCATCATATCTTCGATCGCGACTTCGTAGTCCGCCCATCGCTCCCGATTGCGGAAGTCCTCGTAGGAGAGCTTCCACCGCTTGAGCGGATTGGTCACCCGGTCCTTGAACCGGCGAATTTGCTCGCCCGCCGAAATGTGCAGGAAGATCTTCGTTATGCGGATGCCGTCCTCGACCAGTAGCCGTTCGAATTGATTGATCTCCTCGTAGCCTCTGCGCCATTCGCGCTTCGTGGCGAAGCCTTCCACGCGCTCCACCAGCACCCGCCCATACCAGGAACGGTCGAAAACCACGATCTGGCCGGGTTCCGGAAGCTTCTCCCAGAACCGCTGAAGGTAATGCTTGCCTCGCTCGTGCGAGGACGGCGCGGCAATAGGGTGAACCTTGAAGCTGCGCGGATCCAAAGCCCATCCGAGGCGACGCACGACGCCGCCCTTGCCGGCTGTATCCCATCCCTCAAGCACCACAACGGCCCGCTCGCGCGTCCCCAGGTAGGCCTGTTGGATCGCTTGAACGGTTGATTGCATCGACGCAAGCCGACGCTCGTAGTCGGCAAACTCGACTTTTCGATGCTTAGTTATCGAGCCGAGGCGGGGGCGTTTGCAGACGATGAAATCCTCGGCTTTCACGCCGCGCGATCCTCCAATTGTATCGTTGGCTTTGAAGGAGTGTACTTGACCCTCTGGTCCGATAAAAGAGACACATCGCGCGAGTTGCGTCGCGCTGTAGATAACCGCAACTTTCTTCAGCCCCCGCCTTTTCGAGATGTGCTCAAGAACAAGGGGCAAGCCGCGCTCCCAGTGATGAGCGGTCAATTTGAGAAGCATACAGCGCGTAGGATGGGTTGAGTGAAACGAAACCCATCGCTCTTCTGATTTCCGACCCAATGATGGGTTTCGCTGCGCTCAAGCCATCCTACGTTCTATCGGCGTTCCGCCGACCGTCTTGATGACGGCTTTCGCCTGCCCGGCCCGCGGGGAGCAAATTTTTTGCGTTCCGCGATGGCCAGCGCACGAGCGGCCCAAACCGCGAGTTCATCGGGGTCGTCGTAGAGCCGCTCGGGCAGGCGCCAATAGGACAGCGAGGCGCGGCCGATGCGGCCGGGGCTTTTGGCGCGGGTATAGACGAACGGTTGGCTTCCTTCGCGCTCGAAATCCGGGATACTAGTACCCACTTTCATAGAAACGTGATTCGCGCGGGCAGTGAATTCGAGAGTCGGATGAGACACTTGTTCGCATCGTTGCCTGCGCGGATTGGTGATTCCGGGTACTAGTCTCGTCCACTTTAAGGAAGATCGCGCCGCCGAACACGAGCCCGAACATCAGTCCATCGGCCCAGATGTCGGCGCCGCCGAACATGCGCTTCACCGTCACCGGACCGAATGGCGCGAACAATTCGCGGATGAATTCGGGGTCCAAGCGGGCCGCCTCCACAACCAGTGTCGTCCGTAGGGGCGGCCCTCGTGGCCGCCCTGTCGCGTCGGCACCCACGAGGGGTGCCCCTGCGGGTCTATGGCCTCGTGGCGAATAGGTCGCCCTGGCGTCGGAGGCGCCCACGAGGGGCGCCCCTACGATCGCAACGGGTTTTCATGATCGAATGCCCAGCGCAATGGATTTTCGTCGATGTAACGGCGGACGCGAGCCAGCTCCGGTTCATCCCGAATGATATGTTCATAATAATTGCGCTGCCATAGCCGGCGATCAAATCCCGGCCGTCGATTTTCTTTCACACCTTGAATGTATGCGACAGTGAACAATGATTTGAAGGTGCGAACGATATCACCGACCGTAGGGGCGGCCCTGGCGTCGTGGGCGCCCACGAGGGGCGCCCCCACGCGGTGATGTCCATCGGGGCGAACGATCGTTCGGTCCGGCAATACGATAATGCCGTGCAGATGATTGGGCATGACGACGAAGGCATCCAGCTCGATGCCGGGAAAGCGGACCGACGTGTCGTTCCACGTGGTTGCCGCCAGCTGTCCGGCGGCATTCCAGCACATCGAGCCGTCTACGACATCGCCGAACAGACAAGCCCGGCCCTGTGTGCAGATCGTGATGAAATATGCTCCCGCCTGCGCGTAGTCGTATCCCTTCAGACGCAGCGAGCGACGACGATGCTTGGCCGCCTTGTCCGCGCTTCCTCGCGCCTGCCATGGATATGTGTGCGGGTCACGATCCATAGACAGTCTGCCTCCCGACTATCTTGGCGCCCTCGGGGTGTACCCGCCGAACGTCCGCTTGACTGTCACCGGACGAATTTGCGCGAACAGCTCGCGGATGAATTCCGGGTCCACGCGGGTAACCGCTAGTACCCACTTTTCTTCGCAGGTGAGTCATGATTCAAGATCGGGATGATTCCCAAAGCAAGAGAAGTTCGGCTCAAGCCGAAGGTACGCAAGGTGCTTGAGGCGCGCTGCCGGGCGCC
>JBEKNW010000113.1:0-14542 GCA_049522435.1 Xanthobacteraceae bacterium
AACTGTTGCAGCTTGCCGGGGTCGCTTGCAAGCGCCTGCTGGGCGTCGGCGGCTGCGGCGCGTGCCTTCTCGGCTTCGCCGAGGACTTTATAGGAACGTACCAGCCGCACCCAGCCGTCGAGATCGGACCCGTCCTGCTTGAGCCGCGCGGCCAGGCGGTCAACCATGCCGCGAATCACCGCCGCTTCTTGTTCGGGCGGCTGGTCGGCCGCCGCCGTCATCTGCGCGGCGCTGGGACCGGGCGGCGGCGCGGTCGACGGGCTCTCGACACGAGCAAGCGCGTTGCGCACATCGCTGACCCAAGATGCGCCTGCCGGCGCCTCCGCGATGAGGTCGCGCCAAATCTTGGCAGCGTTCTCGCGCTGGCCATCCTGCTCGGCGGCCAGGCCAAGGTAATAGCGGGCGCCCACTATTGTATCGTCGAGCGTCATGGCGCGAACGAAGGCTGCCTTGGCATCGGCGGTCACGACGCCGTTCGCTTCCGCCGTCAGTGCCTCGCCAAGATTGGATTGACGTTCGGCGCTCTCGCCGAGAAGCTGCAAGGTGTTGCGCCAGGCCGTCACCGATTCCGAGTAACGGTCGAGACGCATATAGACCGGGGCCAGAAGCTCCCAGCCACGGCCATCCTCGGGATTGCGCGTGAGATGCGCCTCAGCCTGGGCGAGCAGGCTTTCGACCGATTGCTCAGCGGGCGCGACGTTGCGCAGGGCTACCGGCTGCGCGGACGCCAGTTCCGGCGATCCAAGCCGAAGGTAGAGGCCTCCGGCTACAATGGGCAGCGCCAGGAGCGACGCAACGGCAACGGCGCGTCGCCGCCACGCCGCCGCATTGGCAGCCGGTGGCGCGGCTTGGGCGGCATCGGCTGCGCCAAGCAAACGCCGGGAGATTTCCACGCGCGCCGCCTCCGCCTCGGTCTTGCCAATGAGCCCTGCCGCCAGGTCGCGTTCGACCTCGTCAAGCTGATCGCGATAGACCGCAATATCGCTGCCCGAACGCGCAGGTCCGGCATGGCGGGCGAGCGGCCAGATCACGGCAAATATCGCTGCCGCCGTCATTACCGCCAAGATCAGCCCCAGGGTCATTGAATGCTCTACTGAACCAAACGTCCGCCGGCGGCCACTTTACCTTCCGACTGCGGGGAATGTCGCGTCCCGGCTCAATGAAGCACGCTGATCGCGTACTCGGACGGCGACGTGATTGCTTATTCTTATTACTACTTCTGCGGCACTTTGTGGCCGTTGGCGGCGAAGGCTTTGCCGAAAGCGGTATTTGCTCCGCCACCCGCCGGATTGACGTGGCACCGCCCGCATGGCAGCCCCGTTTGCGACGCATAAGCCGGCAGTGCCTGCGCCTGACGAGGCGAGAGCGTGACCGCCGTCCCCGCGATCAATGCCACGGACGCCACAGCCGCGGCCATGGCCACAGCGGTGGTTCCGAACAGGTTGAAAGTCCTTGGAATTTCCGCGCGCTGCATGAAGAATTCTCCTTGGCTGTTCAGGTGACCAAATCAAAAAGCAACGTAATCTCTATCGATATCGCTCCGCAGTGCAAAGTGCAAGTTCGAGCCGGCGTTAGCCGAAAGTAGAGTGTTGCCTTCCTGCCATACTCCAATTCATTTGAGTGCAGGACCGCAATTATTTTCTTGATTTTATAATTTAGGTGACGAAAGGTCGCAGTTCTTGGGGGGCTCTATCATGCGTCTGTTGCCACGCGATCCGGGCAATTGCCCGTGTGCGCGACCGTCGGTCATGTTTGCGGTGGTCGGCATTGTTTGCGGTGCGTTGTCGAGCTTCAGCGCCTCGGCGAGAGCCGATGATGTGCAAGGCCGCAACGATCCAATCGCAGAGCTGCGCAGCTACATTCAACTAGGTGTCGCCGCGCAGCCCGCTGCCGAAAGCATCATCAATCAAGCATCCACCGGCGTCGCCCGTGACGATTTCGACGGCGATGGCTATGCGGCGCTGCGCGCCTTCAGCCAACGAATCGGCGCCGGTCCGCTGCCATCGATCAAAGGCCAGCCGAAATTCGCCGCCGATAATCTTTTCGACGCGTTGCGTGACCTAGGGCAGGGCGCGCCGCCGAATGCGCCGCCGCCTGCGGCGGGCCCGCCGAGAGCGACAACGACAAAAGCCCCGCCAGTCTTCGAAGCGACTTATGTGGGATCGAAGGTCTGTCTAGGCTGCCACTCCGCCTGGGCTGATGCGTTCGGCTACACGCTCATGGGCCGGCTGCAGAAGCAGGGCAAGATTGAATGCGAAACGTGCCACGGCCCAGGTTCGGCCCACGCCAAGGCCGGCGGCGGCCGCGGCGTCGGCGGCATCATTTCGTACCGCCAAAATGATCTCAGCCGGACGGCGGAAGAGAACAACGCCGTCTGTCTCGGCTGCCATGAGCGCGGCGGGAGAGCCTACTGGGAAGGCAGCGTGCACCAGGTGCGCGGCTTGGCCTGTACCAATTGCCACACGATCATGAAGGCGGTGTCGGCCCAGAGCCAGTTGAAAACGGCGTTCCAGCCCGACACCTGCTTCCAGTGCCATAAGGACCGGCGCGCGCAGATGTTCCGCTCGTCGCACATGCCGATGCGCGAGGGCAAGATCGTGTGCACGAATTGCCATAATCCGCACGGCAGCGTCACCGAGTCGCTGATTAAGCAAGATTCGATCAACGACAATTGCTACTCATGCCACGCCGAAAAGCGCGGACCGTTCCTGTTCGAGCATGCGCCGGTGCGCGAGAATTGCCTGAACTGTCACGATCCGCATGGCTCGATCAACGAGTTCTCGCTGAAAATGTCGCGTCCGAGGCTGTGCTTCGAGTGCCACTCAATTGGCCACGCGGAAACAACCGGGATCAATTCAAGCCTCACAATGGGCCGCGCCTGCCAGAACTGCCACCAATATATTCATGGCAGCAACAGTCCTGCGGGTGGAGCTCTCCAGCGATGAGTTGAGATCGTAAAGCGTGACTCGCAGTGGAGAAGACGTGAACTTGTTACAGGTTGAAGTTGAGGGGCGGGGCAATGTCATACCGAGGCGGACTGGTTAGAGCCTGTATAGTCGGCGCAGTATTGAGCGGAGCGGGGTTGGTTTCGACCGACGCGTTTGCTCAGTGCTGTCAAGGCGGATCGGCGACCGGCGCCAATGCGTGGACCGACGGATTGGGCACCTCTGCTGCATGGCCGGGCGAACCATGGCCGACCGACACTGCATTCCCGGTTAAGGCGGAGCCTGTGCCGTACTGGTGGACCCACGGCGAGTTGGAGGTCGGCGGACGCGACTTTCTCAATGATCCAACACGGGGTGGCTCGGTATCGGCTGACACCAACTCCGGCAATTTCGCCACTGGCGGCTATGCCACTGTCAACCAGAAAAGTTTGGCGAAGTACTACGAGTACAGCATTGTCGCGCCGGGTGCGTTCGGTGGCGGCCATGTCGCCACCGGCAGCAGTGACGGCCTCTACCAGGTCGACCTGTGGGCCAACAATATCGCCTCCAACTTTGGCGGCTTTAGCGATCAGTCCTATCAGCTGACCGCATCGAAGGTCGGTGAGCAATACCTCACGGTCATTTGGGATCAGACGCCGCATGTGTACAGCACCAGCGCGCAAACCATCTTTGGCGGCGTTGGCACCAACGCGTTGACCGTGCCGGCTGGCTTGGTGGCAAATCCTGTCGCCACCACATCACCCGGCGTCAATCTGAATATCCACGCCCCCCAAGCCGGCGGTATCCTTCCCTATTTGTATGGTATCGATCTTGGCATCCAGCGCAACACCGCGGCAGTCAGCTATCGCGCGACCGATGCTTGGACCGCGTGGGACGCCCGGGTGGATTATTCCTATATGACGCGGACGGGCACGCAGCCCGCTGGCATAGTTGAATTGAGTGGCTTTCAGCCCACCAACGTCCCGGCGCCGATCGACGACAGCACGCAGAATTTCGGCGCCAATGGCGAATATCTCGGCATCTCGCCGTGGGGGCAGAAATTCACCTTCAAGGCGGCGTACACCGGCTCAGTCTATACCGACAATATCTCAAATTACACCGTGCAAAATCCGTTCTTTCCTACCGGAGCCGTTGCCCCCAGGGGAAATTGTGTAGCACCCACGGCAGCGGCAGCGGGAACAAACAATTGCGGAAGCGCCCAGATGTCGACGCCGCCCAGCAATGCGGCCAATGGCTTCAGCACAACGTCGACCGCGGATCTGCCGTTGAATAGCCGCTACGTCGGCACCACAAGCTACACCATGATGACGCAGAATGCGGGCTTTCTGCCGATGACGAATAACCCGCTCGCGGCGGCAAGCCCGAACGGGGCTCCCTGGAACAGCGTCGCCGCCCTGCCAGCGCAAAGCCTCGGTGGTGACATTAACACGCTTATGAGCAACAACGTAATCACCACGCAAATTATTCCCACTTTGACGTCGAAATTGAGCTACCGTTATTACGACTTCGACAACCAGACACCGGGGATCATTTTCCCGTGCTGGATCCCCTACGACGGAACCGGCACGGCACGCACAGCCGCAGCTCCTTGCGGTCCAACTGGCTTTGACGGCTCGTTTTCGAGCTTGTCGCTCGGCTACATCAAGCAGAATGGCGGTGCCGAGCTGAATTGGCGGCCGACTGGGGAATGGAACTTCAATGCCGCTTACGGTTACGAGCATTATGATTACACGCTAGCCGACGACACCTCCACCACCGAAAATTCCGTGAAGGGGTCCGTTGATTGGAAACCGACGGGCTGGATGACCGCGCGTGCGAGCGGCTACTATTCCGACCGAACCGAGGGGAATTATAACTACTTCATGAACGTGGCATCCGTTCAATTCCCAACCGTGGGAAATTACACGACGGCATTTACGTCGGATCCCGGTTGGTATTATTCCCAGGCGTATCAGCAATTCTTCTTGGACAATCGGCAGCGAACGAAGGCGGACTTCCTTCTCGATATGGTCGTGCTCCCGGGCGTCACCGTCACCCCGAGCGTCAAGTACAAGGATGACTATTACGGCCTCAATTCGCTCACCCAGGACGGCCTGCGCGATCAAAAGTCGATCAGCGCGGGCGTCGACGTTGGTTGGGCCATCACGCCTACTTTGTCGATCTCGGCGTCCTACTACTGGGAGTCTTATAATCAATTGCTGTATAGCCAAGCCGGTATAGGCCATGGCGCTGTGGTGTTGCCGCCGCCGCCGCCGGCGAATTCCTTCTATGGGGCTCAGGTAACCACCACCGACCAGGAGTACGTGAATACTGTAACGGCCGCGATTAGGTGGGCAGCGATACCGAGTTCGCT
This sequence comes from Xanthobacteraceae bacterium, assembly GCA_049522435.1. GTDB lineage: Bacteria > Pseudomonadota > Alphaproteobacteria > Rhizobiales > Xanthobacteraceae > BOG-931. The sequence goes on from JBEKNW010000113.1 coordinate 5,299, forward strand.
CGACCTTGACGCGCGCTACTCGTACTCGTTCAGCGTCGACCAGCAGACATGTGTCTCAACGCCGTCTTGCACCACAGGCGCTACGCCTGCAGCGAGCTTTACTGCATACCCGAATGATACGACCAACTTCCAGCGTCTGGATGCAACGGCGACCTACAAGTTCGACCCGTCCTGGGTCCATCAAATGGGCTTTAAGGGCGATCTCTTTGCGAGACTGCGCTACACCTGGGAGCGCAATTCGGTCGCCAATTGGCAGAATGACGCGCTCGCGCCCTTCACTGACATACCGGGTGTATCGGGTATGACAAACGCAATTTGGATGGCCTACGACAACCCGAACTACAACGTGCAGATGCTGGCCGCGTCGCTCGTAGCCAGGTGGTAGCGGGGGAAGACGCAAAAATTTTGGTTCTTGTGCCGGGGCCCACGTGGCCCCGGCCGCATTTTGGGCGCCGTTGCCTTCCGCGTCATCGAAACTCCAAGACCGCGCTTGATCCGTGCCGGATTTTTGGGACCAACGATAATACGCATGGGCCCTGGTCTCTCTCACGCGTGATGCCCGGCCATGACGAATAGGTCCGCGAGGCTGATCGCGAGCAAGTGTCGGCGGCGGCGAACGGCACGGGGTCAGCGAGCCGACGATCTACACCTGGCGGAAGCGCCTCGCAGGCTTTCCCTTGGTGAACTCGTCGGTCATGGTCAGGCACTTGAGCTGCTGACCGTTGGCGCAACGGTCGAACACCAAGTCATACCAACGGCAATCAGTAGAGGTGCGAGCCAACGGGTCCGCCTTCGGCCGGCCCGATGACAGGCTCCGCGAGCCACCCAAGTCGGCTGTTGCCGACTTGGCGCTTGGAATTCCGAAATCGGGTAGACCCGATTTCGGGCAGGGCGACGGCCCGGGGAGCATCTTTCGAGGCGCGCCTTCGGCGCGCACCTCAGGACGACGGTCAACATTTAGTCTAAGATCAGAAGTGGACGGATGGGCCGTCTATCTGGGAGATGTCTGGCAGCAGATGAACCGCAAACAACGCCGGACGGAAAAGAAGCTGGGCAGACCCGTGATGCAAGGAGCGTCACCGGGCGTGCAAAAGGTGTTCGCTGATGCTCTTCGACACCATCAGGCCGGGCGCCTGAACGAAGCCGAAAGGCTCTACCGGCAGATTCTGGCGGTCAATCCCCGCCATGACGACAGCCTACACCTGCTCGGGGTGGTTGCCTACCAGATGGGACGCCATGATTTGGCTGTTGACATGATCAGTAAAGCGATCGCGATCAACGCTAAATCTGCTGAATACCATTCTAGCTTAAGCTTAGCCCTCACGGCCCAGGGAAAGCTGGATGACGCGGTGGCCTGTTATCGCCAGGCGCTTGTTCTCGAACCGGACTTGGCCGAGGCGCACAACAATCTTGGCAATGCGCTCAAAGACCAGGGAAAGCTGGGCGAGGCGGTCGCCTGCTATCGCAGAGCTGTCGACCTCAAGCCGGACTATGCCGAGGCGCGCAACAATTTCGGCAATGCGCTCAAAGACCAGGGCAAATTAGATGAGGCGGTGGCGCAATATCAGCGGGCGCTGGCGCTCAAGCCGGACTTCGCCGAGGCGCACAATAATCTTGGCAATGCGCTCAAAGACCAGGGCAAACTGGATGAGGCGGTGGCGCAATATCAGCGTGCGCTGGCGCTCAAGCCGGACTACGCCAAGGCGCACAATAATCTCGGCAATGCGCTCAAAGACCAGGGCAAATTGGACGAGGCGGTGGCGCAATATCAGCGTGCGCTTGCCCTCAAGCCGGACTATGCCGAAGCGCACAATAATCTCGGCAATGCGCTCAAAGACCAGGACAAACTGGACGAGGCGGTGGCGCAATATCAGCGTGCGCTGGCCCTCAAGCCGGACTACGCCGAAGCGCACTACAATCTCGGCAATGCGCTCAAAGACCAGGGCAAATTGGATGAGGCGGTGGCGCAACATCAGCGTGCGCTTGCGTTCAAGCCGGACTTCGCCGAGGCGCACTACAATCTCGGCATCGTGTTCAACGACCAGGGGAAGCCGGACGAGGCGGTCGCCTGCTATCGCCGGGCCCTCGACCTCAAGCCGGACTACGCCGAAGCGCACAATAATTTCGGCATTGTGCTCAACAACCAGGGCAAATTGGACGACGCGGTGGCGCAATATCAGCGCGCGCTTGCCTTCAAGCCGGATTTCGCCGAAGCGCACTACAATCTCGGCATCGTGTTCAACGGCCAGGGGAAGCCGGACAAGGCGGTCACCTGCTATCGACGGGCCCTCGACCTCAAGCCGGACTTCGCCGAAGCGCACAACAGTCTTGGCATCGCGCTCAACGACCAGGGCAAATTGGATGAGGCGGTGGCGCAATATCGGCGTGCGCTTGCCCTCAAGCCGGACTTCGCCGAGGCCTATCTCAACATGGGCACCACCCTTAAGGAACTCGGTCAGCTCGCTGATGTGGAGGCCAGCTACCGACGAGCGCTGGAGATTGACCCTGAGGATACTCTAGGTGCTCGACTTTTACTTGCGAGCTTGGGTCTTGAGCGAATGCCCATGCGGGCTTCAGCATCTCACCTTAACAGACTCTATGTCAAAAGGTCTCACGATTGGGATTCAGGAAAGACTTATTATTTTGGGCATCAGCTGGTGGCGGGGGCACTTAAGAAGCTGCCGCGTAAATCAAAAAAGTTAGATATTCTTGACGCCGGTTGCGGCACTGGCCTGGTAGGAGTTTTGGTACGTGATTTGGCAAACAGACTTGATGGAATCGATATGTCAGCAGCCATGCTGGAGAAGGCCAGAGAAAAAGCGGTATATGACCATGCACATCTAGGTGACTTACTGTCCTTCATGGCAGATAGTGCAAATAGTTATGATGTCATAACCTGTGCCGCCACTCTCATTCACTTCGGTGATTTAACACCGGTGTTCCATGCCGCAGCGTCTTCTCTTAGAGATGATGGGCTATTCGTTTTTACGCTGTTCCTGAATGACAGCGGGCATAACAACCACGAAGTAGTTGTGCATCAGAATAGTTCCCTGGCAAAGGGTGGCTGTTATGCTCACAGTCCTGGCTATGTCAGCCGCTTAGCCGAGGCCGCCGGTTTCTTTGTGGATATACTTGAGCATCGGATACACGAGTACGATAAGAAAATTACACCAATTATGGGTCTCGTCGTAGCTTTGCGACGGCGATCCCGGTTAACGCCCTAGGTGGCGCGATGGATTACATGTTCTATACGGGAAGTTCTTCACTGGAGCGGTTAAATGTAAAGCCGAAACTCGATCTGACAGACGGCGCCCGGTTGCGCAGGCGAAGCAGCGCTAATATTCGCCCTAATTCGGGAGTCATCTGGAGAATATCGGCTAAGCTCATTGGTACTTAATTTCGTTGGGGCGAATTGACAGTGGGGCGATGTTGATGATTGACCTCAAATCTCCGAACACACAGAGCCGCAGTTGCGGATCGTGTGCGCTTTGCTGCAAGCTTTTGGGTCTTGTCGAGCCCAACAAGCTGAGTCAATGGTGTCCTCATTGCCTCAAGAGCACCGGATGCAGCATTTACGATTCCAGACCCAACGTATGTCGCGCCTTTAATTGCGTGTGGCTGACCGACGCAAAGTTTGGTGACGAATGGCAGCCGACGCGTTCAAAAATCGTGATCTGTCATGTGCGTTACGGCAACACGAGCAACCTTGTCTTTCATGTCGATCCTGGCTGGCCGCTTTCGTGGAGAAACGAACCGTACTACAGCCAACTGAAGCGATTAGCTCGGAACGGTCTGGGGCACGACGGGATCGTCACGGTTAATGTGGGCAAACGAGTGTTTGTAGTCTTGCCGAACAAAGACGTAGATCTCGGCATCTGTAACGTTGACGGCAAAATTTCAATCAAGAGAAGCTGGGATGGATTAGATTGGGAGGTCGACGTTTCCAAAGTGTCGCAGCACGCGCCGACGGAATAAGGTGGCATCCCGATCCCATTTACAAAAACCAGATGCCGGCGGCATTGCAAGGTAAGTTAGAGTGGGGAGCGGTACTGCATCACTGCATCGGCAGGGAAAACTGGATAAGTTTCTACGGGTCATACGTTCTTAAATGCCATCTGTTGCGCGCCAGGGCGGCGCGGCGTGAACGCGCTGATTTTAGTCAGTCTTGCCAGAAGCCTTTGAAGCGATCCGGCGCAAGCGCCTCAGTGCCGTTAGTATCATGGGACCGACACCTGGTTCGGCCCAGACGGCGCTTGCGGCCGTGGCCGCCAGGCAGCCACGCGCCCATCACGGTTTCCGACCGACGCCACGTTCCTGCACGCGGCGATCAAGTGGCTCAATCGCCTGGCCCGCAGGCACGGAGTGGCGATTGCCGCAATCCTACCTGCGCATCGCCAAGCGCGCCGCGATGATGACGAGACGCTACACGCATACAAAACAGTTCGAGCGCCATTATCGACATGAGACCAAAGCGCGGGAAAGGTCTATGCCGTTTGCTCCCGGTCATGCCACGGCGGCAGAAATCGGACCAATACCGATAACAAGACGGGCGGCAGAATCAGCACTATAGCCGCCGCCAATAGGCCCTCCCTGCCGAGAATGGGCGGGTGATAAGCGAGCAATCCTTTGCCCGTCTTGGAGATTTCTTGCCCACCGATGACCACGTTGTAACGCATCATCAACACCGCGAGCAGCACCAAAGTTGCGCTCGCTGTGACTCCGACGACCAACGCCCGATCGTTCGCGCCTCGCCAAATAAAGAAGGTAATCACGACGAGCGGCAGCACCGAGCCGATGCCGAATTGCAGGACGAAGAAGGGAACAAGCAGCGGGCCTTCCACGAACTGCATGATCATGTCGTAGCCCTCGCGACCCCGGTAGACCAGGCTGGCGAATTCCACCCCTTCCAACAGCAACGTGAACATCATGAAGCCCCACAGCGAATAAGCCATGACTTTCAGGCATGGCAGATCGACCGGGACCTTGCGCAGCTTGCACGATAGGACATAGAGCACGATCACCAGCGCGGTCCCCGAGATGATCGCGGAAAACAGAAAGATGGCCGGCATGAGATCGGATGACCACCATTCGCGCGACTTGAGCGAGCCAAACACGAATCCCACGTAGCCGTGCAAGCCGTGGGCCCCGGGAATGCCAATGATGGCCAACCAGAACACCCATTTGCGGTCGTAGCTCATGGCGTTCTCGGAGACGTCGTACGATCCGAGCGTCGCCGCGCGATAAATCCAGCTCAGCACCCCGTTCTGCCGTTGGGCCTCGTGTACGATGTAAGGCCGAAACACGAACCACGTCTCCACCATCAACAGAATGACGTAAAAAAGCGCTGCATAAGCAAAGACGGCGAAAGCCGAGGTTGCGTGTGGAGTGATCATGGCATTGAAGGCTCGCTCCGGATGCCCGAGGTGCAAGAGCAGGGGCAGCGGAACAACAACCATGCAACACAATGAAACGAGCAGAGCGAAATGGGCCACCGGCCGCAATTGGCGGAAACCGAATACCTGGTATAAGCTGGAAATGGTAAAGGCGCCGGCGACCAACCCGGTAAGATAGGGGTAAACCACGATGAGGACGGTCCAGGGGATGACCGTCTCGTTGGGATAAACGTAGCCGGTGAAGGGAGAGGACTGGAACAGCGCTTCCATCAGTTCACATCCTCGTCTATGCCGACATAGAACACATTCGGCGCATTGCCGGTTTCGGGCCTGAGCACCTGGACCCGATTGTTGTGGATGAACTGGCTGATGACACTTTGTTCGTCGTTGCGATCTCCGAAGATGCGCGCGCCGACCGGACAAATCTCGACACATGCGGGCAGCAGGCCCTTGGTGATGCGGTGGTAGCACCACGTACACTTGTCCGTAGTGTTGTTCTCCTGGTTGAAGAAGCGGGCGCCGTAAGGACAGGCTTGCACGCAGTATTGGCAGCCGATGCAATAGGTATGGTCGATGAGAACGACGCCGTCCTCGGTCTTGTAGGTCGCGCCGGTGGGACAGACCTGCACGCAGGCCGGATTCGTGCAGTGATTGCATAGCTTCGGCACGAAGAAAGCCTTCGCGACCTTGGCATCCCTGTAGCGATCGGCGAACCGATATTCTCCTTCAGAACCTGACGCCGCGATGTCGACCGGATTGGCTTGGCTGTCGATGCGGGCGGTCTCCTCCCCCTCCAAAGTGACGTAGCGTTCAACCCAGGTGCGGAAGTGATGGGCGTCCGGGGGAACAGTGTTTTCCTTCTTGCAGGCTGCGACGCAGCGCAGGCAGCCGATGCATTTGGTGGCGTCGACGCCGAACGCCCAACGGTGCTTGGTCCAGTCATATCCCGGGATTGCCGGCACTTGCGCCGCGACCGCTTCGCCGGCGGCAACGGCTTGCGGCGGCCCCAAGTCCCCCGCCACGACGGCCGCGCCGCATGCGAGCGCGCCTCCGAGCCAGCTCAGGAATTCGCGCCGCTCTCTCTGTTGCTTCTCGAGCTTTTCTTTGTCTTCCATCTTGCGCTGTTCCCCGGCAAGCTCCAGTGGCCGCGTGCGTTATTTGCAGTCGGCGCCGGAGTAATAGGCCGCCGCGCTTTCCGCATCCGAGTCGCTCAAGTCCTTGACGATTCCGGCCATAATGGCATTGTTGCGGGCGCCGCTCTTGTAGGCATGAAGGGCATCGACCAGATAATCCTTGGACACCCCGGCCAGGCTCGGCCAGGAGGGATTGCTGGCGTGTCCATCGGCGCCGTGACAGGCGGCGCACTTCGATACGATTGCTTGACCTCTCGACGCGGCCTCGCGATCCGCCGGCGCGGTGCTTTCGCATTTCAAGCCCGTGAAATAGGCCGCAAGATCGCCGGCGTCTTCATCCTTGATCCCCTGCGCCACAGCGCTCATCATCGGATTGCTGCGCGCGCCCGTCTGGTATGCTTTCACGGCGTTGATGAAATAGGTCGCATTCTGGCCGGCAAGGCTGGGGCCGGGGAGATTCTTGCTCACGCCGCCGGTGCCGTGACAGACCGCGCAAGCCTCAGCCTTGGTCTTGCCGGCGAGTGCATCGCCGGCTGGCGCCGCGGCTTCGGCAAACACCAGATTGAGCGTTGGAGAATGGGGATTATGACAAACGGTACACTGTTGCGTGCCGGCGTGATCGGCGACCACGATCTGAGGTTGTTGCGCAGGTCTCCCGGTCAGCCGCTCGTGGCAGAGGGTGCAGAGCTTTCTCGTGTCTGTTGGGACAGACATCTTGAGGTTGGCGGGGTGATCGGGGCCGCTCGTCGAGATCACGAACATGCCGCGCTGATCTCGCTCGCTGGCGGGGCCGTGGCAGACTTCGCATTTGACGACTTTTCCGATGGCGACACTGTTGTGGATGCCTTTGGACCACGCCGCCACTTGCTCGGCGTGACACCACGCGCAATATCCAACGCCTCTGTACTTCGGTTTTTCCGAGGCGATTTGCGCGACCGAATCGCCCCGGTAATGGCCGTATTCGTAAAATGATTTGACCGTGAAGACTCTTTTCGCCGCATAGCCGATCACGGCGCAGGCCACGACCAGCACGATAAGTCGGAAAATGTGTCGCGGCATGGCTGATCCCGTTCTCAACTCATTTCGCTCGATGGCGAGGTTTTCTTGAGTGAGAATCGGACGCGGCCGCTGCATCGGCGGCGAAGCCTTCTCGATCGAAGATGGGGCGCATCGGTCATTGGCCGTGTTCTTTTCGAAAGGCTGTGTCGAAAGGCCGCGGAAATCACTTTGTTCAACATAATATCGACGGACAACGACTTCGCGTTGACATAGATCAAACTCCGAGTCTTTTGATTGGAACTGATGTGGATTGGCACACGCTTGCGCGGACTTTGCCGGTTGGCGGCGCGACGGTCTTGACGATCGCGCCGTCGGAGCCGCACCGCCTCGGGCGGCACCCGAGGCAGGAAGCCCGAGCGACGCTGAGGCGGCGGTCCGGCGTGCTGCGCGGCTGCGCTGTTCCGACCGCTCCCGCCGGCGCTCGGCGAGAATGCTTCGCTCAAGGCGCCTTCCTCGCTACCGCGCCGGTTCGGCCTTCGCAACTTGCAGCGGCCTGGCCGGGCTCAGGTCGGCCGAGCCGGGAATATCGCCGCCCAGTCGCTCGGCAACGATCGCCGGTAGCGGAGAGAACCACATCTGGTACAGCGTCACCAGCCACATGAAGGCGAAGCACGCGGCCATCAGCATGCCCGCGCATATCTCGACCCAGGCAAACGGATGGAAAATCTTGATGATGTACCAGGAACTCACGTCCACCATGACGCTCAGGAACGGCAGCGCAATGACCGTACACTTGAACCATATCGGCCGGACATAGGCATGGCTGAACATCAGCCCCATGATGAAGAAGATGAAAGGTACGCCGAACATATGAATGTGCGACACGCGAACCAGCGTCGATATTTTCGCGCCGGTGTCGGATTCGGTGACCTTCTTGATGTTGTCGTATCCGAATAGGTTTGGAATGTGAGGGTTGCTGCCGTCGTGGCAGATCATGCAGCGCTTATCGATAATGGGCCTCACGTCTCGATCGTACCCCGTGCGGTCGGCGCCTGTCTGGACCCAAGCGATGACGGTGTTCATCTCGTCACGCGGCAACATGGTCGACATCGGCCCACGCAGGGCGCCTTCGAGAATCGAAACCGTGCCGCTGCCGGAATAGGCGACTACGAGATCCTCTTCGGTCATCATCCATGGATTGCCGCCCGCCTTTCCGGCGTACGTGAAGTAGACGTTGAGCAAGGCGAAAAGATATCCCAACCCGAGAGTGAGGAGCGCAGCCGTATACAGTACGCGCAGGCTGTAGGGCAGCTCGGAATAGTGATGATAGAGACGGTGCAGCGGCGCCTGGTCACTCATGCTTGGAGTCCTCGATCGATTTTGGGAACCGTATCATTCGAGCGCGCAACTGGCCGCGGCCGAATGGTCCGGTCATTGTATTGCACATCGGCCAAGGTATTGCCCATCGGCGAAGCGTCGCGGCCCAATTCATTGTTTTTCCGGCAGGGCCATGAATACAAAGGCCCGCGCCCGCTGATGCGAATAGTAAGTCGCGAGATTCTTGACATCATCCTCGCTAAGAACATCGGACATGGCAACCATCTCGGGGTACGCGCGCGCGTGGGTCTGATAATCGCGCAGAGCCGTCTCAAGATACTCGACGCGCTGTGCGGCGAGGGCGGGAATTCGCGGGTCGGCGCTGTTGCCATTGAGTCCGTG
>JBEKNW010000114.1:0-14237 GCA_049522435.1 Xanthobacteraceae bacterium
CAGCCGCACAACGTACTTCTTGACCGCAATCTCTTTCCCCGCCACGAACCACCTCCATCGCTGCATCGCGGCGACAGAGATTCAGAAAAACACCGCAGAATCAAGGACGCGGGCGACTAGTGTCCCTTTGATTCCGAAGTTCGCAAGCGCCTGCGACACACTCTCATGCGAACTTCGGTATCGGGATACTAGCCAAGATGGGCCGCCTTTTTCTGCGCGGGCCCTCTGCAGTCGGCATCTTCGGCGGCTTTCTTGAGCGAGTGAACTTGAGCGCTCGTTGCGAAATGTTGTCGGCTGGTTCGGCCGATATGCCGCGTCTGGTATTCGCCCCAGGCTAAAACCACCGCAAACACGATGAACGCGAAGATGATTCCAGCAAGGATGAAGACGCTGGTGATCGGCATGGCAGGCTCCCCTTTGTTGGAATAATAATGTCGATAGAGCAAATCAGCCTCGACTTGGATCAAACGTGAGCCAACTTCCGGGTACTGATGGCGGGCATAACTCGTAGGGCTCGCCGGTTGAGTGAGGCGGCTATTTGTCCTCTCGGCCCAGTATTTTGCCGGTTGACCGGTGAATGAGATGCATGCGGCTGCAAGCCGCGCATTTCACGGTCTCATAGGTCTCATAGGTCTCGCTCTTGTTCGCGGACAGGTCGTCGGCCAACAATCCCTGCACATTCAAGCCCGTCGCGGGGCATCGATAGATAAAAGGAACCATTTGCCCAATAATCGCAGCCGCACAGGTTCTTCAATTCAGGAATTATCCTTAGGTGCCGCCGCATGACCGGGTGACTCCCCCGCAAGCGGACGCGGCAATGGCTCCGCAGAAGGTCGCAGATGGGGGTCGGCCTCGACCGTCCCGCGATATCCGCGACAGGTCCGCCTAGCGCTGCAATCGCAGGCCGAGGAGGACTGAGGTCGCAGTGTAAGACATGCCGCTCTCTGTGGCGGTCAACCAATCCTGCCGCAATTCAGTCCTGATCTGCAGGTCGCGCGATAATTTGTAGGCCAGCCCGACCGACGCGAAATAGCGATTGTCCTTGAGCGGGGAGCCGACATAATCGTCGTTGCCGTAGCCGATTTTCAGCGTGCCGATGAGCCAGCGCCGGAACGCGTGATCGACCTGAAGGTTGACATCGCGACTAAGCTCGCCGGAAGCGTCCGCCAGGGTCGTCTCGTATACCTGCGAGGTCGCGGTGAGCTTAGCGGTCGTCAGTGCGGTCGCTTGCCAGATCAGCGAGCCGTCGGCGATCACGCCGCTGACATCCGGCAGCGTCGGATCTTTGTACGAGCGCTCGGCATAGCCGATCGCCATGGCACCGGTGAGCGAGCCGAACAGATCGACGGCGCTGCCGACTTTCACAGTGGTGCCCGTCGAGTCGCGCTGCAGCCCATCGAACTCCTCGTCGTGGATGCGCTCATCTTCCTGCAGCTCCACGAACGGCGCGAGACCGGTGCCGAGGTCATAGCCGGCACGCAAGATGCCGGCATATTGATCGAAGTTGCGGTCGGCGTTGCTCGAGGTTGTGCCGTCGGTGAGCTGAGAGGCGTCATAAGTCGCGCGATCGAACGTGCCTCTGAATAACACGGCGAGGCGGTTGAACTCTTGGCCAATACCGATCGTGTCGCCGACGTCGGTGTTGATCGGCAGCCTGGCAAGCTGGGCTGGCAGGTTCGGGCTACCGGGGTTGTCGGTCGAGACGAGGACGCGCTGCTCGAGAAAGACTTGGGTATCGCGCAAGACGTCGATGCGGCCGTCGATCTTGGAGTTCAGGTAAGGAACATTGAGCGAAGGGATCAGGTCCGCACCGTACAGGGTATAAGAGCCGGCGATGTCGGCGCTGAGCGAGTGGCGCTCCCAATCGGATTGGACTTGTAACTCCGGCGCCGCGACGAAATAAGACGAGCCGGAGCCGCCGGGCACACGTTCGGGATTGGTCGTGTAAGCCCCCGACAGATCGAGCGAGGGCAGCAAGAGGAATGAGCCTGCCCGAATGCCGAGCGCAGCGTAAGGGTCGGTCACTGCGGTCGGCGGCGTCTTAATGCCAAGCACAACGTAGGGGTCGGTCGCGGCGATCGGCAGCGGCCGTGTCGGCACTGTTCCCAGTGGAAGAGTGCTGGGCAGCGGTGCCGTCGGCGGCGGCGTCGCGGAGTAGTCGAAGTACTCCGGCGGCGGGATCGGCACGACGGCGCCGGGCCGGTTAGCAGCCGACAAGGGATGCACCTCGGCCGGCGGATTGCTCAGCGGCGGCTGATCGGGCGGCGGCGGCAAGATCGCTCCGGTCCGTGTCGCGGCCTTCTTCGGGTAGATCTCCGCCGGCGGCGGCTTTTTCGTCGCGGGAGGTTTTGCCGGCGCGGGGGAAGCGAATGTCGGCACCGGCGTGAAAGTCGTTTCGGGTTGCGGCGCGGCCGCGCCGCCCGGAGCGGGAGTTTGCACTGACCTATTGCGCCGCGGCCTGTTCAAGGAATCGAAACCCGTGTCGCCCGCCCCGAAACCAGTGGGGCTGCCATAGATCGGCATCGCGCCAATGCGGGAGGGCGCCGTAAATGTCCCGGGCGGCGGTGATTGATTCCCGGAAGGCGGCGTTGTTTCCCCGGGCGCACGAAAGCGTGGCGGGGTGGTCGGGTTGCCTTCGAGCGATGGCTGCAGGAGATCGGTCGCGGAATCCGGCGTCTGCGCCATGCTCGGCATCGGCGACGATCCGATCGCCGCGGCAAGCGCGACGCCGGTGACGTTCAGCGCGCGTCGACGGCGCGTCAAGAACAACCTCCACGCACCCAAGGCGCGCGCCGTCGCCGCCGTCCCCGCCGTCCGCGTCACCTCGGAAGCTGCCAAAGCGAACCACCGTCAAGGAGCTTAAGCCGGCGCGCGGACTTTCCCGCGCGGGGGCCGCGCGATGACCAGCACGGGCCGCCGAGCTGCGCCCCGATGGTTAACGGAGTTAGAACGGATATGGTTAACGAGAGGTTGATCGCGGCCCGTGGGGGACGTCATTCCGGGGCGCGCCGAAGGCGCGAGCCCGGAATCCATATTCACAGCCGTTCAAGGCACCCGTTTCGTGCCGATCTACGACGTCTGTGGTTATGGATTCCGGCCCTCGCTCACTGCGCTCGCTCTGCCGGAATGACGGTGCGCAATCACACCCAGCCCTTGAGCTCGCGCATGGCGAGCTGCCAGATCATCAGCATGCCGGCCTCGCTGTCGTTGAGGCACGGTATCGTGGCAAAGTTCTGCCCGCCATAACGCTTGAATACGCGCGCGTTCTCGACTGCGATTTCCTCCAGCGTTTCCAGGCAATCGGCGGAGAAGCCCGGCATTATCACGACCAGATTCTTCACGCCCTTCTTGGCGAGCGCCTTCACCGTCTGGATCGTATAGGGCTGCAGCCAGCGGGCGCGGCCGAAGCGGGACTGATACGTCAGCATCAGCTTGGTTTCGTCGAGCCCGAGCTGGCCGCGCAGGAGCTGCGTCGTCGTCGCGCACTGGCTCTCGTACGGATCGCCCTTTTGCACATAATCCTGCGGCATGCCGTGATAGGAGGCGACGATGACATCCGGCTCGAAGGGAAGCGCCTTCAGCTCGGCCTGGAGCGAAGATGCCAGCACCTCGATGTAATAGAGATCGTCGTAATAGGCGGGCATGATGCGCAGCGCCGGCTGCCGGCGGAGCTTCATGAGGAAGCGGAACACCTCGTCGCACACCGTCGCGGTCGTCGGCGCCGCATATTGCGGATAGAGCGGCATGACCAGAATGCGGTCGCAACCGCGCGCGACGAGCGCCTCGAGCCGCGAGGCGATCGAGGGATTGGCGTAGCGCATCGCCCAGTCGACGATGACATGTTTGCCGAGCGGCTCGAGAATGACGGCGAGTTTTTCCGCCTGCGACCGGGTAATAGTCTTCAGCGGCGATTCATCCTTCTCGTGATTCCAGATTTTCTGGTAGTCGCGTGCTTTGCGTCGCGACCGCAGCGGCAGGATGAGGCCGTTGAGCAGCGTTTTCCAGATCAGCGTGTTCTTTTCGATCACGCGCGGATCGGTGAGGAACTCTTTCAGATAGCGGCGAACCGCCGCCGGCTCGGCGGCGTCCGGCGTGCCGAGATTGACCAGAAGCACGCCGATACCAGAAGCCGCCGGCGCCGCCGCGCTCGTCGCACCAGCATCGGCAGCCGGCTTGTGGTTCGGGGCGCCGGCGGCAACGAGGGCCGTGGGCGCTGTTGGGTGTTTCGCCGCGGCGGGCATTTCGGCGACCGACGGCGCCTCGATCGGCAGCGCCGTAGCCTCGACCCGTGCGGGCGGTTCTTCGGGCGGCAATTCCGCGGGCCCCTCGCCGAGAGCCGGCGCAACGGTCGGGCGCTCCGCATCGTGCGGCAGGCCGGGCGACGCCGCGAGCTCGTCGGCAGGCTGGCCCGGATTCGTCGGGATGGGCGGCAAATCGTTCATTGCTTCAGCATACCCGATTGCGGAGTGACTTGCATCCGCGCAAACGACAGGTCGCGGCCGGCCGTCGCGAATTGACGGTCGAGTCTCAATATGGCCCCATTCCACTGAATTGAGATGGGCCTCGGCGCACTGATTTATCGCCCCAACAAGGAACTGACCATGGTCCGCGGCTTTTGCCTCCTCATTGCGCTCCTTGTCATCTCGAGTGCTGCGTCGGCGCAGAACAACCAATTCCGCCCGCACAACACGCCGGAGGATCGAGCGTGCCGGAGCGATGCGCACCGATTCTGCCGGGACGAGATTCCCGACGAATTTCGCGTGGGGTCCTGCCTGCAGGCGCATCGCGATAAAATCAGCCGCGCCTGCCGTGCGATGCTGGAGGGTCACGGCATGTAATCAACGCGCCGCCGCGTCTGCGGTAGGCATTCAGGAATAGGTCTGCTCCTCCGCGTCGCCATTCGCAGTGGGCACCAAGGACGGCGGCGGGACCCCGTTCGCAGCCGTGCCCTGTGGTGTTATGATTAGTATTTCGTAGACAGCGGCGGAAAGAAGTCCGATGGCTGAGCCTAAACTTCAGCGGATGAGCGAGGACGAGTTCTTCGCCTGGCAGGAGAAACAGGAGCGCCTCTACGAGCTCGTCGACGGCCTTCCCGTGCTGCCGCTGAAGATGATGACCGGCGCCTCGCAAGCGCATGATCGCGCGGTGGTGAACATCATTGCCGCCCTGCATCGGCAACTGCGTGGCGGCCCGTGCCGGCCGACGACCGACGACCTCGCCATACGTATCCCGGCCGGCAACATCCGTCGCCCCGACGTGACGATCGAATGCGGCCAGGCCGGGCGGCACGACATGGCCGTGCGCGATCCTCGCGTCGTCATCGAGGTGCTCTCGCCCAGCACGATGAGCTTCGATCGTTTCAAGAAGGTCGTGGAGTATCAAACGGTCCGCACGCTCACTCACATCCTCCTCATCGATACGGAGGTGCCGCGCATCGACGTGCTGTCCCGCTCCGGGAATGAAACCTGGACCAGCACGCGCTACGAGGGTTCTGGCGCCAAGATCGATCTGCCGACGATCAAGGCCGCACTCGACCTCGGTGAAGTATTCGAGGGAATGGATTTTGGCGAAGCGTAGGGATTACTCCGCGGCTTTGAGCAGCGCCGGCGAGCCGGCGCGGAATTGTTCGAGCAAGGCCGCCTCGTCGGCCTTGGCGGCGGCGAGATGCCGCTGCTTGACGTGGCCGAAGCCGCGAATCTTTTCCGGGATCGCGGCAAGACCGACGGCGAGGTGGTGATTGGCGGGCGTCAGCGCGGCGAGCACCTCGTCGAGCATGGATTCGTAATCCTCGATCAGCTTGCGTTCGCTGCGTCGCTCGAGCGAGCGGCCGAACGGATCGAACGCCGTGCCGCGAAGGAATTTGAACTTCGCCAGCAGCCGAAAGGCCGGGAGGAGCCAGGGGCCGAAATTCATCTTGCGCGGCAGGCCGGTCGTGCGGTCGCGGCGCGCGAGAAGCGGCGGCGCAAGATGAAACTCCAGGCGCAGATTCTCGCCGTCGAACGCGCTGGCGACCTGCTTGCTGAACGCACCGTCCGTATAGAGCCGCGCGACTTCGTATTCGTCCTTGTAGGCCATCAGCTTGAACAGATAACGCGCGACCGCATCGGCCAAACCACACTTGCCGGGCGCACGCGCGGCCTCGACCGCCTTGACCTTCTCGACCCGTGCCCGATAGCGCGCCGCATAGGCGGCATTCTGATAATCAGCGAGAAATTTCGCCCGCCGCTCGACCGTCTCAGCGAACGATTCGGACAGAAGCCGCGCGTCGCTCGTCATCGCGGCCGCGGGCTTCGCCAGAGCTTCGACTTGAGCGCGATCGACCGCCGCGCGACGGCCCCAGTGAAAGGCGGCCTTGTTCATCGCGACCGCCTCGCCGTTGAGCTCGATCGCCCGCTCGATCGCGGCGGACGAGAGCGGGATCGCTCCGAGCTGATAGGCATAGCCGACGAGGACCATGTTGGCGCCGATCGCCTGGCCGAACAGGGCGGTCGCAATGCGCGTGGCGTCGATGAAATGCGTCTTGTCGCCACCGGCATCGGCCAGGATGGCGCGCTTGAGCCGCTCGCTCGGCAGCGAGAAATCGGCGTTGCGGGTGAATTCGCCGGGCAGAAATTCGGCTGTGTTGACGACCATCTCGGTCGTGCCGGGCTTGACCGCGGCGAGCACCTTGTGCGTGCCCGCGACCACGATGTCGCCGCCGAGCACGAGATCGGCGCGCCCGGCCGCGACGCGGATCGCGTGAATGGCTTGCGGGTTTTCGGCGAAGCGCAGGTAACTGAACACCGCGCCGCCCTTCTGCGCGAGACCGGCCATGTCGAGCACGCCGACGCCGCGGCCTTCGAGATGCGCGGCCATGCCCAAGATGCCGCCGATGGTGACGATGCCGGTGCCGCCGACGCCGGTGACGATGATGTTGTAGGTTTGGGCGATGGCCGGCAGTTTCGGCTCGGGCAGTACCGGCAGGTCGTGATCGGCGGCGACGCCGGCGCCGCGCTTCAGCTTGGCGCCGTGCACGGTGACGAAGGACGGGCAGAAGCCCTTGATGCAGGAAAAGTCCTTGTTGCAGCTCGACTGGTCGATGGTGCGCTTTCTTCCCCATTCGGTCTCGAGCGGCTGCACCGACACGCAGTTCGACTGTACGCCGCAATCGCCGCAGCCCTCGCACACGAGTTCGTTGATGATGACGCGCTTGTCGGGATCGGGATAAGTATGACGCTTGCGGCGTCGGCGCTTTTCCGCCGCGCAGGTCTGGTCGTAGATCAGCACGGTGACGCCGGGAATTTCCGCCAGCTCCTTCTGCACCGCGATCAGATCGTCGCGGTGGTGGATGGTGAGCCCGGCCGGCCATGCCGTGCCGCGCGGATATTTGTCCGGCTCGTCGGTCACCACGACGACGCGCTTGGCGCCTTCGGCGGCAACCTGGCGGGCGACCTGCGGCACGGTGAGGCCGCCGTCGTTGGCCTGGCCGCCGGTCATCGCCACGGCATCGTTGAACAAAATCTTGTAGGTGATGTTGGTATCGGCGGCGATCGCGGCGCGGATCGCCATGGAGCCGGAATGGTTGTAAGTGCCGTCGCCGATATTCTGGAAAACGTGATTGCGTTTTGAGAACGGCGCCTCGCCGTTCCAGTTCGCGCCCTCGCCGCCCATTTGCGTATAGCCGAGCGTCGAACGGTCCATCCACTGCGCCATGAAATGGCAACCGATGCCGGCATAGGCGCGCATGCCTTCCGGCACCACCGTCGAGGTGTTGTGCGGACAGCCGGAGCAGAAATAGGGAATGCGCTGGGCGATGTCGCGCGTTTGCGCCGCAATGCGCTGGAGCTCCTGCAAGCGCGCCACGCGCTGCGCGATATCGTCGTTGCGATGGTGCTGCAACAACCGCTCGCCGATGCAGATCGCGACTTCGTTGGGATCGAGCGCGCCCTTGACCGGGAACAGCCAATTGCCCGCTTCATCTCGCTTGCCGATGCAGACCGGCTGATTGGCGGTGCCGTACAGCTCCTCGCGCACCTGCACCTCGATCAGCGAGCGCTTCTCCTCGACCACGATGACGAGGTCGAGCCCGGCGGCGAAGTCCGCAAGCTCGCGCCGGCTGAGCGGCCAGGGACACCCCACCTTGTAGAGGCGGATGCCCAATTGGTTGCAGGCGACCTCGTCGATGCCGAGCTCGTCGAACGCCTGGCGGACGTCGAGATAGCTCTTGCCGGTGGTGATGATGCCGATCTTCGGATCGCGGCCGCCCGAGGTGACGGTGCGGTTGAGCTTGTTGGCGCGCACGAAGGCGAGCATGGCGTCACGCTTGAAATCATGCAGCCGCGCTTCCTGCGCCAGGATCGGATCGCCGAGCCGGATGTTGAGGCCGCCTTCCGGCATTTGAAAATCGGTCGGGACGACGATGTTGATCCGCTCCAGGCTGGCGTCGATGGCGGCCGTCGACTCAATCGTCTCGTGCATCGTTTTCAGCGCCACCCAGGCGCCGGTGAAACGCGACATCGCCCAGCCGTAGAGGCCGTAGTCGAGAACCTCCTGCACCCCCGCGGGGTTCAGGATCGGAATCATGACGTCGATGAAGTGGTATTCGGACTGGTGCGCGGTGGTCGAGGATTCGGCGGTGTGGTCGTCTCCCATCAGCGCCAGCACGCCGCCTTTTTTCGCGGTGCCGGCCAAATTGGCATGGCGGAAAACATCGCCGGTGCGATCGACGCCGGGCCCCTTGCCGTACCACATGGCAAAGACGCCGTCGTACTTGCCCTCCCCGCGCAACTCCGCCTGTTGCGAACCCCAGACCGCCGTGGCGGCGAGGTCCTCATTGATCCCGCCCTGGAAGCGGATGTCGTTTTTGGTCAGAAACGGTGCGGCGCGGAGGAATTGGCTGTCGAGACCGCCCAGCGGCGAGCCGCGATAGCCGGTGACGAAGCCCGCGGTATTGAGGCCGTTGCGGCGGTCCAGCTCCTTCTGCATCAGGCAGAGCCGCACCAGCACCTGGAACCCAGTGACGAACACGCGGCTGTGGCCGAGGTCGTATTTGTCGTCGAGCTTGACGTCGCGCAGCGCCATCGGGGCGGCCTCCCGCCGGCCAGTTTGCCCTCACGGCCTCGATTCTGCCAGAGGGCCGGCAAATACAGGTGATATAGGCGACCCCTCACCCTCGGCAATGCTTTGTGGGAGGCCCCGCGTTGCGCGCTAACCTCGCTCATCACCCCGGTATGACGAAACCATAGGCCCTAATGCCCCTCGAAGCTGACCAGCGTGCGCACCGGCACGCCGAGCTTCCTGATCTTGTCGGCGCCGCCCAGCTCCGGCAGATCGATGATGAAGCAGGCGGCCAGCACGTTGGCGCCGATCTGCTTTAAGAGCTTGACCGCGCCCTCGGCGGTGCCGCCGGTGGCGATGAGATCGTCGACCAGGATGACGCGCTCGCCGCTGACCACCGCGTCCTCGTGCATCTCCATTTCGTCGATGCCGTATTCGAGCGAATAGCCGATGGTCACGCGCTTGAACGGCAGCTTGCCCTTCTTGCGGATCGGCACGAAGCCGGCCGAGACCTGATGGGCGACGGCGCCGCCGAGAATAAAGCCGCGCGCCTCGATGCCGGCGACCTTGTCGATCTTGCCGCCGGCCCAGGGCTGCACCAATGCGTCGACGGCGCGACGGAATGCCCGCGCATCGCCCAGGAGCGTGGTGATGTCGCGAAATATGATGCCCGGCTTGGGATAATCCGGGATGTTGCGGATCGCAGCCTTGAGGTCATCGTCTAACGCGCCATTGGTCATGGTCGGGGGCCCATCCGATATGGCCGATCAAGTCCCCGGAGCATATCGGCATGTCACCAGGAGCGGCGGGGCAGCTTGCAACCGGCCTCACTCTGGCGAACGATAGCGGCCGACGCAACCGGAGAACCCTGCCAGGAGAACTTTGCCATGACCGAGAATGCCCAGCGCTTCGTTATCGTCGACCTGCGCATCCCGTTTGTCCGCCTGATACTGTTCTTCATCAAAGCGGCGCTCGCCGCCATTCCAGCTGCGTTCATCGTCGGCCTCCTGCTCATGCTGCTGACGGCGCTCATCGTCGGCCTCGTGGGCGACGGCGGCTTCTTCATGATGCGGCGCTGGTCGTTCTGAGTTGATCGCGGCGGCAGGGGGCCGCAAAAGGGGGGCCTTGACCCCACCCCCACCCCACCCCTAGATTCCCACAGGACGAGCATTTTACGGGGTATGGCCGATGGCCTATGTCGAGATTCGAGACGATACGATCTGGGCAAAGCACATCGAGGGCGGCAAAGGCCTGAAGGACCGCATCTTCTCGCTCGCCCCCGGCGAAGTCATCGAGCTTGAAGTCGACGGCATCGTCGGCAGTTGGGAAAAAACCCGCATCGGCAAGGACGGCCGGCCGCAGCAATCCATCAAACCGGTCGGAAACATGAAAAAGGTCTGGAAGAGGTTTCAGTCGCGACGTCGCGAAGTTGTCGAAATCCGCGAGGTGCGGACGGCCGACGCCTACTTGGCGGCTTTGAGCAACACGCTGTCGGAATGGAATTCCCCGGAGGACGAAGAGGCGTTTCGTGATCTGTGATTTCGGCGATGTGGTCGTTGTGCCTTTTCCCTTCGTCGACCTCGCCGCGGAAAAGCGCAGACCCTCCCTCATTCTCTCGCACACGACCTTCAACGAGTCACACCGCCATTCGATCTGCGCCATGATCACCACCGCCGCTCGGTCCAAATGGCCGAGCGACGTTGCAATCGAAGACCTGAAACCCGCCGGTCTCGATCGTCCCTGCGTCGTTCGCTGGAAGCTGTTTACGCTTCCGAATGACTTCATCCTTAGACGCGCGGGCAGACTTGCCGCTCGCGACCGAGACAACGTCGTTTCGGTCGCTCGCAACATTCTAGCTTGAATCAGCTCCGCGGATATTCCGTCGGCGGGCGTGGCTCGGTGAGCTCGGGGTGATGCTTGACCGCGTGCCAGACCCGCTTCTTGGTGAAATAGAGCAGGCCGGTCAGCACGATGAGAAAAACGAACACCTGGAAACCGAGCCGCTTGCGCGCATCGAGCGTCGGTTCCGCCGCCCACATCAGGAAGGCGGCGACATCGCGGCCATATTGGTCGACCGTCGCCGGGGTGCCGTCGGTATATTCCACCTGCCCGTCGCTGAGCGGCTTCGGCATGCCGATGGCGTGGCCGGGAAAATATTTGTTGTACTGCGCCCCCGGCGGCAGCGCGAACCCGGCGGGCGGGTCGGTGTAGCCGTTGACGATGGCGTGAATGTAGTCGGGGCCATCCTCCTGGTATTGCGTGAATGCGTCGAGGATGAACCAGGGAAAGCCGCGCTCGTAGCTGCGCGCCTTGGCGAGCACCGACATGTCTGGCGGCAGCGCCCCGCCATTGGCGTTGCGGGCGGCCTGATCGTTCGGAAATGGCGGCGGGAAATGATCGGCGATGCGGCCGGGCCGCTCGAACATTTCGCCTTGGTCGTTGGGACCGTCCTGAACCTTGAACTCGGCCGCGATCGCCGTCGCCTGCGCCTCGGTGAAGCCGGGGCCGCCGGGATCTGCGAGGTTGCGGAACGCCAGGAGCTTCAGGCTGTGACAATTGGAACAGACCTCGCGGTAGATCTTGAATCCGCGCTGCAGCTGCTCCGGATCATACAGGCCGAACGGCCCGTGAAACGACCAGCGTTGCAGCGGCGGGGCCTCTTGCTCCTGCGCGCAAGCCGACTGCGTGCCGAGCGCCGAGAGCGAAGCCGAAAGCACGAAGGCGAGGATGATGCTCCGATGAGCGTTCATGGCCGGCATCCTAAACCTTCGCGCCCGCGGGAGGCGGCGCCGACGCACCGGCCGGAAGACCTTCGCGCAGCACCGATTCCGAGATCGAGTTCGGCAGCGGCTTCGTGGTCTCAAACAGGCCGAGCAGCGGCAGGATGATGAGCAGGAACACGAAGTAATAGGCGGTGAGAAAGCGCGCGGCGATAACGTAGCCGCCTTCAGGCGGCTGCGAGCCGAGATAGCCCAACCCGATTACCACCAGAAAGAAGACGATGAGGAACTGCCGGTAGAGCGGCCGGTACTTCGCCGAGCGCACGCGCGACGTATCCAGCCAGGGCAGGAACGCCAGAAGCACGATCGAAGCGCCGAGCGCGACGACACCCAGAAGCTTGCTCGGGATCGCCCGCAGGATGGCGTAGAACGGCAGGTAATACCATTCCGGAACGATGTGGGTCGGCGTCTGGCCGGGGTTGGCCGGGATATAGTTATCGGAGTGGCCAAGATAGTTGGGAATGTAGAAGATGAAGTAGGCGTAAAACAGGCAGAACACGCCGATGAAGAAAGCGTCCTTGACGGTCGCGTAAGGCGTGAACGCCACCGTGTCCTTCTCCGTCTTCGGCTCGACGCCGGTCGGGTTGTTCTGCCCGACCATGTGCAGCGCCCAGACGTGCAGCACCACCACCCCGGCGATGACGAACGGCAACAGGTAGTGCAGCGAGTAGAAGCGGTTGAGCGTCGGATTGCCGACGGCATAGCCACCCCATAGCCAGGTGACGATCGGATCGCCGACTCCAGGGATCGCCGAGAACAGGTTGGTGATGACGGTCGCCGCCCAGAAGCTCATCTGGCCCCACGGCAGCACGTAGCCCATGAAACCGGTCATCACCATGAGCAGGAACAGGATGACGCCGAGAATCCACAACACCTCGCGCGGCTCCTTGTAGGAGCCGTAATACATGCCGCGCACGATGTGGGCATAGACGGCGACGAAGAAGAACGAGGCGCCGTTGGCATGCAGGTAGCGCAACAGCCACCCGTAGTTCACATCGCGCATGATCGATTCGACGGAATTGAAGGCGTAGTCGACGTGCGGCGTGTAATGCATCGCCAGCACGATTCCGGTGAGGATCTGCACCCCCAGCATGAAGCTGAGAATGCCGCCGAACGTCCACCAATAGTTCAAGTTGCGCGGCGTCGGATAGGCGACGAAGGACGAATAGACCAGGCTGGCGATCGGCAGCCGCCGCTCCATCCATCGCATGAAGGAACTCTGCGGCTTGTAGATCGAATGTCCGCTCATGGTCGAACCTTATGCGTTGTCGGGCGCGGTGTCGGAAACGAATTGGACCTGGGGAAGGTTCAGAGGCGACGCAAGCCGGCGGCGTTTTATTGGCACCCTTACCGGGAGAGTGCAAGTGTGCCATCGAGGGCACTCTCAAGCCTCGGCCTGGGCGGCTTGCATGCCCGTTCTGCGGCCTGGCGCGGATTGGAATCGGCAGCCCGGAGCGCCCGATCATCGTTTCGACCAAAGCCCGAATCTGCTCATGCGCATCGCCCTCTATGAACCCGACATTCCGCAGAACACGGGAACGATTTTGCGGCTGTGCGCGTGCCTCGGCATCGAGGCGCATATCATCGAGCCGGCCGGATTCCCCACCACCGACCGCGCGTTCCGCCGCGCCGGAATGGACTATCTCGACGCCGTCATGATCACACGGCATCGATCGTGGCAACATTTCGCCGCCTGGCGCGGCAGTCGGGGCCATCGCCTCGTGCTGTTCACGACCGCCGCATCCGTCTCGTATCTCGATTACCGCTACCGGGCGGACGACATCCTGCTGTTCGGGCGCGAATCCGCGGGCGTGCCGGAAGTGGTCCATGCTGCGGCCGATGCCCGCCTCATCATCCCGATGCGCCGCGGCCTGCGCTCGCTCAATGTCGCGGTCGCCGCCGCGATGGCGGCCGGGGAAGCGCTGCGGCAGACCGGCGGGGTGCCGGCCTGAGTGGATACTACCGAGGAGCGACCACGAGTATCGGCTCAAGTGTCAATACTTGTATTACCATTGCGGATATTCTCTCATGGGAACTGCGATGAAACGGCCGACAAAAAAGAAGAAGCTAAAGCCCATCCCTCGCTTTAGCAGCGAAGCGGAGGAGCGCAAATTTTGGGAGACTCACGATACCTTTGATTATTTGGATTGGAGCAAGGCGCAGAGAGCGCGATTCCCTAATCTGAAACTTTCAGCCGATTCGCCAACCTCAACACCGAGTAATCCCAGAGGCAAGAGCCGCTGAATTCTGTTCCGTCACCCTGAGAGTTTGTGAATCTTTGCGATTTTCGGCTTTTTTGGCGTAATAGGGGCAAAACTCGCGGCGGTCAGGGCGGTCGGGGTTGGGTGGCGACCAATTCCGGCAGGTATGGGATGGCCGGGCTGCCCGGGACAGCCAGTCTTGAGCCGAGGTAATCCCAGA